>NZ_VTRV01000178.1 GCF_008274655.1 Cognatilysobacter lacus | reverse complement strand
CGCCTCGGCCGCAGTCGCCGAGGCACGCGCCGCGCTGGCCAGCTCTCGCATCAGCCTGGGGTATGCGTCGGTGCGCGCGCCGATCTCCGGTCGCGCCGGTCGCGCGCAGGTAACCGAAGGTGCGCTGGTCGGGCAGGGCGGCGCGACGCTCCTGACCACCGTCGACCAGATCGATCCGCTGTACGCGAATTTCTCCATCTCGATCGCCGAGCTCGACCAGCTGCGTCGCGCGCAATCGCAGGGCGAGCCGGGCGACCGCGACGTGCAGGTGGTGCTGCCCGACGGCACGACCTACGGGAAGCGCGGTTCGCTCGATTTCGAGGGCAGCGTGGTCGACCCGGCGACGGGTGCCGTATCGCTGCGCGCACGCCTGCCGAATCCCGAGCATCGGCTGCTGCCGGGCACGTACGTGACCGTGCGCGCCACCCTCGGGCTGCAGCCGTCGGTGTATCTCGTGCCGCAGACGGCGGTGCTGCGTGATGCGCAGGGCGCCTACGTGCTGGTGGTCGGCGCCGACGGCAAGGCCGCGCGCAAGGACATCGGCGCCGATCGCCAGCAGGAAGGCATGTGGATCGTCGACCGCGGCCTGGCGCCCGGCGATCGCGTGATCGTGTCGGGGCTGCAGAAGGCGCAACCCGGCGCGACGGTGAAAGCCATGCCGTGGAAGCCCGATGCACCGGTCGCGGCGAACGCGCCTGCCGCTGCGCCGAAGGGCTGATCGACCATGTCCCGCTACTTCATCAACCACCCGGTGTTCGCGTGGGTGATCGCGATCATGATCGTGATCGCGGGCCTGCTGTCGATCCGCAGCCTCGGCATCGAGTCGTACCCCAACATCGCGCCGCCGCAGGTGGGCGTGTCGGCCAGTTATCCAGGCGCGAATGCGGAGACGGTCGAGCGCGCCGTCACGCAGATCATGGAACAGCAGCTCACCGGCATCGACGGGCTCGACTATTTCAGCGCGTCGTCGAGTTCGGGCTCTGCCTCGCTCAACCTGACGTTCAAGCCCGGCACCGATCCCGACATCGCGCAGATGCAGGTGCAGAACAAGGTCGCGCAGGCGACACCGCGGCTGCCGTCCGACGTGACGCAGCAGGGCATCACCGTCGCGAAGGCGAACTCCGGCTTCTTGATGGTGGTGGCGCTGCGCTCGACCGATCCGAAGGTCGGGCGGGATGCGCTCGCCGACCTGCTGGCCTCCAACGTGCTGGACCAGATCGCGCGCGTGCCCGGCGTCGGAGGCACGCAGCTTTTCGGCGGCGAATACGCGATGCACATCTGGCTCAACCCGGATCGCCTGCAGGCATTCGGGCTTTCGGCGAGCCAGGTACTGCAGGCGGTGCGCTCGCAGAACGTGCAGTTCTCCGCAGGCCAGGTGGGCGGTGAGCCATCGCCGTCGACGCAGATGTTCACGGCCACCGTCGCCGCCGAAGGTCGCTTCTCGACGCCGCAACAGTTCGAGGACATCCTGCTGCGCGCCGATCCCAACGGCGCCACCGTGCGACTGCGTGATGTCGCCCGCGTGCAGGTGATGGGCTCGGCGCACGCCTTCGAGCTGAAGTGGGACGGCGCGCCCGCCGCCGGTTTTGCGGTGCAACTGGCGCCCGGCGAGAACGCGCTGGAGGTTGCGGCGGCGGTCAAGCAGCGCATGGCGGAGTTGCAGCCGAGCTTCCCGCAGGGCGTCAAGTGGTTCTCGCCCTACGACAGCTCGGCGTTCGTGCGGGTGTCGGTCGACGAGGTGATCCAGACGCTCGCCGAGGCGATGGTGCTGGTCTTCCTCGTCATGCTGCTGTTCCTGCAGAACCTGCGCGCCACGCTGATTCCGACGCTCGTCATCCCGGTGGCGCTGCTCGGCACGTTCCTTGGCATGAAGGTGCTCGGCTTCACCATCAACCAGCTTTCGCTGTTCGGCATGGTGCTGGCGATCGGCATCGTGGTCGACGACGCGATCGTGGTGATCGAGAACGTCGAACGCATCATGACCGAGGAAGGCCTGCCGCCGCGCGAGGCCACGTACAAGGCGATGCAGCAGATCACCGGTGCCGTCATCGCGATCACGCTGGTGCTGGCCGCGGTGTTCGTGCCGAGCGCGCTGCAGTCGGGCTCGGCCGGTGCGGTGTACAAGCAGTTCGCATTGACGATCGCGATGGCGATGCTGTTCTCCGCGTTCCTCGCGCTGGGCTTCACGCCCGCCCTGTGCGCCAACCTGCTCAAGCCGAGCGCGCACCACGACAAGCGCAACCCGATCTTCCGCGGATTCAATCGCGCCTACGACCGGATGAGTACCACCTATGTGCGCCACGTCGGCCGCGCCGTGCAGCACGCGCCGCGCTGGATGATCGTGTTCGGCCTGCTCGCCGCGCTGACCGGTTTCCTGTTCTGGCGGATGCCCGGCTCGTTCCTCCCGGAAGAAGACCAGGGCTATGCGCTCGCCGTCGTGCAGCTACCACCGGGCGCAACGCTGCGCCGCACCCAGGCCGTGTTCGAGCAGGTGCGGGCGGCGGTCAACAAGATCGACGGCTACGAGGGAATGATGCAGGTGGCCGGGTACAGTTTCATCGGCCAGGGCGAGAACGTGGGCATGGCCTTCATCAAGCTCAAGCCGTGGAACGAGCGCAAGATCACCGCCACGCAGTACATCCAGCAGGCGAACCAGCATCTATCCGGTATCCGCGACGCGCAGATCTTCGTGATCAACCTGCCCACGGTGAATGGCCTCGGTGCGTTCGGTGGCTTCGACATGTACCTGCAGGATCGCAGCGGAAAGGGCCGCGAAGCGCTGCAGCAGGCGATGGGCACGCTGCTGCAGAAGGCGGGCCAGGACAAGACGCTCGTCGGCGTACGTCCGAACTCGCTGGAGCCGTCGCCGCAGCTCAAGCTCGACGTCGATCGCGTGCAGGCGCAGGCGATGGGCCTGTCGGTCGGTGACATCCACAGCTCGATCCAGCTGATGCTGGCGCCGATCTACGTCAACGACTACGTGCAGGGCGGCCGCGTCAAGCGCGTGCTCATGCAGGCCGACGCGCCGTTCCGCACCGGGCCCGAGTCGCTCGCGCACTTCTACACGCCCGCCCCCGGTGCGACGCAGGCCGATGGCACGCGCACGATGATTCCGCTGTCGAACGTGGTGCACGCGACGTGGACGGTCGCGCAGCCGACGCTCACCCGCTACAACGGTTTCGCGGCGGTCGAGATCGTCGGCTCGCAGGCGCCGGGCAGGAGTTCGGGCGAGGCGATGGCGTCGATGCAGCGCATCGTCGAGAACGACCTGCCGCCGGGCTTCGGCTACGACTGGGCCGGGCAGTCCCACCAGGAGATCCTCTCGGGCAGCCAGACCACGATGCTGATGATCCTGTCGATCGTCGTGGTGTTCCTGTGCCTCGCGGCGCTGTACGAGAGCTGGTCGGTGCCGGTCGCGGTGTTGCTCGTGGTGCCGCTCGGCGTGCTCGGCGCGATCGTACTGTCCGACCTGCGCCAGTTGCCGAACGACATCTACTTCAAGATCGGCCTGATCACCGTGATCGGCCTCGCCGCGAAGAACGCGATCCTGATCATCGAGTTCGCGATCGCCGAAAGGCAGGCTGGCAAGCCGCTGCGACAAGCCGTGGTGGAAGCCTCGAAGTTGCGCCTTCGGCCGATCCTGATGACGTCGTTCGCCTTCATCATGGGCGTCACGCCGTTGGCGATCTCGACCGGCGCCGGCGCGAATTCGCGGCATGCGATCGGCACCGGCGTCATCGGCGGCATGCTCTTCGCCACCCTCCTCGGCTTGCTGCTGATCCCGGTGTTCTACGTGATCGTGCGCCGCGTGCTGGGCGACACGCTGGACGATCCGCCGAAGCTCGATCCGAACGACGCGCATCACCACATTCCGTTGTAGTTGCCACGCGCAACAACGAAGGCCCCGCGTCGCGCGGGGCCTTTCTTCGTTTCGATTCCGGCGAGGTTGGCCGCGGGGCAACAAAAAACCCGGCAGCCTGGGCTGCCGGGTTCGGTTTCCAGCGAACTGGAAAGCGGAACTTACTTTGAGGACTTGCCGGTCACGGCGTCGGCAGCCTGCTCGGTCGCCTTCGTCGCGCCCTTGGCAGCCTGCGAGAACTGGTCCTGCGCCTGCTTGACGGTGTCGTTCGCGGTGCGCGCGACGGTCTCGAGCTGGCCCTTGGCGATCTGCGCGACCGATTCCTGCACCTTCGCGATGCGGCCCATGACGTCCTGGCCGGTCGCGACGGACTTCTCGAGGTTCTCGCGGACGATCTGCGCGCCCTTCGGGAACAGGTTCTTGGCGCCGTCGAGGTCACGGACCTGCGAAGCCTCGCCGAGGAACGCGAAGGTGGCCGTGGTGCGCTCTTCGATCGCAGCGAGCTGCAGGCCGAAGATCGCTTCGACGTTCTCGAGCGTCAGGCGGTTGATGCGCGCGGCGTTGTCGGCGAACTGACGGGTAGCGGCGGCGAACTGGTCATTGAACTGTGCGTACATGGCGGGCTCCTGAAGTGGCCGGAATGGCCGATGCAGCGGGGTTGTGCGATGCAGCATAGGCTTCCCCATGCTGCAGTGCAACAACCGCTTGTCGGTCGTTGTCCGTAGGTCAGGAACGTGAGCGCGCGCCTTCACGCGGCGGCGGTCCCGCGGGGCGCCGGCAGGATCGAGCCCCGGATCAGCGGGCCTGGACCGGTCCGAAGTACCGGCAGCCCGACGTGCAGGTCTCGTGGATAGCCACTTCCGACAGCTGGGGCAGCCCGGGCTTCAGGCGCTGCCAGATCCACTCCGCCAGCCGTTCGCTGGTCGGGTTGTCCAGCCCCTCGATGTCATTGAGGTAGTTGTGGTCGAGGCGCTCGTAGAGCGGACGGAACGCGGCCTTTAGATCGGCAAAGTCCATCACCCAGCCGGTGTCCTCGCCGGGCTCGCCGCGGACGTGGATCTCGACCCGGAACGAATGCCCGTGCAGGCGCGCGCATTTGTGGCCCGGCGGCACGTTGGGCAGCCGGTGCGCCGCCTCGAGGGTGAAGACCTTGAAGATATCCATCGCTGGCATTGTACGGCGGCGCCCAGGACCCGCCCGGGCACGACCCGGAACGCGCATCGTCGTCTGCTAAGTTCTGCCGACTGATCGCGACCCACCGAAGTGCCGCACTCCGCATCGCACGCCGACACCTCCCCGACCGCGCCCGTGCCTGCTCCTTCGCGGGCCGCGGGCGCGGCGCGAACGGCCGCCGGCAC
>NZ_VTRV01000177.1 GCF_008274655.1 Cognatilysobacter lacus | reverse complement strand
GGCGCGCACCTCACCGGCGACATCGGCGGGCTCGCGCCGAACAGCACGCATGGCCTGCACGTGCACGAAACCGGGGACTGCAGCGCCGCGGACGCGACGAGCGCGGGGCCGCACTTCAACCCGGCAGGGCGCGCCCATGGCGGCCCGGACAGCCACGCGCACCATGCGGGCGACCTGCCCAACATCGTCGCAGGCGCCGACGGCGTCGCGCATGTCGACCTGCATCTCAATGGGCTCACGCTCGGCGGACCCGCGGCGGGAAACATCCTCAACCGTGCGCTCGTGGTGCATGCGCAGCCCGACGACTACTCGTCGCAGCCGGCAGGCAACGCCGGCGCGCGCATCGCCTGTGGCGTTGTCCGGGCGGCGCCATGACGCGCACGTCCCATCTTCGCGTACGCGAAGCCAACCCGGGCGACGCCGCGTTGCTGGCACGCTGGGCACGCACCATGGCGCACGAGACCGAACACCTGGAGCTCGATGCCGACACCGTGCTCGAGGGTGTGACGCAGGGCATCGCCGATGCGACCAAGGCGCGTTACTTCGTGGCCGTGCGCGACATGCCCCTCGCCGGCGACGAGGTGATCGCCGAGCCGGTCGGCATGCTGATGCTCACCCGCGAGTGGAGCGACTGGCGCTGCGGCCACTGGTGGTGGATCCAGAGCGTCTACGTGACGCCCGCGCATCGACGCGGCGGCGTTTTCCGCGCGCTGTACGCGCACGTGCATTCACTCGCGCGGGCCACCGAGGACGTGCTCGGCCTGCGCCTGTATGTCGAACGCGAAAACGACACGGCGATGGCGACGTACACGGCACTCGGCATGCGCGACGCCGGTTACCGCATCTTCGAAGCGTCCGTGCGTGGCGCTGTCTGAGCGAGCGAACCGCGTGAGGGCGTGACCCCGCGGCGCGCCGGCTGCGGCGAATCGCGCTGCCGGCCCAGTGCTTCCGCCGGGGGAATCGCATGGGCGCGCAGGGTCGAACGGCCGGCGCGGTTTCGCGGCCAAAGCCGCTTGTTATTGCCGCTCTCTGCCTGTTCAGCCACCGCTTTCCACTCTGCCGCGGCCGCTTGGAGCGGACACCCTGTGGAAGCCGTCACAGCTCGCTCACGCCTCAACACCGGTTCAGGTGAAAGAAGGGTGACGGCCTTAACCTCCAGTGGCGGAAGACGTAGCCGATAGCTATTACAAGGCCGCGGAAAGCGCCGCAACCCACCATCCGTCCGACGCGCCGGCGAGGCGTGCGGACCCTCAGGAGTCTCCTGTCATGCAAGTCATGGGCGCCACGCTGCGCAAGATCACCGTCAAGGAGGGCATGACCGCCATGCTCTTCAGCCTCGCGCTCACCGCCGGCGTCGCGCTCGCGCTTCGCTCCAGTGGCCACGACATGTGGCAGGCCACCGATGCGCTGATGCCGGTATTCATCGGTGGACTCGCGCAGGCTGCAGGCATCAATCCGGTGCGCAGCCCGCTGCTGTTGGCGCTCGTCGCCGGTGGGGCAGCGGTGGTGATGCTGCTCAGCAAGCTGGCGCTCGGCGTCCTTTGACGCGCTTCGCGTAGCGCGGTGGCCGCCTTCGAGGCGGTCGTTCGGCGCACGGTCTAGGCGGGGATTCGCAGCGCGCGCGAGGCCGACGTTTGCGCTCGTGCACGACGCCGAGTGTCCAACCAGCAGATGCTTCGATCGGACCGTCCCGCAGCGCGCGCCAACGCGTCACGGCGTGCCCCGCGCCTACAGAGATCTGCCGACTACGGCCCGTCAGTCCAGCGCGGCGACGTGGTCGGCGTCGCGCTCGCAGTGCACGAAATTCACGATCACGCCGTGTGCCTGCAGCACCGCCGCGAACTGGCGCTGACGCGCCTCGAAATGCTCGTGCTGGCGAAACGCGCGCTCACGCATCGCGTCCGACTGCAGGTCGAGTCCGGGTGCGTAACGCTGTTGCCAGGCCTGCGACGAGAACATCGCGATGCGTGCCTCGCCGTCGACGTAACGGACCAGCGGCTCGGGCGGCGCATCGAGCAGCGTGTCGATCTCCGGGCGCAGCAGCGCCGTCTCGATCAGCGGCCATAGCGGCGCGAGGCCGGCGTGCTCGTACTGCAGAGATGTCATCGCGGCGAGGTCGTGCACGGTGAGGTAGCGCGCGTGCTCCACCTGCAGGCCGAACATCGCTTGCGCCGCGAGCGCGGTTGCAGCGCCAGCCATGCCGCGTTCGAGCAGTTCGTGCTCGAAAAGGTCGCCGAGCGGCGCCACCTTCGAAGGATCGCCGCCGAGGAGGAACGGCACGAGGCGCAAGGGGCCGCCCGCGAAGTCGGGCGAGGGCGCGAGCACCCCGGGCAGCTGTCCGTCGTGCGAGCCGAACGCGACGACGCGCGCGCGCCCCGCGCCGGGTGCACGCGCGGCCAGCGCATCCAGTTCGCGATGCAGCGGCCAGCCCGGTCGCAGCAGTTCGACCGGATCGTAATGCGCACCCACCGTCACCAGTTCGAGTTCCGCAGCTCCCGGCGCGAACGCGGCAAGGTCGGCGGCCATCAGCGAGGCCAGCTCGCCGGCCTGTTGCTGCGACAGCTGGCCCTCGCGTGCAGGCGCGCCGCCTGCAAGTTCCAGCGCGAGCGCGCCGAGCACGTGCACGGCGGAGCCGGCTGAGTGGATGTCGTTCGAATTCGCAGTCATCAGTACGCTGGCGTTTGGTGGCGCTACACTCGCCGCATCATACCGGCGGCGCCTGCACGGGCCGTGTCGTCACGCTCGCGAGGTCGCCATGCGCCAGTTCCGTCCCGTCGCCGTGCTCGGTGGCGTTCGCATTCCGTTCTGTCGCCAGAACACCGCTTACAGCGATGTCGGCAACTTCGGCATGTCGGTGCGCACGCTTGGAGCCCTCGTCGAAAAATACGGATTGCAGGGCCGCCAGCTGGGCGAAGTCGCGATGGGAGCGGTCATCAAGCATCCGTCGGACTGGAACCTCGGCCGCGAGGCGGCGTTGTCGTCGGGCCTGTCGCCGCGCACGCCGGGCATCACCCTGCAACGCGCCTGCGGCACGTCGCTGGACACCGTGGTGCACATCGCGAACAAGATCGCGCTCGGCCAGATCGACGTGGGCGTCGGCGGTGGTTCGGACACCACGTCCGACGTGCCGATCGTCTACGGCAACAAGCTGCGGGGCCGCCTGCTCAAGGCCAACGCCGCCAAGACCACCGGCGACAAGCTGCGTGCGTTC
Organism: Cognatilysobacter lacus; assembly: GCF_008274655.1. Lineage (GTDB taxonomy): Bacteria > Pseudomonadota > Gammaproteobacteria > Xanthomonadales > Xanthomonadaceae > Cognatilysobacter > Cognatilysobacter lacus. The sequence continues at coordinate 1,976 of NZ_VTRV01000177.1, read as the reverse complement.
TCGGGCTTCGGATTCGGCGAACTCAAGCCGGATTTCCCGGGCGTGGCCGAACCACGCACCGGCAAGTCGATGGGCCAGCATTGCGAAGACATGGCGAAGGCGTGGCGCATCCCGCGCGAGGCGCAGGACGAACTGGCGGTCGCATCGCACCACAAGCTCGCGGCCGCTTACGAGCGCGGATTCTTCGACGACCTCGTCGTGCCGTTCCGTGGCGTTGCGCGCGACAACATCCTCCGGCCCGACAGCTCGCTGGCCAAGCTCGCCACGCTCAAGCCCGCGTTCGATCGCAGCAGCGGTCGCGGCACGCTCACCGCCGGCAATTCGACGCCGCTGACCGATGGCGCGGCGGCATGCCTGCTGGCCTCGAACGATTGGGCCGAAGCGAACGGCATCGAACCGCTGTGCTGGATCCGCGACGCGCAGGTGGCGGCCGTCGATTTCGTCGCCGGCGAAGGCCTGTTGATGGCACCGACGGTCGCCGTCGCCGAGATGCTCGCGCGCAACAACCTCGCGCTGCAGGACTTCGACATCTACGAGATCCACGAAGCCTTCGCGGCGCAGGTGTTGTGCACGTTGCGTGCGTGGGAGAGCGACGACTACTGCCGCGAGCGCCTGGGGCTGCAACACGCGATGGGCGGGATCGACCCGATGAAGATGAATCCGAACGGTTCGTCGCTGGCGACAGGCCATCCGTTCGCGGCCACCGGTGCGCGCATCGTCGCCACCGCCGCGAAGGAGCTGGCGCAGCGCGGCGGCGGGCGCTGCCTGATCTCGATCTGCACCGCGGGCGGCATGGGCGTGGTCGCGATCCTGGAGCGCTGAGGGCTCGCCGCGCCAGTGTTGCGTCGGGTGGGATGCGGTGCCGGCCTGCTGGTGTTTGCGCTCGTCCTTTCGGATCGCGCGCGGCCGGTCACGCGCGGTCGCGTGCTCGCATAAATGCGTAACCGCTGCTGCGTCGCGACGTCGCTGACGCCATGCGACGTCGAGCTCGGCGACGCTTCAGTCGGCGCGGGCGCAATGACCCGGCGCGAAGGCTGGGGCAAGCCGCGAGCGGATCGCGCGTGCACGGAGGGAGTCTTTCGATCTCCCGAGCGCCGGATTACAGCGAGCGCCACGGGCGCCGCTGCCTGTCGACGCGGGGTGGCCACCACTGCGCGAGTGCGTACGCGCCACCGCCACCGAAGCTGACCCAGGAGCACCTGCGCCGCCCGAAGGCGACGCAGGCTCCCTCCCGCAACCCTTACTGCAGCGTGGTTCCGTTGGTATCGACCGGGCCGCGCGGCGTCGCGAAACGCTGCGCCTGCGAGGTCGTCGGCAACTCGACCAGCCCATCTCCACGCGCGCTGCGCAGCGCGTTCGCATAGGCGATTCGCGCACGTGCGTCTTCGCCGTTCGCCGCGTAACCGTCGCCCAGCAGTTCCCAGGTGTCGGAGCTTGCGCCGCGATCGATCGCGTCGTGCAGCGAAGCTTCCGCGCCCGGCCAATCGCCGTGCGCGTACTGCAGTCGCGCGCGGCTGGTGAGCAGCCCGGGGCTCCCCGGATGCTGCGCAAGCCAGCGTTCGATGCGCGAGGCACGCTCGTCGAGCCTTCCGATCGACAGCCGCCCGTACAGCGCGGCGAGGGAGTCGTCCCAGTGCGCGTCGAGCGACTGTTCGATGGCGCGCGCGGCGGCGTCGTCCCAATGCAGCGCTGCAGCACGCTCGGCATACGCGGCGACGATCGCGGGATCCTGGCGAAGCGTGGCCGGCATCGCGTCCCAGTGCGCGGCCAGTACGTTGCCATCGGCCGCGTTCGCCAAGGCCCCACGCGCCCAGCGCGATTCGAGCCGCGGCAATTCGGCGGCCGGCACCGCATCCGATTTACGTAATGCGCCGAGCATGCCGTAGGCCTCGTCGTGACGGCCGCTGTCCGCCAGCGCCTGCGCTCGCAGTGCCAAGCCACGCGGCGGCTACTCGTGGAATTCCGGCATGTTCCTG
>NZ_VTRV01000176.1 GCF_008274655.1 Cognatilysobacter lacus | reverse complement strand
CGGCCGGCGCACGTTCGCGGGGTCGAGCGCAGCGGGCGTGCCCACCAGCAGGTATAGCGACGCGACGACCACCAGCGCGGCGCCCGCGAGCGCGCCGCCCACGGAGGGTCGCCGGCGAATCAGCGGCCAGAACGCCAGCATGAGGATCGCCACGCCGAATGCGAGCGCCAATGCAATGAACGGATAGGTCATCACCAGTCGCCACCGTCGTCGTTCGACGCCATGGCTTGCGACGATGCCGTCGACCGTTGGCGAACGCTGCGCCAGACCAGCCCGCCACCGACCAGTAGCGCCGCGAACGGGCCGAACCAGAGCAGCCACGTGCCGGGCTCGATGCCCGGTCGATACAACACGAATTCGCCGTAGCGGTCGACCAGGAAGCGCCGGATCTCGTCGTCGCTGCGACCCTCGCGCATGAGCCGCAGGATTTCTCGACGCAGGTCGACGGCGATCTGCGCTTCGGAATCGGCAATGGACTGGTTCTGGCACATCACGCAACGAAGCTCGTGCGTGAGGTCCCGGAAGCGGGTTTCTTCGGCGGCGTCGCGGAACTGCAGCGGGCGGCGGTCGGCGACCTGCGCACCCGCCGACGCGATCACCAGCAAGCCCACCAGCACGGCCGCGAGCCTACGCGCCATGTTCGGACTCCAGCGCATGCAGCTGTGGCAGCAATTCGTCGTGGATGATGGCGTCGCTCAGCGGCCCGACGTGCTTCCAGCGGATGCGCCCGTTGGCGTCGACCAGGTACGTTTCCGGCGCGCCGTAGATGCCGAAGTCGATCGCCGTATCACCCTGCATGTCGACGAGAACCAGCCAGTACGGATTGCCGAACTGTTCGAGCCATCGCAGCGCGTCGGCGCGTTCGTCCTTCCAGTTGTAGCCGACGACGCGAAGACGCTTGGTCTCGGCGAAACTGGTCACGACGGGGTGTTCCTCGCGGCACGCCGGGCACCAGCTGCCCCACACGTTGAGCAGGTAGGGCGCGCCGCGAAGGTCGGCCGCGCGCACGATGCGGCCGGGCGCGTGCAGCGAAGGCAGCGCGAATGCGGGCGTGGGTTTACCGATCAGCGGGGAGGGCAGCGCCTCGCGGCCGGGCTTTCGGCTCAGCCATACGCCGGCTGCCAGCAACGCCGCAAGCACGGCGAACAGAGCAAGCGGGGCCCAACGCGCGCGAGTCACAGGCGCACGCCCGATGCGATCGCGTCGCCGGGTTCCGGTGCGACGACCACGCGCCCCCGGCGGAAACGTCGGTCGGACGCTGCCGCCAATCCGCCCAGCGCCATCAACACCGCGCCGGACCAGATCCAGCGCACGAACGGCTTCACGTGCACGCGCATCGCCCAAGCGCCTCCGCCGAGCGGTTCACCGAGCGCGACGTACAGGTCCCGGGCAACGCCGGGCACGATCGCCGCTTCCGTCATGACCTGGCCGCCGCTCGCATAGCTGCGTTTTTCCGGATGCATCACCGCGACCACGCGATCGCCTTGAGTCACAACGACGCTACCGGTGTCCGCCTCGTAGTTCGGCCCGCGCGAGTGCGCCACGCCGTCGAAACGGAACGAGTAGCCGGCGAGGTCGACCGATTGCCCGGGGCGCAGCGCGAGTTCGTGTTGTTGCGACAGGCCTTCTACCAGAAGCGCGCCGACGACGAATATGCCGACGCCCGTGTGCGCAAGGATCATTCCGACCATCTCGCCGGTGAAACGCGCGCCGGGCGTGCGGATGCGCTGCACGACGAATCGCATCGTTCCGAGCACCACCCATGCCACGCCCGCTGCGCCCAGCGCGGTCTTCCAGCCGCCCTGCGGCAGCAGGATGAACGTCGCGATCCCCACGATCAGCGCCAGCACCAGCAGCGGGGCGAGCAGCTTGGCCGGGCGCGCGGGGTCGTCCCGTTGCCAGCGCGTCAGCGGGCCGAACGGCAGCAGCAGCGCAAGCACGCCGATCATCGGCACGAAGAACGACGAGAAGTAGGGCGGACCCACGGAGATCTTGCCGAGGTCGAGCGCGTCGGCCAGCAGCGGATACAGCGTGCCCAGCAGCACCATCGCGCACGAAGCGGTCAGGAGCACGTTGTTGACCAGAATCAGCGTCTCGCGCGAGTAGGAGGCGAAGAACGCACCTTGGGTTGCCGGGCCTTCCGGGGCGCGCAGCGCGTACAGCAGCAGCGATCCGCCGACGACGATGCCGAGGAAGATCAGAACGAACGTACCTCGCGTCGGGTCGGCCGCGAATGCGTGGACGCTGGTCAGCACGCCCGAGCGCACGAGGAAGGTGCCCAGCAGTGACAGCGAGAACGCGGCGATCGCGAGCAGCAATGTCCAGCCGACGAAGCCGCCACGCTTTTCCGTGACCGCCTGCGAGTGGATAAGCGCGGCGCCCGCGAGCCACGGCATGAACGAAGCGTTCTCGACCGGATCCCAGAACCACCAGCCGCCCCAGCCGAGCTCGTAGTACGCCCACCAGGAGCCGAGTGCGATGCCGGCGGTGAGGCAGGCCCACGCCACATTGGTCCACGGGCGCGTCCAGCGGAGCCAGCGCGAATCGACGTTCCCTTCGAGCAGCGCCGCGATCGCGAACGCGAACGGCACCGCGAACCCCACGTAGCCCGTATAGAGCATCGGCGGATGCACGATCAGGCCCGGGTCCTGCAGCAGTGGATTGAGGTCGCGGCCTTCCGCGACCGCCGGCAGCAACCGCGCGAACGGATTGCTGGTGAAGATCAGGAAGGCCAGGAAGCCGACCGCGACGATGCCCATGACCGAGATCACGCGTGCGACGACATGCCGCGGCAGCCCGCGCGAGAACGTCGCGACCGCGCCCGTCCACAGCGCAAGCACCAGCGCCCATAGCAGCAGCGAACCCTCGTGCGATCCCCACACGGCCGAATAGCGATATGGCAAGGGCAGCAGCGAGTTGCTGTTCTCGGCTACGTACTTGACCGAGAAATCCTGCGTGACGAACGCGACCGTAAGCACCATGAACGCGACCGCCACGCACGCCAGGTGCGCATAGGCGGCTGGCCGCGCCACGTCCGTCCAGGACGCGATGCCGCGATGCGCGCCGATGATCGGAAGCGTCGCCTGCACCAACGCGACGACGAATGCGAGCAGCAGCGCGAACTGGCCCAGCTCGGGCAGCATCGCGAGTACGGCTGTCATTGCATGGCTCCGGCCGGGGTGACCGGCTGCGACGATTCCACGCCGCGGTTCGTGGCGGCGTTCGCGACGTCGTGCTTGCGATGCGCCCTGCCCATCTTCTCCGCGACCTCCTTGGGCATGTAGGACTCGTCGTGCTTCGCCAGTACCTGTTCGGCCACGAAGCGATCGCCCTGCATGTGTCCCGTCGCGATCACGGCCTGGTCCTCGCGGAACAGGTCGGGAAGGATTCCGGTGTAGACGACCGGCATCACGCGGTCGCCGTCGGTGACGGCGAAATGCGCTTCCATCGACCCGCTGGCGCGCTTGAACGAGCCACGCGCGACCATGCCGCCGAGACGGAACTTCGCATCGCCGCCCCGCACGTTGGCGCCCGCCTGGCCGCCGTAGATCTCCGACGGCGTGTACAGGTAGGCGACATTGCGTTGCAGCGCCATCGCGACGAGCGTTGCAGCGAGCCCCGCTCCGAGGACGAGCACCAGAACCCACAACAGGCGGCGACGACGGATCGGGTTCATTTTGTTTCCATGGCGCGCGTCGGGCGCGCGCGGTTGGTGTTGCGTGCGACGCGACGCCGTGCGTCGCGCAGGTGCCGGGCGATCTGCAGGCGCGTCGCTACGAAGTCCCACGCGAGCACGATCGCGAAAACCGCATAGGCCGCTGCGACGTAGCCCGCATACGTCACGAGGTCGCTCCCGCGGCGTTCGCGACCCAGGCCTTGCCGGCCTCGCGACGGAGGTTGTCGGCGCGTGCACGCGCGAGTAGCGCGCCGACGAACCAGACGTGAGTGCCCAGCGTCATCCACATGAGCGGCGCGAGCATGGACGCATCCATCGACGACTTGCCGAACAGACGGATGGTCTGGCCCTGGTGCAGCGAGTTCCACCAGACCACCGAGTAGTGAATGATCGGCAGCAGCACCACGCCCACCAGCGCGAGGAACGACGCGGCGCGTGCGGCGATCCGGCGGTCGTCGATCGCGTTGTAGATGCCGATCACACCGAGGTAGAGGAACAGCAGGATCAGTTCGGTGGTCAGGCGCGGATCCCAGTCCCACCAGGTGCCCCACATCGGGCGACCCCAGATCGAGCCGGTCAGGAGCGTGATCAGCGTGAAGCCGGCCCCGACGGGCGCGCAGGCCATGGCCAGGATCTCGCACAGCTTGATGCGCCACACGAGCGCAATCGCAGCGTAGAAGGCCATCGCGGCGAACACCGCCATGCTCATCCACGCCGACGGCACGTGGATGTAGAGGATCCGGAAGCTGTCGCCCTGCTGGTAGTCGGGCGGCACCTGGAACAACGCGCCGTAGAGGCCCGGCAGCATCAGCAGCAGGCCCAGCGCATAGCCCCACTTCGCCCAGCGCGCGGCGAAGCGGTCGAAGTAGGGCGGTGACCCCAATTGGTGGAACCAGCGGACCAGCGGATTCATCGATGCGTGCGGTCGGTCGGGCGGGGCGCCATCGGGTGCGGGTCAGGATCCGCGCGATGCGCGGACCGGCGCTTGATCGGACTCAATTCGGGCCCCTCAGTTCAGCGCGATGCGGAGTGCAGCGGCAGCCGCGAGCGGGGCCAGCAACAGGCTCGCGACCAGCCCGGCGCCGAGGAGCAGGAGTGCACCGGAAGGGTCGAGACCCTGCGACGCGGCGACGACGCTTCCCGCGCCGAAAACGAGCACCGGCACGTAAAGCGGCAGGGCCAGCAGCGCGACAAGTATACCGGAGCGCTTCATGCCGACCGTAAGCGCCGCGATGACCGCACCGATGAGGCTGAGCAGCGGCGTGCCGAGGGCAAGCGAGCACATCAGCACCGGCAACTGGCCGGATGGCAGGTGCAGCAGGAGCGCCAGCACCGGGGTGGCGACCAGCAGCGGCAACGCGGAGGTCGCCCAGTGCGTGGCGGTCCTCACCAGCACGAGCCAGGCGAGCGGCACGGGCGCGAGCATCCACTGCTCGAGTGAGCCGTCCTCTGCGTCGGCCCGGAACAGGCCGTCGAGCGCCAGCAGGCCAGCGAGCAGCACGGCCAGCCACAGCACGGCACTGGCGACCTTCGGAAGCACCTGCGCATCGGCGCCGAGCGCCAGCGCGAACAGCACGACCACCAGGACGGCGAACAGCGCCGGCTGCAGGGCGTCGCC
>NZ_VTRV01000175.1 GCF_008274655.1 Cognatilysobacter lacus | reverse complement strand
CCGCGACCGACGCGTGCGCCACCGGTGCGTAACGCGCGCCCGCGCCGGCGCGGAGGCCGACAGCGACCGCCAGCACGCCAGCCAGCGTCAGCCATGTCGCCTTCTCCACCATCGGGCCGTAGCCAATGTCCTGCATCGCCAGGCCGCCAAGGTCGGCGTAGAAGACGAGGATCGACGCCTGGATCCAGTGGTAGCCCATCGCATACAGCAGCGCCGGCGGCTCACCCGGCCGCCACAGCAGCGCCGCGAGAACGACGGGGAGGAGGACGCTGGCGAACGTCAGCAACGGATTGGCGCTGATCAGCGCGAGCAGGGCGAGCCCCGCGACTACCACCAAGGCAGCAGGGTGCACGGACGTCAGGGCGCCGAGGCGCAGATGGGCGGGGGGTGCGATGGCCATTCCCTATTTTGGACGATCGCCGGAGGCTGGCGGCGCCAGCGCGCCCACGCTTCGCATCGCCGCCATCAGGCCGGCAGTCGCTTCGGCGTACGAATAGCCGTCGACCCGGCGACGCGCCGCGCGTCCCATCGCGGCCAACCGATCCGCCGGCAGGGACAGCGCCTCGCCGACGATCTGCGACAGCGCGGCCACGTTGCCGGCCTCGAAGATCCAGCCGGTCGCGCCGGGCTGTACAAGGTCGGGCCCGCAACCTACATGCGAGCTGACGATCACCGGGCGCGCCAGGTTCATGGCCTCGTTGACGGCCAGGCCCCAGGTTTCGCCGGCGCCGAAAGACGGCAGCACCATCACGTCGCCAGCGGCGTAGACGCGCGGCATCGAGGTCTGGTTCTGGAACGGCGCGAAAAATACCGAGCCGGGCGTCGCCGACGCCGCCATCGCCCTCAACGGTTCGTCGAGCATGCCGTTGCCCACGAACAGCAGTGCCGCACCTGGCGGCGTGCCACCTTCGGCCTGCAGCTTTAGGAAAGCGGTAAGCAGGTCCAGCGGGCGCTTCTTGTCCTCGAACTTGCCCGCGAACAGCAGCACGCGCGCATCGTCAGCGATGCCCAGCTCCCGCCGCCATGCGATGGCCTGCAAGCGCGCGGCGTCGGCGCCCGCCTGAAAGCGCTGGTTGTCGACGCAGTGCGGCGCGAAATGGATGCGCGGTCCTTGCACGCCGCATGCACGGAAATAAGCGGCGTTGGCGGCCCCTACGGCGAGAAAACCCGCGAACCGCTTGAATACGACGCGTCGCAGCTGCCGCATGACGGCGGGCTTCCAGCCGCGCGCCCGTCCCATGTCATGCGAATCGCCGCGGAGCAGCAACGGAATGCGTGCGAGTGCCGGCGCCAGCAACGCTCGCAGGTGGCTGCGATAGGCATAGCCGAAGAAGAGGATCGCGTCCGGCCGCGAGCCCGCAAGCCGGGTGACGAGGTCCGGATTGTCGAGGCCGGGGAAATGGTGCGGCCCCGGATCGGCGCTCCGGTTGGGCACAAAGCTCCATGCATAACCGTCCAGAAGCGGAACATCCCAGCGCACGTCTTGGCCGAACTGCGGATCGAACTGCCCACCTTCCGGGCTGCCGGAAAGATAGTGCACATGCACGTCGATGCCACCGTCGGCCTGCATCTGCCGGAACCACGGCGAGTAGTACTGCACCGGGTGCGACAGCACCACCGACAGGCGCGGGCGTCGCGGTGGCGCCGGCGCGATCACGGGCGCGCCTCGCTATCGACGCACGCGTCGAAGAAAGCGCAGAGTTCCGCGGCGCACCGCACGTCGGTATGCGGCGCGAACGCTGCCGCGTCGAGCGCGACCGGGTTTTCGTATGCGCGCGTCGCGAGCCAATCGCGCGCGATGCGTTCGGCGATGTCCGCGTCAGGCTCGGCGGTCGAGAAGGACACGCACACGCCGCCTCCCGCGCGGCGCATCAGGTCCGTCACGGTGCTGCGTTCGTGGAATATCGCCAGCAGAGGGCGGCCGGCCAGCAGGTAGGGATAGATCTTCGACGCGGTGTACGCCGGATCGTCCGAGCCCGGCACGATCAGCGCATCGGCTGCCCGCAGGCACGCGAGCGTTCGTGAATAGTGGATGCGATCGGGCGATTCGTGCACGAGGTGCGACAGCCCGAACTCGGCGGCGATGGGCTCGATCGTCCTGGCGCCCGTGCCGTGCGCCGCGTACGAGGTACCGATGAAATGTAGGCGCAGGCCGCTACGAAAGCCCTCGTCCGCGTGGTCGCGCAAGGCGCCGAACAGTGCGCGCAGGGCATGGCCCATGTCCGCTCCGCCCCGTCCCGCGTACACCCAGCGCCGCAGCCCCGGCTCGCCGCCGAACAGTGTCGTCGCGTCGGTGTCCGGCACCCGTTCGAAGTCGGAGGCGGCGCCCGGGAACCCCTGCACCAATGTCGGAATCCCCACGAGCCCCGGGTAGCGGGCGATCAGGTGTTGCGGATACGCGGGCGACACCGACGTAATACCCGCGCAACCGCGCAGGACGCGCGGCTCCATGAATCGGTGCAGCGTACTGGCCACGCCGTACTTCAGGCGACCGCCCGGAGGCACGACGTCCGGATGCTCACGGTAATAGTCGCTGACCCATAGGTCCTGGTAGTCCATCACGAAGGGCACGCCGTGCCGAGCCTTCCAGCGAGGGCCCAGCACGTGCACCTCGAACATCGTGGTCGAGAAGTACACGAGGTCGAAGTGGCGCTCCGCAAGCAGGCGATTGCCCGCTGCCGCGAGTGCGGGCAGCGAGCGGATCCCATGCGTGCCGAGGCCGGGCAACCGCGACCAACGCAATGCGGGCGCGTCGACGCGATGAATCGGCACGTCACCCGGCAACCCGCCCTCGAGCCACGGATCCAGTGGGGCGGCGACATGCTGCGGCGCCACGGTCAGCACCTCGGCCTGCCAGCCGTTCCGCGCCAGGAATGGAAGCAGCATGCGCACACGCTGCATATCCGCCGTGCTGGACGGAGGAAAATGAGCGCACACGATTAGCACGCGGCGCGTTGTCATTTGCGCTCCGGCAGCGCGGCTGCCAACGTCGACAGCAGCACCGGCTCGTAGCGTTCCCAGTTCCACACCGTTGCGCCAGCAACCCGTGCACTCCCTTTGGCAAACGCCAGGGCCTGCGGATCGTCGATATAAGCCTGCATCGCCGCGGCAAGCGACGCGGCATCGCCGGGCGTGACCAACTGCCCCGCGTGCGGGCAAGCCCGTAGCACCTCCTCCTGTCCGCGCGTCGCCGTCGCGACCACGGCAAGGCCCGCACGGAGATATTCGTGGATCTTGTTGGAAGCGGTGAGCTGCTTGTTAGTGCAGAACGGGATTTCAAGCGCGAGGCCGACGTCATGTGCGCGCGTTCGCGCGGGCAGTTCGGCATTGCTCACCGGCGGCAGCACGTGGATGCGCGATCGAAGATCCGGCGTGAAGAGGCCCTCCAGCCATTGCGCATGCGTGCCGAGTGCGCCGCGCAGGTGCAGTACCCACTCGCCGCGCAACAGAGCTAGCGCGGCTGCCAGCGCCTCGAGCCCGCGCGCGGGACCGATCGTCTGCGAGAACCAGTAGAAAGACACCGCTGGCTCGCCCGCGGCGTCGCGGCGGTCGGCAATCGTCGGCGCCGAGTCCGCCGGGAAGGAATTCGGAATCGCGACGGGAATGCGGGGCGTGCCCGCGTCGGCAGCGAGCGCCTCCGCCATCACGTGCGTGGTCGTCACGCAGCAGCGCGCGTGCTGGAGGTGGAAGTGTTCGAGTTCGCGCAGCGTGGTGCGCACGGGTTCGGGACGGTCACCCGGGCACTGGTCCCGCGAAAACCAGTCCTCGAAATCGACACCCACTGCATGCCCCTCCTGCGCGAGCCGGCGCCCCAGCCACAGGCCCGGCTCGGAGTGCACCAGGGTCAGGTCGGCTCGGATGCGACGAGCGTCGCGGAGCAGCTCCGGCGCACCCGGGCCCAGCGTGCGCGGCAAGACGCTTCCCGTTAACGCGTGTACAAGCTTCGACATGCGATGGCGGATGCGGTCTCCCGGATGACCACCGACCCGCCGAAGGTCGGTGGCGGGGGCGAATTCAATGTCGAGCTGCCGCGCGATCGCGAGATCCTCCCCGACAAGGCGCGGTTCGAACCAGTTGCCACGGACGACTACGCGCGCGCCTGCCTTTCGCAGCGCAGCGGCTTCCTTCTGTGCACGCGGCGCGCTCGAAAGGTGCCCGACGATGATGATCAGCACGGTGCGACCCAGGAACACGTCCGACGCGAGTGTCATGGCGCGCCGTCCGACGCCGCGTCGGCTTGCACCTGCCGCGCGATCTCCAAGTAGCGCGACGCGCATCCAGCGAGCGTCAGGTTTTCCAGGATGTACTGGCGCGGCTCGAAATGACCGGCGCGAACCTGTTCGATGAAGCCGCGCCAGGCCTGCCGGAACTGGCCGGCATCCGTAAATCGCAGCCCGCAGCGGTCGTCCCAGTACGGCACGGACGACACCGGCCCGTACATCACCCTGTCGGGGTAGTAGGACGGGTCGCGCCACGGCCCGCCGAGATCCCAGGCGAGGATCGGTACGTCGCAGGACAACGCCTGCTGGTACGCGATTCCCTGCGTTTCGTGGTCGCACAGGAAGATCATTGCGCGACAACGGCGCAGCGCATCGAGGTAGTCGTCCTCGACGTAGTTGCCGTATCGCAGCTCGACCACCGGCTGCCCCGCGTCGGCCAGCGCGTCGCGGATGGGCTGCACGAGGCTTGCTTCCCGCCGCGGCCGGTCCCAGAGCACCTTGTCGTAGAGCAGCACAGGGTCAGACTTCTCGGCCGGATCGGCGGGATGCCACAGCGCGGTGTCGATCCCGACCGGCCAGGCTTGCACGCGATCACCCCAGTAGGGCTTGCACATCGCTTCCATCCACGGCCCGGGTACGAGAACCTTGCGCACGGGCCGACGCGCAAACAGATCCGGATCGTCGATGGGGTGCGAGAACACGGAGGCGCCGAAGAGGATCGGGTTACGCCACTCGACGCGATCGAGCACGAACGGCTTGCCGACAATGCAGGCCAGCCGGTCGGGGTGGCGGCGCGCGTGGCGGTAGTCGTTGACACGGTACGAGACGCCGATTTCGTCGAGGCCCGCCATCAGGTTGAGGAACACGCGAGTCTGACCACCCGGTCGCGGCTTTCCGCGCAAGGCGCGACGCACCAGCCGTCGCGGATATCGATCGAAGGGCAACCAGCGATCGGGGTCGGGTTCGGCGTAGAACAGGTCAAGCGTCACGCGGCACCGACCCCGCTCGACGCAAGGCCTGCAACGATTGCCTCATAGCGGTCGACGCTCGCCGCCGGGCCGTAGCCGAGCACGGCACGCTCGCGCAGCCGCGCGCCCGACTGCGCGCGCTGTTGCGGCCGGTCGAGCCACCAGGCGAGACGTTAGAT
>NZ_VTRV01000174.1 GCF_008274655.1 Cognatilysobacter lacus | reverse complement strand
AAGCCGACGCCGCTTCGCGGCGCGGCTTAACTCAGGTGTTAGCGCCCACACCGGGAAGCAGTCCGGCGCTTGAATGGATTTGTTGCATACAAGTTCTTCTAGCTTGCGTCCGGGTTCGCGGGCTGCATCGCGCATGGCTGAGGCATCACGGCCGTTGTCGTGGCGCTCGTCGGCGTCCGGCTTCGCCACACCATTCCGAGCTTCGCCTTTCGTGCAACACTTTGGCCTCGTGGAGCGGCAGGCTCGTATCCGGGCGTGTGGGCTCTAACAAGTCGTTCAACCCGACGCCGCTTCGCGGCGCGGGTCAACTCTGGTGTTAGGCCCCATGGACCAGACAATCCAGCGTCTTGACCAAGAAGCGGAACGAGCCGTTGCATCGCTGGTCGGCCAGCGAATCCAGGCACTGCTCAGCGAGAGCGCGAGCATCGAGGCCGGAAACTCGCTCGTCGAGGTCCTGTCGGTCTCCATCCAGCTCGGCAAGAAGCGGTTCTTCGTTCTCGAGAGCGATTGGGGTGATACGCCCAAAGAGTGGCTGGACTATCACTGCCTTACTGCCCGCATCGCGGCGCAGCCCAGGGGTATCAAGTACAACCCAAAGCCGCCGAAGAATGGCGGTCATTACAGGTTTGACCACCTCAGCCTGAACCTAGGCGCCGAGGCGGCAGTAGCCACCGTAGAGGTTTTAGAGTCCGTCACTGTCGGTGAGAGCGAATCCGCAATCTACGATGCTGGCCTTGTCATCACGCGTGTCGATGGCTTACGCGTTGCTGTCGTTCGTGCAGATTCCATCCTCGGCGCGCTGTTGATCGCACACTCTCCGGTAGATATTGCCGCAGTCACAAGCGGCCTCAGCGTGCGGTCACGGTATGGGGCCTAACAATTCGTCCAAGCCGACGCCGCTTCGCGGCGCGGCTTAACTCAGGTGTTAGGCCCCACGGAGGTGACAATGCGGTGCTCAGGCTGTGGCAAAGACATTCCGTTCAACGGACAGGTCTGTCCCTATTGTCAGCGTGACAAGTCGGGCGACCAGATGATTCATTCGGTCCTGGTCGTTTTCACCCTGATCGGCGGCGGCGTCGGCTACCTCCTCAACGATTTCATTGGCTTTCTTGTCGGCGCATTTGCCGGTGCCATCATTGGCGGAATACTTGGGGTGGCAGCGTCCTCTAGCGCAAAGTCAAAGCCGCCCGAAGTACGAGTCGCGCCTGACAACAGCGCGGCCGCCGTGCCCACTCAGTCTCGTAGCGCAGCTCGTTTGCTAGAACTCGACGAATTGAAGGCTAAGGGATTGATCTCGGAGGCGGAGTGGTCGGAGAAACGAAATGCGCTGCTGCGAGATCTGTAGCCATAGGGCCTAACAATTCGTCCAAGCCGACGCCGCTTCGCGGCGCGGCTTAACTCAGGTGTTAGGCCGCTCAGGAGAGAACATGGTGACCGGAATGAGGTGTGCCGCCGGCGTAGCCGCCATGCTATCCCTTGCATGGCTTATCCCCTTTATCGCCCGTCAAGCCGGACTGGCACACGGCGTTCCAGACACCGTCGCCGGCCCAGCGGTCTGGATCGTGGCAACCTTCGTCGGCGGGTTTGTGGCCAAGCATCGGTTCGTCCCTTTCGCCGTCCTGGCATGGGCCACAGTCTGGGGTTTGATCCTGTTTACCCTCTACTCCATTGCAGCGCCGCTGGGTCAGGCTTCATTGCCTCGCCTGCTGCAATACAACGCGGTCGCCCTTGCTGCCACGCTAGCCGCGAACATTACGGGTGCGCTGCTTGGCCAGCTTGCGGCACGCTCAGGGTCGCGGCCTAACAATTCGTCCAAGCCGACGCCGCTTCGCGGCGCGGCTTAACTCAGGTGTTAGCGCCCACACCGGGAACAAGTCGGGCGTTTGAATGGTTCTGCCGCGTATGAGTTGCTCTGGCTCACGGCTGGATTCGCGGGCTGCATCGCGCGTCGCTGTCGCATCTGGGCCGTTGTCGTGGCGCTCGCCGGCTTCCGGCTTCGCCGCACCATTCCAAGCATCGCCTTTCGTGCAACACTTTGGCCTCGTCGAGCAGCAGGCCGGTATCCGGGCGTGTGGGCTCTAACAATTCGTCCAAGCCGACGCCGCTTCGCGGCGCGGCTTAACTCAGGTGTTAGACCGCTGATGTTTCGATTAGGCGAACTGGTTGATGGCAACTGGGTGGCTTACCACCATGAGCCGCTCTATGAGCGCGGCGAGCGCTTAATGGCGGGCGTTCCCGAGAGTGATCCCAAGGTCTTTGAGGCCTTGGTCACCTGCATGGCGCCGCCATACTTCCTGCTTTACATACTTCATACCTCGCGGGGCGAGGCGGCGGAGGGGCGGTACCAGAGCTCAACGTTGTCCGCGGACCAAGTCAGAAGCTTTCTGCTGCGGTTCCGGCCGTTCCTGTCTGCGGACGCGCGCTATGACCTCTGGGCGCACTCGCCGGGAGAAGGCGCAACGGTCGTATGGGATCGTCACGATCAAATCTATGCGTATGGGCCGCTGGATCGCTTTGTCGGGGTCTTAGATGCGATGGGCTTCCGCCCAGGCAACCCGAAAGTAGAAGTAATCCACCAACACAACTACCATGCCGAATGCGACCAGATGGCGAAAGAGCTGGTCGAATCCTTCTCATGGTCTTACTCGCCGCTGCGGCCGGAAGATGAGCAGGCAGCGGTCTAACAATTCGTCCAAGCCGACGCCGCTTCGCGGCGCGGCTTAACTCAGGTGTTAGGCCGCATGAAGCTGTCATCGCTCGCAAAGCTCCTCAACGGCGAACTGCCTGCTGCCGAGTACGGCCTCGAGCTCGAGCCGGAATTGGCCATACATACCGCTGCTCTTGCAAAGGGCGGGGCTTCGGCCCCAGTCGTAGTCACAGAAGATGCCGCACTGGAGTTCGGTCGCCCAGAACTAGCCACTCTGTGCAGGCTGTACACGGCGGGTGCGTTATCCGCCGCGCAACTTGCCTACACCGCGGATGCAATCCAGCTCTCCGACCGCGTGCATATCCTGGGGGAGTCGGTCTCGGATGATCTGGCTGCCTGCACGGATCCGGAAATCAATGGTCCACTTTCGCGAGCCGAAGCCTTGGCAATTGCGGGTCGCTAGAATGCGGCCTAACAATTCGTCCAAGCCGACGCCGCTTCGCGGCGCGGCTTAACTCAGGTGTTAGCCCTCAGCGATAAAGGATCGCTCACCGTGCCAAAAGCACCTACACGCGCGAATGTGCCCTCGCTGACCGTCGCAGGCTTCTTAGTCCTCGCGCTGCTTGTCGTCGTAGCAGCCTTCGGAAGCTACGCCTGGGTTTACGCACGCTTTGGCCTAAGCCACGACCCACAAGACTGGGCTACGTTCGGAAACTATGTTGGCGGGGTAGCCAACCCGCTTCTGGCCTTCCTAACAATCGCGCTCCTAGCGGTCACGATCGTCCTGCAGGCCAAACAGCTCGGGATTTCGTCCCGAGAGCTAGAGCTGTCGCGCAGAGAACTCGAACTAACTCGGTCGGAGCTAAAGCGATCTGCTCAGGCTCAGGAACTCTCGGAAAAGGCATTGAAGGCGCAGGCGGAAGCCGCGGCGACTTCCGCCAAGCTGGCAACAATCAATGCGCTCCTGAGCTACTACGCGGGGGAAATTGACCGAAGAAAGGGTATCAACTACCCAGTCGGCGACCCGAATCACATCGCACAGCGAGACGCTTTACGACGCCACCGCCTTTTGGAGCAAAGACTCGAATACTTCTTTGTTGAGCTGCTAGGAACGGAGGATCAAGATGAAATTCAAGATCGGTGATGTAGTGCAGCTGCGAAGTGGCGGCCCGCATATGACTGTTCAGAACATCGGCGAATACGTTGTCGCGAACCCCGGAGTCATGTGCGTGTGGTTTGATGGCAGCAAGAAACTGGAAGATGTTTTCCACCCGGATTCGCTGGAGCTCTACTCACGTGCGGCAGAGGGCTAACAATTCGTCCAAGCCGACGCCGCTTCGCGGCGCGGCTTAACTCAGGTGTTAGGCCCCAGATGAAGCCGTGTAGCTGCCCAGCTTGTAAACAGCCCTTCCCTGCAAGGCTGGTCGACATGCGCGCGCCGATGCGCTGCATCAACTGCGGCGCAAGGCTAACCGTCGTTGCTCGGTCCCGAATCGCTTACGCCGCGCTGCTCATGCTCGGCATTGCGGTATGCATGTACCTCACCGGACTTGCATACGACCACTTGTTTGCGGAACCGGGCGTACATTTTCGCGATCTAGGAAAGGGTCGCGCAACGTTGTGGGTCCTCCCGCTGGCGATGCCGTTCCTGTGGCTCCTTGATCGGTACATGAACCCCAAGATGACCCTCAAGGTAGTGCCGCCAAGTATCGGTCGACCACTCACAGAAGATGAAAAAGCTCAGATTTCTCACTTTGGCATCACCTACAACGATGAGTACTTCAGCTTCGGTGAAGCAGACTTCGACCATTTGACAGAAGCCATCGCGTACGCACAGGCTCACCGCCGCTCGTCGGCTGGGGCCTAACAATTCGTCCAAGCCGACGCCGCTTCGCGGCGCGGCTTAACTCAGGTGTTAGGCGCTTGAAATGACTTCATTGCGGTCGCTGGTTCCAAATGCGGAAACGGTCCTCTCCCTCCATCCGAGTGAGTTGGCGGGCTACGTCCTGGAAGCACTCTTAGCGGCCGGGCAGATGCAGGCCCAGCTCTGGCACCGAGGCAACTTTTGCCGGCATGCCGCGGGAGAGTTCGTCGATCAGCACGGCAACTCGAACTATGCGGTCGCAACTGCCTGTTCCGCCGCGTGGTCATGGCTCGAAGCTAACGGCTTCATCTGCCCAAATCCCCTGCAAAGCAATGACTGGTACCAGCCAACAAGGCGCGCAAGCGAGGTGTCAGATCGGGTCGGGCTCAGGCAGGTTGTCCATAATCAGCAGCTCCCGGCAGAGTTTCTGCATCCGACCCTCTTGGTAAACGCACATCCGCTGTTCTTGCAGTCTCGCTTCGATACCGCAGTGTTTGAGGCGTTCAAAGAGCTTGAGGTTGCGATTCGTACGGCTGCCGGTTTGGGTCATGATCTTCTCGGCACCTCCCTGGCGGCCCGGGCGTTCAATCCGGAGGACGGGCCACTTACGGATTTGGCCGTTGAGAAAGGTGAGCGCGTCGCCCTTATGAATCTCATGGGCGGTTCCATTGGCAGCTACAAGAACCCGTCATCCCACCGGCATGTGGCGCTGTCAGCACCGGAGGCCCGCGAAATGCTCATGCTCGCCTCTCATCTGCTAAAAATCGTTGATCAGCGTGCTGCTCTACGGCAGCGCGCCTAACAATTCGTCCAAGCCGACGCCGCTTCGCGGCGCGGCTTAACTCAGGTGTTAGGCCCCGTAGTGCAGATTTT
>NZ_VTRV01000173.1 GCF_008274655.1 Cognatilysobacter lacus | reverse complement strand
TGCGATGTTGAGAAAGTACTTTGGCATGGCGTTGAACTTACCTCGATTGCGTCAGAGCTGCTGTGGCGCCTAACACCGATTCTCTCCCTAAAGCACAACTGTAACGCCAGGGCGCCGCATGTCACACCCGAGCACGGCGGCTTTCCACTGCTAAAAGGCCACCAGTGCCGATGCAATCCTGGGCGTCTGCCAGTTCGCGCGGCACCAGCAGCGCCAACTGCATACCGCGGCGCTCCACCACCTGTAACCGTCCCCGGGGCCTTTCGGAATTCTCCGACGCGACGCCCCGTCAACGGCCTATGCCCGGTCCGCGCGACCGGCCGTACCGTTACTCCTCCATGGATGGGGCGTTGGAGCATTACAAGGCTATGGACGGATTGGTATCGCTTTACCGCGGCATCGGAAGAAAACTGGGGATGCGGCTGGGCGAGGACCGGCCGCCACGGTACCAGCAGGGTTCGCAGCGGCCATCCGCTACCTCCGGGATTCGTCGCGCGGTCGACTCACCTGCGGGCGGGCGGGACAGTCCCGAGGCCGGGCCTTCGTGCCCACGGCCACCGGCGCCCTCCGCGGCGCCGCAAGCGGATGACAATGTGCGCTGGTTCGGGGAGTCCGTTGACCGACCAGACCGCCATTCAACCCGGAGCCCGCCGGACGCGCCCGGCATGCGCCTTCTGGACATGGTGCGTGACCGAGTGCGGCTGCGGCATTACAGCCTGCGCACGGAGCGCGCCTATGTGAGCTGGGTCCGCCGCTTTGTCGTCGCGAACGGCCGACGACACCCGCGCGAGCTCGGTGGCGCCGACGTCGAGCGCTTTCTTACCGATCTCGCTGCGCGCGACGATGTCGCATCCGGCACGCAGAACCAGGCGCTCGCGGCACTGCTTTTCCTGTATCGCGAAGTGCTCGGGATCAAGCTGCCGTGGATGCAGGACGTGGTGCGCGCCAAACGCCCTCGTCGCTTGCCCGTCGTGCTCTCGCGTTCCGAAATCGACCGCCTGCTTGGCGCGATGGACGGGTCGTCTCGCCTGATGGCCTCGCTGCTGTACGGCACCGGCATGCGGCTGATGGAGTGCACGCGGCTGCGCATCAAGGACATCGACTTCGAGCGCAGCGAAATCCTCGTGCGCGAAGGCAAGGGCGACAAGGATCGCCGGGTGCCGCTGCCGCAGACCTTGCGCGAGGACCTGCGCCGCGCGATCGAACGCGCGCTCCTGCTGCATCGGCACGACCTCGCGGAAGGATTCGGAGAGGCCCGATTGCCGCACGCGCTGGCGAAGAAGTACCCGGCGGCTGCGCGCGAGCCCGGCTGGCAGTTCGTGTTCCCGTCCGCGCATCGATCGACCGATCCGCGCAGCGGCGCGACCCGGCGCCATCATGTCGACGACAGCTCGTTGCAGCGTGCGGTGAAGCGGGCTCGTGACCTGGCGGGCATCGCCAAGCCCGCGACGTGCCACACATTGCGTCATTCGTTCGCGACGCACCTGCTCGAAGCGGGGCAGGACATCCGTACCGTGCAGGAACTGCTGGGCCACAAGGACCTGGGCACCACGCAGATCTACACGCATGTGCTCGGGCGCGGCGCGGGTGCGGTTCTCAGTCCGCTGGATCGCCAGTTCTAGGCGACGGCCGGCGCTCAGTCGCTGTCGCGATCGATGCCGTACTTGCGAAGCTTCTCGACCAGCGTGGTCCTGCGCAGGCCGAGCAGCGGCGCCGCGTGCGCGACCACGCCATTGGCCTGCTGCAGCGCCGCCTGGATCAGCTCGAGTTCGAGCTCCGCCATGTGGCTCTTCAGGTCGAGGCCTTCGGGCGGCAGCGTCGCGCGGGGGGCGAGCGTCGACGGGTCGGTTGCGATCGCCGTCGTCGCGGGCGCCGGGCTCGCACGCTGGGGTTCAGGCGCCGGGGCGACGACGTTCTCGCGCACGGGCGAGGCAGGCTCGTCCGGGATCTCGGCAACGCCGGAGCGGTATCTCGCCGGAAGGTCGGCCGCGCGCACCTGGGTGTTCGGATGGAGCACCGCCAGGCGTTCCAGCAGGTTGTGCAGCTCGCGCACGTTGCCGGGCCAGCGGTAGTGCTTGAGCACGTTGACGGCTTCGCCGGTGAGCGAGACGCGCCCGCGGCCGCTGTCCGCGAGCTGTCGCGTGATCGCCGCGATCAGGTCGGGAAGGTCTTCGGTGCGCTCGCGCAGCGCCGGCATTTCGATCGGGAACACGTTGAGCCGGTAGTACAGGTCTTCGCGGAAACCGCCCTTCGCGATCTGCTCTTCGAGGTTGCGATGCGTCGCGGCGATGACGCGCACGTTGCACGTATAGAGTTGCGTGCCGCCGACGCGTTCGAACGTACGTTCCTGCAGCACGCGCAGCAGTTTCACCTGCATCGCCATCGGCATGTCGCCGATTTCGTCGAGCAGCAGCGTGCCGCCCTCGGCCATCTCGAAGCGACCCTTGCGCTGGGTGAGCGCGCCGGTGAACGCGCCCTTCTCGTGGCCGAACAGCTCGCTCTCGAGCAGGTCCGCGGGAATCGCGCCGCAATTGATCGCGACGAAAGGCTTGCTGCCGCGCTTGCTGCGCTCGTGGATGGTGCGCGCCGCGACTTCCTTGCCGGTGCCGGATTCGCCCAGGATCAGCACCGTGGTATCGAAGCCGGCCACCTGGTCGATCATGCGGTTGAGCTGGGTGACCGCTTCGGAGTTGCCCGTTGGGCCCACGCTCTGCGAGTCGGCGCGTTCCTCCGCATCGATGCGCTTCAGGCTGGCGCGGCGCAATGACTCCTGCAGCTGCGCGCGGCGAATCGGGAAATCCAGCGGCCAGACCGAATCCGGATGCACGAGTGCCCGCCATGGTGCACGCTCGTCGTGCCCGGGCAGCAGCATCAGTGGCGGATGCAACGGCTGGCGCGAAAGCCAGTCCGCGAATTTCAGCCAGGCCTCGGCGTTGCCCACATCGCCGACGACGATCGCGACCCAGTCGCTGGCTTTCGCGCGCGACAGGTCGAGGTCGGCGGCGTCCGCCGCCAGGCGCGGGGTGAAGTCCATGAATTCCAGCAGGGTGGCGACGCGCTCGGCACGCGGCATGTCGCCATCCAGGACCAGAATGCGGGACTCGCTCATTCGGCTGCCCCGGCCTCCGCGTCGCTGCTGCGGCCGGCGAGATTCTCCAGCAGCGGCATGACGTCGTGGATGTAGGCGAGCTTGCTGACGAAAGCGTCGGCGCCCGCACGCAACGCGTGCTCGCGATGCTCGGCGTCGTCGAAATGGCTGGCGATGACCACGAACGGCGGATTGTCCTGCGCCTTGATCAGGCGCGTGGCCTGCAGCCCGCCCATCTCGGGCATGGCCAGGTCCATGAGCACCACGTTGGGCCGGAGCGATTCGCACTGTGCGATCGCCTCGATGCCGTTCGCGGCCGAGCCGACGATGTCCACCCAGTCGAGCCGGCGCAGATGGCGCACGGCTGCGTTGATGAAACCTTCGTGGTCGTCGACCAGCAGGATGCTCAGCATTCCGTTCTCCTCGATTCCCTTACCGTGCCGCGGCCATGGCCACGGGTCGCTGGCGCGCCCGCGCGGGCGCGATGTCCAGCTGGTCCCGGTACTTTGCCACCGTACGACGGGCTATGCGTATTCCCTGCCGCGCCAGCAGGCCGGCGATGGTCTCGTCAGCCAGCGGCGCATGCGGCGGCTCGGCGTCGATCAGGCGTTTGACGATCGCCTTGACCGCGGCCCCGGAGATCTCCGCGCCTTCGAGCCGCACTGCGAACAGGCGCTTGAGCTCGAACGTGCCGCGCGGGGTCTGGATGTATTTGCCGGTGGTGATGCGCGACACCGTCGACTCGTGCATGCCGATGGCGTCCGCCACCTCGCGCAGCGTGAGCGGCGCGATCGACTCCTCGCCCTGGTCGAGGAAAGCCTGCTGGCGCTCCACCAGCACCTGCGTGGTGCGCATCAGCGTGTCGTTGCGCATGGCGATGCCGCGCACCAGCCAACGCGCCTCGTCGAGCAGCCCGCGCAGCGCGCTGACATCCCCGGGCGCGCGCGACAGGCCGGCCTCGCAATGCGGCGAGACGCGCACCTTCGGCAGCGTGCGGCCGTTGAGCGAAACCCGCCACGTGCCACCCAGCTTGCGCACGACGACGTCCGGCACGATGTGGTCGTCGCCCTGCGACGGGGCGTCGGGGACCGGGCAGGCTTCGAGCGACAGGATCAGTGCGACGGCGCGATCGGCGACGTCGATGCTGCAACCGATCGCGCTCGCCAGTGCCTTCGAATCGTGGCGGGCGAGGGTGGCGAGGTGGTCGCGCACGATCGAGCGCGCCGTGGACAGGGCCTCGCAATCGGGCATGCGGTCGAGCTGCGCGCCGAGGCATTCGGCGGCGTCGACCGCGCACAGGCCGGTCCACATGCCGTGTAGCAGGCGCAGGCGCACGATCTCGAGGGCGCTCGGGTCGGCGCCGAGCTCGGCGGCGGCCTCTGCCGTCAGCGCGTCGCGCTCGCCTTCGAGGAGCCCGGTGTCGGCGGTGCGGTCGAGCCACCACGCGGCCAGCGCCAGGTCGGCCGGCTTCCAGTCGAGGCGGAGTTCGTCCAGCAGGCGCACGCGCCAGTCGCTGGAAACGCCGCCGGCGATGCGCGCGGTGGCGTCTTCGTCCCCCATCGACGCGCCGCCACTCATGCCGCTCATGAACTGCGGGTCGGGCAGTTCGTCCCACGCAGCGGCCTCATAGGCGACCTCGTCAGAGGCGTCCGGCGATTCGGCGTCGACCTCCCCGGCCTCGTCGCCCTCGTCGAGTTCGAGCATCGGGTTGCGGTCGAGCGCCTGGCGCAGTTCCATTTCGAGCTGCGGCGCGGTGAGCTGCAGCAACCGGATCGACTGCAGCAGCTGCGGCGTCAGGTTGAGCGACTGCGACATCTGTGCGCGGACCGACGCCTTCATTGGACCCCCATCCTTTTGTTAGCGCGGCATGAAACCTGCAGGCCATCGTGCAGGACCCGTGCCAACGCCCGGATCAGGGAAAACCTTACATGGTGGCGCCGTCCATGTCGGGGGTATCAGGGGAACCCTGACGACCGAGACCCGATTCGGTCGCGAACTGTGGCGGCCTCCTAACTTCCGCTCGACGCGACGCCGGCTGTCTGAACCGCGAGCCGACGGGCGGTAGCAGGCGCCGCGGGCTGCGACTACGGACGGGTCGCCTTGCCTGCGGGAACCCGGTCGCTCCACTGCACCGCCGTGCGCACCAGTTCGACCGCATTGCGGCAGCCGAGCGCCTCCATCAAACGCGCCCGGTGGGTTTCGACGGTCTTGATGCTGATCCCGAGGTCGGCGGCGATCTGCTTCGTGGTGCGGCCGGCGCCAAGCGCGGTGAGGATCTCGCGCTGCCGCGGCGGCAGGGCCGCGGGGTCTGCGCCACGG
>NZ_VTRV01000172.1 GCF_008274655.1 Cognatilysobacter lacus | reverse complement strand
CGCGCAGATCGACCCGCTCGCGTTGCCCGCGCATGCCGCGGTGGCGGCCACGGTGGAGGCGATGCGCGCGATCGGACAGGACCATCGCTCCGGCCTCGCCAACGCACTGCTGCGACGTGCCATCCGCGAAGGCATCCCGGCGGGCGACCCGCGCGCGCACTGGCCCGGCTGGCTGCGCACGCGCATCGAAGCCGACTGGCCGGACGACGTCGATACGATCTTCGACGCCAGCCTGCGCATGCCGCCGATGTGGCTGCGCGTCAACCGGCTGCGCACGACGCGCGACGACTACCTCGCGCGCCTTGCCGATATCGGGGCCGAAGCGCTCGTCGACGCCGACCTTCCCGATGCGCTGCGCCTTGCGCAGCCGGTCGCGGTGGCCACGCTGCCGGGCTTCGATGTCGGTGTCGTCACCGTGCAGGATGCCTCGGCGCAGGCCGTCGCCGACGCGCTCGATCCACCGGCCGGCGCCCGCGTGCTCGACGCCTGCGCGGCGCCCGGCGGCAAGACCACTCACCTGCTCGAACGCGATCCGTCGCTCGCCGTGACCGCGATCGACGTCGATCCGTCGCGGCTTGCGCAGGTCGGCGATGCATTGCGACGCCTCGGCTTCGACAGCGCGCGCCTTCTGGCCGCGGATGCCGCCGACGTCGCCGCGTGGTGGGACGGCACGGGGTTCGACGCGGTGCTGCTTGATGCGCCGTGTTCGGCCACGGGCATCGTGCGTCGCCAACCCGACGTGGTGCTGCATCGTCGTGAGAGCGACCTGGTCGCGCTGCTCGCATTGCAGGCGCGCTTGCTGGATGCCCTGTGGACCACGCTGGCACCGGGCGGCGTGTTCGTCTACGCGACCTGCTCGATCCTGCGCGACGAGAACGATCGGCAGGTCGCCGCCTTCCTCGCGAGAACGCCGGATGCGCGCGCGGAGCCGCTCGACGACCGCTTCGGTCGCGAGTCCGGCGCAGGCCGACAGGTGCTGCCGGGCGAGCGCGGCCGCGACGGGTTCTTCTATGCGCGGTTGCGCAAGGCATCCGTCGCCTGAGGCCGCGCTTCCGATGCAGCGAATCTGCAGCACGGGGCCGCCCCGGCCGGGCCGAAGACGTGCCGCGCAGTGAGCGTGGCGATGCTTCGCCGCTCGTGTGTCGCCGCTCGTGTGTCGCCGCCGTGGGTAGTACCGACATGGCTAGCCTGAGCGCCCCCAGGCCGAACCCGCAGCGCCTGTCGCTATGATCGCCGCCATGTTGAAGACCGCCGAATCCCGCGAGCGATGGCTGTTCTGGCTCGTGGCCCTTGTCGTACTCGGCGCCGGGCTCGGGCTGCGCGATCCCTGGCCGGCTGACGAACCGCGTTTCGCACTGGTCGCGAAGCAGATGGTGGAAAGCCATCAGTGGCTGTTCCCGATGCGTGGCAGCGAGCTCTACGCGGACAAACCGCCACTGTTCATGTGGCTGCAGGCGATCGCCTTGACGCTCCTGGGGAACCTGCGCGTCGCGTTCCTGCTGCCATCGCTGCTGGCGTCGATCGGTACGCTGTGGCTGGTGCGTGACCTCGGTACGCGGCTTTACGAGCGCAGCGCGGGCGCATACGCGGCGTGGGCGTTGCTTTTCACCTTCGCGTTTACCTTCCAGGCACGGCGCGCCCAGATCGATCCGTTGCTGGTGTTCTGGGTGGTGTTATCGGTGTACGGCCTGTTGCGCCACGTGCTCCGCGGCCCCGTCCTGCGTTGGTGGTATGTCGGCTGGTTCGCCGCCGGGCTGGGCGTGATCACCAAGGGCGTCGGCGTCATCGCGCTGCTGTTCCTCGTGCCCGCCGCGATCGCGCAGGCTCGCGGCTGGATCGGCGTCAACGCGATGGGCTGGCGGCGCCCGGCGACGTGGCTGGCACCCGTCGCGCTGCTGCTACCGATCGCGCTGTGGCTGGCCCCGATGTTGTGGACCGTTGCGCACAGCAGCGATCCGGCGCTGCATGCGTACGCCGACAACATCCTGCTCCGGCAAACGGCCAGACGCTATGCCGATCCGTGGCATCACCGCCAGCCGGCCTGGTATTTCGTCGTCGTGATCGCGACGCAATGGCTGCCGGCCGTGCTCGCGGTGCCGTGGGTGTGGCGCGGGTGGCGCGACGCGTTGCGCCAGCGCGATGCGCGCCTTGCCGTGCTGCTCGGCGGCGTCGCGCTGATCGTGCTGTTCTTCACCCTCAGCGCCGGCAAGCGCGAGGTCTACATCCTGCCGGCGCTGCCGCTGTTCTGTGTCGCGCTCGGGCCGTGGCTGCCGCGCGCAGTCGAGCGGCCCGGCGCACGCCGTCTCGCATTCGGCCTGGCCGCGCTGATGACGTTGCTGGCGACGGCGGCCGGCGCAATGGTCGTGTTCGGGCATCCGTCGTTCGAGGCGCAGCTCGACGAAGCATCTTCGCGGGCGGCGCCGACGCGCTCGGCCGCGTGTTGCTGGCGCTCGCAGCGTGGGGCGTCGCCGCGCTGTTGCTGTTCGGCCCGAGGCGGGGCGTAGCCGCGTTGCTGGCCACGCTCACAGGCCTGTGGCTGCTCGTCGGCCTGGTCGCGCAGCCGCTGCTCAATGACGCGAGCTCGGCGCGCGGCGTGATGCAGCGCGCCGCGATGAACATGCGGCCGACCGACGAGCTTGCACTGGTCGCGTGGAAGGAGCAGAACCTGTTGATGGCAGACCGGCCTGCACGCACGTTCGGTTTTACCCGCGACGTAGCCGCGCAGTTCGCCGACGCGCTCGCATGGCAGCGTGCCGCGCCGACGCAGCGCTGGCTGATGCTCGAGGACGATGCGCTGGCGCCGTGCATCGACCGCCGCGCCGGCATCTTCGTGGGGCACAGCAACCGTCGCGAATGGTGGCTGCTGCCGCTCGTCGCCTCGGCCGCCTGCCCCGCTGCGCCGCGCCGGTAGACTTCGCTCGCCTCCCGGCAGGATGCCCGACGTGACCGATCCCGACGCGCCCCGACCTGCACCCTGGCTCAGCCTGTTGCTGCCGGTCTACAACGTGCGGCCGTGGCTGGGCGCCTGCGTCGACTCGATCCTCGCGCAGGGCGTTGGCGGCATCGAAATCGTGCTGGTGGACGATGTCTCGACGGACGGCTCGGTCGAACTCGCGCGCGAGCTGCAAGCCGCGCATCCGGGCGTGGTGCGCGTGATCGCGCACGACCTAAATCGCGGCGTTTCGTGCGCGCGCAACACGCTGATCGCGAACGCGCGCGGCGACTATCTGTGGTTCGTTGATTCCGACGACCTGCTCTGCGACGGCGCGCTCGCCTCGCTTCGCGCGATCATCGACGCGCACGCGCCGGACCTGGTGCTCTGCGACTACCGCCTCGTGCGTTCGCCGTTCCGTCTGAAGCATCGGCTGCGTGGCGAGCTGCACCGCCGTACCTTCCACGGACCGGCGCGCACGCTGCTCCGGGACCGCTCGGTGCTGATCGAAGGCGTGCTCTCGCAGGGGCAGCTGCACGTGTGGTCGAAGATCGCCCGGCGCTGCATCTGGGAGCACGTGCACTTTCCGGAGGGCCGCTACTTCGAGGACATCGCCGCGATGCCGCCCCTGTTCGCGCTGTCGCGAACCTTCTACTACGCACCCGAGCCATGGATCGGCTATCGCCAGCGCCCCGGTTCGATCATGCGCAGCATGTCGCCCGACAAGCTCGAACACCTCAACCGCGCGGTGGTCGAGCTGCATGCGGCGATCACGGAGGGTGACTATGAACTCGACGAGCGCGGGCGCTTCGCCGTCGACTATTTCTGCCTGAAGACATACGCGTCGCTCGCGAGGCGTTTCGATCGCGGGCTTCTAGCGGAGCAGCCGGATGCGCGAAGGCTGTGCGCACAAAGCCTGCAGGCCATGTTCCCGGGCGGCGTGGAGAGTGTGCTGTCGGCGTATGGTCGTCGTGGCTGGCACATGCGCCGGCTGCGCACGCGCTACTACCTGGGTCGCCTGGGTTGGCTCGCGCGGTGAGTTCGAGGCGGCTGCGCGTTGCCCATTTCGTAACGGGGGGCTTCTCGGGCGGCGCCACGCAGGTCGCGATCGCGCTAGTGAATGCGCAGCGTGCCGGCGACGCGATCGAGCCGCTGCTGGTGTTGCGCCGCAAGCGGCGTACCGATCCGGCGCGCGTTGAGGAGCTCCGCACGGCTGGTGTTCCGCTCGAGCTGGTACCCGGCTGGTCGCATGTGGCCACCATCGCTTCGCTCGTCGCCCTGTGTCGTCGCTGGAAACCGGACGTGCTGGTCGCACACGGCTTCTCCGAGCACCTCTGGGGCCGTTACGCGGGCCTGCTCGCTGGCGTGCCCGCGCTGGTCCACGTCGAGCACAACACGCGCGAGCGCTATACGCGCTGGCGGCTCGCGCAGTCGCGCTGGCTCGCGCGTCGCACGGCGCGCATCGTCGGCTGCTCGGAAGGCGTTCGACAGGTGCTGCTCGACATGGGCATGCCGGCCAAGCGCACGGTCGCGATCGCCAACGGCATCCGCGTCGAGCCGTTCGCGGATGCGGACGCACATCCGCTCGCCTCGCGGGAGGCCGGGATCGTGATGGTCGCGCGCTTTTCGAAGCAGAAGGACCACGCCACGCTGGTGCGCGCGGTCGCGCTGCTTCGCGACCGCGGGCTCGCGCCGCCGCTGCTTTTCGCAGGGGCCGGAAAGCCCGCGCATCGTGAGCCGGTCGAGAGCCTGGTACGCGAGTTCGGGCTCCAGTCGCAGGTGAGGTTCCTCGGCCTGCATCGCGACGTGCCGACCTTGCTGATGCGTCATCGCATCTGCGTGCTTTCCACGCATTACGAAGGCATGCCGCTGGCGTTGATCGAAGGCATGGCCGCGGGCTGCGCGGTGATCGGGAGCGCCGTGCCAGGTGTGCGCGAGACGCTGCACGACGGCGTCGACGGCCTGCTGGTGCCGGAGGGCGACCCACAGGCACTCGCCGATGCGCTCGAGCGGTTGCTGCGCGACGATGCCTTCGCGGCGCGCCTGGGCGCCGCGGCCCGTACTACGGCGACGACGTGCTACAGCCGCGAACGCATGGCATCGGGGTACGAAACGATGTTGATGGACGTGGCGCGCGAGGCCGGCATCGATCTCGGCTGCTCCGTGTCACCTCGCTGATCGCTGTTCGCGCCTGCGGGTGCTTGGGGCGCAGCGGTAGAACCTAGATGGTGCGCCGAAGCGCAGGTTTCGATTGCGCTCGTGCATTGGCCGGCACCCTGCCGTCAGGAGCACCCGATCGGACGTCAGTAGCAGTCCGGCCAGTACGGGTTGCCGCCATCGGGCTGCAGCGAAAAGCGCTTGTAGGTCCACTGGTACTGCGCGGGATCGCGCCGCGCGACCGACTCGACCGCGGCATTGAGCGCAGCCACCGACGTGGCGACGTCGCGGCTGGCGACGTCGGTGGGCGCGGGCTCGACGTGCAGCGCGAAGCGTGGCCCGCCGGCGTCCTCGCCGACACGCTCGCAC
>NZ_VTRV01000171.1 GCF_008274655.1 Cognatilysobacter lacus | reverse complement strand
CGGCGCCACCGTTTCCGTGGCCGCCGGTGGCGACGTCGCCGCCACTGCATCACCCGGGGTTGCCGCGACCGGCGGCGGCGATGTCGGCATGCCCGTCACGCTGCTGCCGGGGGTTGCTTCCGGGACCGGCAAGGTGCCGGTCGGCGTGTCGTCGTCCGCGACCGCGGGGACCGCTTCCGGCGACGTCGCGCTGTCGTGTCCGCGGCATGCCGCGAGTGCAAGCGGCAGCACGAGCGCGAGCGCCGCGCGCGCTACGCCGCGATCACTCGCCGAGTTTGACCACCACCTGCCCATCCTCAATCTTCGTCCCCTCGACACGGCGCGCGCCCAGGCGGCCGATCAGCGAATCATCGAACCGGTAGATCGGTTCCTTCTGCGACCAGTCCGATAGCCAGTCGTTGAGCGCGGAGCGGAACGTGTCAGCCATCCGGCCGCCGAGCGCGCCCGCTTCCACGCTCTCGATGCGCGGCTCGTAGAGATGCAGGCCGCGTGTCGCTGGATCGTAGCGCAGCGAACTGGTGAGCGTGAACGAACCGTCCGGCGTTCGGCTGGCATGCCCGAGCGCGCCGGCGGCGAAATCGAAGTCGACCCGCAGGCGGCGCTCGCCGGCAGGAATCGACAGCCGCGGATTCATCAATGTCAGCGTGACGAGGCCGCCCAGCTTCTGGTAGTCCCGCGGAAAACCCTTGGCGAGCCGCGCCTGGATCTGTGGCTGGCTGAAGCTGATCGTGTCGGATCCCAGCAGCGTGCCGACGGTGGAGCAGGCCGTGCCCAGGAACACGGCGGCGGATGCGGCGAAGACGAGGGCAGGCAGGGAACGACGCATGGAAGGCCTCCACGAACAGTGGGGGCACGTTGAAGGCCCGAAAGTGAATGCAAGGTCAGCGGCCCGGCGCGCGTCGGGGCATCTTCACGACCCGCGCGCAACGCTGTGGCGACGCTTTCGCCACCCCGCTCCGGAGCGCACTGATGCGCCGCCTTCTCCCCCTGATCGCGTTGGTCTGCGCGATTCCCGTCTCAGCCGTGGCGCAGGACATCCACATGCGCGGCGTGTTCAACCTGGTCCGCGCGCCCGCCGCCGACGTGCGTCCGCCGACGGGCGAAGCGCGCGCTGTGATCGACGACGACGGACGCGTTCGCGTGGACCTCGTGGTTTCCGGTCTGGTCGAGCATCCGACATCGGCGACGTTGCACACCGGCAGCGCCGGCGCCAACACCGAGCAGGTGGCGCGGATGGACGTGGCGGCCAGCGGTGACGAGGCGCGCGTCATAGGTGGCCGCGTCGAGCTGACGCCGATCGTCGCGCAGCAGTTGCGGGCGTCGGGGGGCTACATCGTGCTCCACACCAGCGAACATCCCGACGGCTTCCTGCGCGCGCAGCTCCTGACGCAGGCGCGCACGCTGGGCACTGTCAGCAACGGCCCGTGACGTTCGCCGCGAGTAAACCGCGGCTGAGCGTTTAACGCGAAACTTACCGGGTTCAGGAAGCGGTAATAGCCCCGACCCGAGGATGCAGATGCGCCATCCCGGCGTCAGGAGCACCCCATGAAGCACCTCACCGCCACCGTCCTCGCGCTCGCCCTGACTGCAGTGGCCGGTACGGCGTCGGCGCAGTACTCCTCATATCCGGCGAACAACGGTTATTCCAATAGCGGCTATTCCAACCGAGGCTATTCGTCGCAGGGCGCGTTCTCCGATTACGCCCGCGTCGTGCGCGTCACACCCGTTTATGACTCACGCGGCGCCTATGCGGCCGGCACCGGCGGGCAGCGCTGCACGGAGAGCCGCACGTATTCCGGCTACAGCAACAGCAACGGCCGCTACTACGACCCCAACGATCGCAACGGCGACGGTTATCCGGACAACGGCTACGCGAGCAACGGCTATGGCAGCGATGCTTACGGCCGCGATCCGTACGCCCGTGACCAATACGGCTATCCGCGACAGGCCACGCAGGGTGGCAGCACGGCTGCGACTGTGATCGGCGGAATCGTGGGCGCGGTGGTCGGCAGCCAGGTCGGTGGCGGCAGTGCGCGTTACGCGACGTCGGCGATCGGCTCCATGGTGGGTGGCATCGCGGGCAGGCAGGTCTACGAAAACGCGCATCGCCAGACCCAATACCCGCCGCGCGTGGGCCGCGTCGTCTCCTGCGATCCGATGACTGACAACGCTTACCAGAGCGGCCGCAATGTCTCGATGTATGACGTGACCTACGAGTACGGCGGGCGCAACTACACGACCCGCACCACCTACGACCCGGGCAGCCGCATCCGCGTGCTGGTCGACGTTCGCCCCGAGTAAGCGACAAGTGCGGTAACCGAAAAGGCCGGCCAATCGCCGGCCTTTTCTTTTGTCGCTAGTCCTCTTCGGCCTTGGGCCGGTAACTCTCGACCAGCTTCTGCTGCACGCTCGCGGGCACGGGCTCGTAGTGGCTGAAATCCATTGAATACCGCCCCCGGCCGGCGGTGATCGACTTCAGCTCTGCGGCGAACCCTTCGAGTTCCGACAGCGGCACCTGCGCCTTCACCGAGACTTCGCCACGCGCGCCGTCTGTGCCGACGATGCGTGCGCGCTTGCCCGCGAGATGCCCGCTGACGTCGCCCATGTGCGCCTCCGGTGCGACGACCTCGAGATCGACGATCGGCTCGAGTACCTGCGGCCGCGCTTTCAGTACGGCGTCGACGAATGCGCGCTTGCCGGCTGTGACGAACGCGACTTCCTTGCTGTCCACCGGATGGTGCTTGCCGTCGTACACCGTGACGCGGACATCCTGCAGCGGATAACCGGCGAGCGCGCCCGTCGACATCGCCTGCCGCACGCCTTTCTCCACGGCCGGGATGAACTGTCCCGGGATCGTGCCGCCTTTGACCTCGTCGGCGAATTCGAACCCGCCACCGCGATCGAGCGGTTCGATGCGCAGGAACACTTCACCGAACTGGCCGGCGCCGCCCGTCTGCTTCTTGTGCCGATGGTGCCCGTCGGCCCGCGTTGAAACCGTCTCGCGATACGCGATGCGCGGCGGCCGCGATTTCACCTCGACGCCATAGCGCTCCCGCAGCCGATCGATGTTGACGCGCAGGTGCAGGTCCGACAGGCCCCGCACGATCGTCTCGTTGGTCTCGGCGATGTGCTCGACCTGGAAGCAGGGGTCCTCCTCGGCGAGCTTGTGCAGCGCCGTCGCGAGCTTCTGCTCCTGCCCACGGCTGGCTGCGTCGACTGCAAGGCCGAACATCGGGCGCGGAAACGCGAGCGGCGCGAGATGGATCTGGTCCTCGTCGTGGCTGTCGTGCAGCACGGCGTCGAAATGCAATTCCTCGATCTTCGCGACCGCCGCGATGTCGCCCGGCAGTGCCTGGTCGACTTCGACGTGTTCCTTGCCTCGCAGCTTGAACAGGTGCGCCACGCGGAACGGCTTTCGGCTGTCGTCGACGAAGAGCTGCGTGTCGCGCTTCACCGTGCCCTGGTACACGCGGAAGACCGCGAGCTTGCCGACGAAAGGGTCGTTGACGATCTTGAAGACGTCGGCGATGACGTGAGCGTCCGGGTCAGGTCGCGCCTCGATCGGCTCGGAACCTTTCACGAACGCGGGTGGGTTGGCTTCGCCGGGGTGCGGGAACAGGCGTTCGGCCACCTCGAGCAGCTCGGTTACACCGACCCCTGTGCGCGCCGAGCAGAACACCACGGGCACCAGGTGCCCCTCGCGCAGGCACTGCTCGAACGCGTCGTGCAGTTCCTGTCCGCCCAGGCCGCCTTCGCCGAGGTCGAGGTAATGCTCCATCACGGTTTCGTTGATCTCGACCACCTGGTCGATGATCTTCTGGTGCCATTCGGCGACGGGGCCCAGGTCGCTTTCGCCCTCGTTCGTGCCGAAGCAGTCGACCACGCGAGCGCCGCCGTCCGCGGGCAGGTTGAGCGGCAGGCACTCCGGGCCGAACGCGGCACGCACGGCGTCGAGCACGTCGCCGCAGCTGCCGTGGTCGATCTTGTTGACGACGATGGCGCGGCAGAGCCCGCGATTCTTCGCGTACTCCATCATCCGGCGGGCGCCGTATTCGACGCCCGCGTCGCACGCCACCACGACCGCGACGGTTTCCACCGCCGCCAGCGCCGAGAGCGCGGGGCCGCGGAAGTCGGGATAACCGGGCGTGTCGATCAGGTTGACGTGGATGGACGCGTGGTCGGTACTGGCGATGCCGACGTCGATCGAATGGCCGCGCTGTTTCTCCACCGGGTCGTGGTCGGACACCGTGTTGCCGCGCTCGATGGTGCCTGCCGCCTGGATCGCGCCGCCGGCATGCAGCAGGGCTTCGAAAAGCGTGGTCTTGCCGGCGCCGGGATGGCCCGCGAGGGCCACGTTGCGGATCTGTTCTGTGCTGTAAGCCATGGCCGGGAGCTCCTGTGGGGGGAGGGGAGCAGCCGTCGGGCGCGGCGTCGTACAGGCGTCATGTCCGGCCGCATCGAAGGCCTCGGGAGGCCCGGTCGATGCGCCGTCATGGCTGTCCGCGAGCGCGCCTGCGCAGGCGCGCGGCGGTCCGTCATGGCGGGGCTGGTTGCACGATAGCGCGCGCCCGTTCAGCCGTCGCGTTGCGCTGCACAAGCGGTGGCGATCGTCCCGTCACGGTCGTTTTCGTCGGGCTGACTACGCTGCGGCCTCCGCACACTAGGAGTCGCCGATGGCCATCACCCGTCATGCCACCGCCCGCTGGGAGGGCGACCTGAAATCCGGCGTGGGCCGGCTCAATACCCCGCAGAGCGGCGTGTTCAAGGACACGCGCTACGGTTTCAACACACGCTTCGGCGACGAAAAGGGAGCCAATCCCGAGGAGCTGATCGCCGCCGCGCATGCCGGCTGCTTCGCGATGGCGTTGTCGGCGCAGCTGACCGAGGCCGGCCACCCGCCGACCTTCATCGAGTCGCGGGCGGACGTCGAGCTTTCGATGGACGGCGGCCCGCACATCACGCAGGTCAAGCTGACGGTGCGCGGGCAGGCACCGGGCGTGTCGGCGGACGAATTCCGGCGTTACGCCGAGGACGCCAAGACCAATTGCC
Source organism: Cognatilysobacter lacus (assembly GCF_008274655.1). Lineage (GTDB taxonomy): Bacteria > Pseudomonadota > Gammaproteobacteria > Xanthomonadales > Xanthomonadaceae > Cognatilysobacter > Cognatilysobacter lacus. Next base: position 414 of record NZ_VTRV01000171.1, on the reverse strand, counting down.
CGATTTCGAAGGTGCTGGCCGCGGTGCCGATCTCGCTTGACGTGCAGGACTGAGCGGCAGTCACCAGTCGATTGCGCCGGTGACCACAGTGCGCACGTGGCCGCCGGACCACACGTCGCCGGCGTCGTCGACGCGCAGCTGCAGGCTTGCGTCGTATCCGACTTCCCGCCCCTGGCTGACCACGTAGCGGCCGTCGCGGCCGGGCAGGCGGTCGTTCTGGGAGAGCCATGCGGCGAGCGTGGCGTTGGCCGCACCGGAAGCGGCGTCCTCGAACTGGGCGGGCGCTCCGACGAACGCGCGCACGACCAGGTCATAGCCGGTCCCGCTGTCGGCGCGCGCGAACGCGCAGACACCCATGCTCTCGGTGCGCTGCGCGAGCTGCGAGATCGCGCCCCAGGCCGGTTCCAGCGAGCG
>NZ_VTRV01000170.1 GCF_008274655.1 Cognatilysobacter lacus | reverse complement strand
GATCTCAGTCCGCCGCCGCCGCCGCCGATGCCGCGGCATCGACCAACGCGGTGCCGGCCTCGGCGGCCGAACCCGTGCAGCCGCAGGCAATGCCGACCAACACGGCCGACATGCCGGTGCCGGCGCGCACGCTGCCGGGAACCGGGCCGTCCTCGTCCACCGACCTGAACAAGCCGACGTCGGATTCGCCGAAGTCGACCGTCAACGACACCGACACCAAGTAGTTCGCGATCGCCTGCAAGCGCATCGGGCCGCACGAGGCGGCCCGATGTGGCGCACCGCACCGACGTTGGACGTCAGACGTCGCCGTCGGTGAGCCAGCCTTCGCCGGTGCCGCGGTTGAAGACGCGATCCGTGTCGAGCACGTTGCCCGCCGGAATCGATTCCTGCTCGGCGAGGCGCGCGTAGATCGGCGTGAAGTCCGGCAGCGTCGCGTCGAACAGCTGTTCGAACGAATCGATGACGAAATACGTCTTCTGGTAGGTATCGATGCGGTAGCGCGTGCGCATGATCCGCTCGAGGTCGAAACCGATGCGGTTCGGTGCATTCGATTCCAGGCAGTGGATCGACTCGCCCTTGCTCGACAGGATGCCGCTGCCGTAGATGCGCAGGCCGTCCGGGTCGCGGATCAGGCCGAATTCGGCGGTGTACCAGTAAAGGCGCGTCAGGTTGGCCAGCGCGTCGGCGCCGATGCCGTGCGCCTTCACCCCGCCGCGGCCGTACGCCTGCATGTAGTCGGCGAACACCGGGTTCATCAGCAGCGGCACGTGGCCGAACAGGTCGTGGAACAGGTCGGGCTCGGACAGGTAGTCCATCTGCTCCGGCGTGCGGATCCACCAGGTCACCGGGAATCGGCGGTTGGCGAGGTGGTCGAAGAAGTCGAGCTCGGGCAGCAGGCCCTGCACGCCGACCAGCTCCCAGCCGGTGGTCGCCCGCAGCGTGCGGTTGAGGTCGTCGAACTTCGGGATCTCGTGCGCGTTCATGTGCATCGCGCGCTGCGCGTCCAGGAACGCGCTGCTGGCGCGGCCCGGCAGGATCTGCTGCTGGCGCGCGAACAGCTGCGCCCAGACCTGGTGGTCCGTCGCCGAATAGGCCGACCACGGCTGCTCGACGACGGCGGTCGTGTAGACCGGCACGTAGCCCTTGTCGGTCAACTGGTGTTCGATGCGCTGCGGCTGGGCGTTCATGGCGAACCCTCGTCGTGACGTTTCAATCTAGACGGCCGGGGACGCAAGAAGGTTGCGTTGTTGCGTCTACACGGCGTGTTGGCGCACGATCGACGCACATATCGCTTGGATGACGCAACGAATGAGCGCGGCCGACCTCGATCGCACCGATCTGCTGCTGCTGGCCGCCCTGCAACGCGAGGGCCGGCTCACCAACGCCGAGCTCGCCGAGCGCGTGCACCTCTCGCCGTCCGCCTGCCTGCGCCGCGTGCAGCGGCTGGAGCGCGACGGCGTGATCGCCGGCTACGCCGCGCAGGTGGACGCCGAGCGCCTCGGGCTCGGCCTGCAGGCGTTCGTGCGCGTGCAGCTGGGGCGGCATGACGCGGAATCGATCGAGGCGTTCACCGCCTTCGTCGGGCAATGGGACGAGGTGATCGCCTGCCACGCGCTTACCGGGGACATGGACTACCTGCTGCAGGTCACCGTGCGCGACCTCGAGCACTTCTCGCGTTTCCTGCTCGACCGGCTGCTCAACCAGGCGGGGGTCGCCGACGTGAATTCGAGCTTCGTGCTGCGCACGGTCAAGGCGTTCCGGGGGCTGCCGCTGCCTGCACGTTGAGCCGGGGCGCGAAGTCGCGGAGCGAAATGCGGTGGCAACGGGGGACGGGCCCGCGCGTGGGCCGCGATTGGTGCACGGTGAAAACCGACGGTCGCGGCGCGGCTTCGCGGGCGGACGTCGGGTCGACGCTGCCCTTGCGCCGCCTGGGGGCTACGCGGGAGGATCCTGCGCTAGCAGAGCGTCCTCGTCAGCAACGACGCCATTCGCACCGACTCGAAGAACCCGGCACGCGGCGTTGGGGCGCATCGCCCGACGCCCATCGCCTTGCATCCTCCGCCGGGAAGCCGAACGCTCCGGTCAGTCGCAGCTGGGCTCGCGGTTCAACACGCGATCCATGCGGCTGGGCTCGCAATGCGGCCGGGCCGACACGGGGACGCGCGGCTGGCGCGAAAGCCGCATCTGCGCCAGCTTCGCGCGGATCTGCGGCAGCGCGGCCACGGCGGCGCGTTCGCCTTCCATGATCACGGCCTGCTTCTGGTCGAATTGCGCGGGCCCCACGCCGTTGACGGTCGGCCGGATCACCACGTCGGCGCGCGCGAGTTCCTGCGCGCCGAGCTTCTGTCCCATGATCGTGATCGACTGGTTGACGGTGCCCAGCAGGCTGCCCGGGGCGGTGCCAGGCGCCTTGCTCGAGATGTCGACCGCGATGACGAAGTCCGCGCCCAGCTGGCGTGCGGCGTCCACCGGCACGGGGCTTACGATGCCGCCGTCGATGAAGTGGTACTTGCCGATCGGCACTGGTTCGAACACGCCGGGAATGCTGCTCGACGCGCGTACCGCCTGCCCGGTGTTGCCGCGGGTGAACACCGTGCGCTGGCCATCTTCCAACCGCGTCGACACGGCCGCGAACGGCTTGCCGAGTTTCTCGATCGTGCGTCCACCCACCGACTCGTTGACGTAATCCTGCAGCGCCAGGCCCTGCACCACGCCGCCGGAAAACAGGTGCACGTCCTTGATCCGGTCCTCGTCGAGCGCGACCGCCTGCTTCTGCAGTGCGAACGCGTCCATGCCGCTCGCGTAGAGCGAACCGACCACGCTGCCCGCGCTGGTGCCGCTGACGACGTCGATGCGGATGCCGTTGGCCTCGAGCATCTTGATGACGCCGATGTGCGCGAAGCCCTTGGCCGCGCCACCGCCCAGCGCGAGGCCGATGCGGATCGGCTTCGGCGCGGCGGCCACGATGCGCGGGTTCACCGCTTCGGCGGAGGGACGTACATCGCCCCCGCACGCGGCGAGCAGGGTGGCGAGCGAGGCGAGCAGGGCGGTGCGCAGCACGGACATGGCGGATTCGTCGAGGGAAAGAACGGCGGCCCGGCGCATGGACGATGCACCGGGCCGCAAGGATGGACGCGTGGGTGACAGCCGGCGCTTAACGGGCGGATTCGGCCCGTGCATTGTCGCGATGGGCCATGTCGCGGCCCACGTGGTAGCCGCCGATGCCGATCGCGATCACGACGAGGGCGGCGGCGATGAGGACGATGTGCAGGGGGCGAAGGCGTCGCGGGGTAATGGGTGTCATGTCGGCCTCAGAATCCGTTGTCGCCGTCGAGCAGGCGGCCGAGGCCGCCCAGCACCGAACCTTCGCCGACGTTCTTGCCGCCGCCCTGCGGCGCAGCGGCCAGCATGCGCCCGGCCATCCGCGAGAACGGCAGCGACTGCAGCCAGACCTTGCCGGGGCCGGTGAGCGTGGCGAGGAACACGCCTTCGCCACCGAAGAACATCGACTTGATGCCGCCGACCGGACGCACGTCCATCGAGACCGTCGGATGGAAGGCCATCACGCAGCCGGTATCCACGTCGAGCCGTTCGCCCGCTGCCAGGTCGCGTTCGACCAGCGTGCCGCCCGCGTGCACGAACACCCAACCGTCGCCCTCGAGCTTCTGCATGATGAAACCTTCGCCGCCGAACAGGCCGGTGAGGATCTTTTTCTGGAAGAAGATGCCGACCTGCACGCCGCGCGCGCCGGCCAGGAACGAATCCTTCTGGCAGATCAGCGTGCCGCCGTGTTCGGCGAGGCGGATCGGCAGCACCGTGCCCGGATACGGCGCGGCGAATGCGACGCGCGCCTTGCCCTGGCCGTTGTGCGTGTAGACGGTGGTGAACAGGCTCTCGCCGGTGATCACGCGCTTGCCGGCGGACATCAGCTTGTCCATGAAACCAGCGCTGCCACCCGTACGCGAGCCGTCGCCGAACGCCGTTTCCATGCCGACGACGGCGTCCTTGTACATCAGCGCGCCAGCTTCGGCGATCGCGCTTTCGCCGGGATCGAGTTCGATCTCGACGAACGGCATGTCGTTGCCGACGATGCGGTAGTCGATCTCGTCGTTCATCCCACGCGAGCCGCGCGACATCGGCGGCGGCAGCGGTGGAAGGTGCGACGGCGCGCCGCCCGTGGCCTCGGCGAACTCCGGCATCGAGCGCACCGGCTGCCAGCCGGACAGGCCTTCGCGCCAGCACAGGTGGTTCGCGTTCTGCCGCGCGAAGTCGAAGGCGGCGTCCGGATCGAGCGGGCCTACGCGCTCGCTGGTCTGCGGATGGACGAAGAACCACTGGCTCAAGGGAAACTCTCTTTCGTGTCGACGAAGACCGCAGTGTAGCGAGCGGTGCCGCGGCCGCATCGGCCGCAGGTCATGGTGTCCCTGCATTCGGGTGCGCTGCGTTCGCATCTCGGCGGACGCGTGCCACGGGCGTTACCAACGTGTCGCGCTGTCGTGCGGTCGTGCGGTCATGCCGTTGTCCGTTCGCACGGAAACGTGTTGCACCTTCGGCTGCGGGACCCGAGTTCATGCCGCAGGCGCGCCACGAGCACCCGCCGGGGCATGTGCCGCAGCGGCCCGTGCGACCATCGCCGCATGCCGAACGCGCTGCAGCCGGAAGCCCGACGCCTGGTCGTACGCACGCCTTCGCGCGTCGAGGGCATGCTGCTGCTCGCCGGCGTGGCGGTCGCGCTGGTCGCATCCTTCGTCGTCGCGCGTGATCGCATGACGTGGGCGATGGAAACCGTCTGGGTGATGCTGGCCTGGCCATGGCTCGCCTTCGACCGCCGCATCGCGCCGACGCGACTGCTTGCCTGGCTGCTCGCGCTGCATGCACTGGTGCTCATCCAAGGCGGCGCGTTCACGTATGCGAAGGCCCCGCTCGGCGAATGGCTGCGCGACGTGCTGCATACGCAGCGCAATCCGTGGGACCGCGTCGGGCACCTCATGCAGGGCTTCGTGCCCGCGATCCTCGCGCGCGAAGTGTTGTTGCGCCGCACGCCGCTGCGGCCCGGGGGCTGGCTCACCTACCTGTGCGTCGCCGCAGCGTTGAGCTTTTCCGCATTCTTCGAGCTGATCGAATGGTGGAGTGCGCTCGCGCTTGGTGCCGATGCCGATGCATTCCTCGCAACGCAGGGCGACGTCTGGGACACGCAGTGGGACATGTTCCTGTGTCTGTGCGGCGCGGTGGCATCGATGCTCTTGCTGGCGCGGCTGCACGACCGCGAGCTTGGATTGCGTCGCGCCGCGTGAGAGCGCCGCCCGGTCGGCCATGTGCTGCAACGCGGTGCGCATGACGGCGTCACATGCTGTCACGGCACCCGCGCCGCCACCCACGCATCCACCCGCTCCACGCCCGCGCGCCGCAGCGCCACCGCGGCCGCATGCAGGGTCGCGCCGGTGGTCATGACGTCGTCGACCAGCGCGACGTGCGCCGGCAGCGGCAGCTTCGGCCGCGCGATGAAGGCGTCCTTGAGGTTGCGGCGCCGTG
>NZ_VTRV01000017.1 GCF_008274655.1 Cognatilysobacter lacus | reverse complement strand
CCAGTTCGTCGAGCCGCAGATCGGCGGGACCGCCGGGCGACACGCGCGCATCCAGGCTCGCCTGTGGATCGCGCGCCTCCCAGCGGGCAGAGTCCGCGGCGGCGCGGTACGCCTCGCGGAAGGGCATGCCGTCGCGCGCCAGTTCGACGGCCAGGTCGGTGGCATACAACGACGGATCGATCGCCGCACGCATCGCGTCTTCCCGCCACGCGATGCTTTGCATCAGCCCTGGCAGCAGCGCAAGCGCGCGCAGGCCCTGCCCCATTCCGCGTACGAGCGGCGCCTTGGTGAATTGAAGGTCGCGGTGGTACGCCGACGGCAACGCAACCACCTGCTCGATCTCCGTGCGCGCAGCGGACACGGCGGCATGGCTCGCACGCAGCAGTTCCACGACGTCCGGATTGCGCTTGTTCGGCATGATCGAGCTGCCCGTCGTATAGGACGGCGGCAGCGCGACGAAGCCGAACTCGGCCGTGGTGAACAGGCTTACGTCCCAAGCGAATCGCCGCAGGTCGAGCGTGGCCGAGGCGAGCGCCTCAAGCGCCGCGATCTCGAACTTTCCGCGCGAGAGCTGCGCGTAGCCCGGATTGATCTGCAGCCGACCAAAGCCGAGCGCGCGCGTCGCCGCGTCGCGCGGCAGCGGCAGGTTCACACCGTATCCGGCCGCCGTGCCCATCGGGTTCGCATCGATCCACTCCAGCGTCGACCGCGCCCGCTGCGCATCGTCGATGAATGCTTCCGCCCAGCCGGCCCACCAGTGCGCCGCCGAGGACACCACGGCCCGCTGCAGGTGCGTATAGCCCGGCATCGCGATATTGCGTTCGGCCTCCGCTCGCTCCAGTGCAACCCCGGCGATCCGGACGCACGTCGATTCGAGTTCGCGCAACCTGCTGCGCAACCAAAGGCGCGTCGCGACCAGCACCTGGTCGTTACGACTGCGACCGGTGTGGATCCGCCGGCCCGCGTCACCGAGCTGTTCGGTCAATACCGACTCGATCGCGGAGTGGCCGTCCTCGAACCGTGCGTCGAGCTGGAACGTGCCGTTACGCCACGCGTCGGCCAGCTCATCGAGCGCCGCGGCGATTGCGCCGGCCTCGTCGGCTGACAGGATGCCGATGGACGCGAGGCCGTGCGCGTGCACGCGCGAAGCTTCGATGTCGTGCAGGAAGAATTCTCGGTCGAGCACCACGTCGTCGCCAGCAAGGAATGACTGGATACGCTCGTCGACCTCGACGCCCTGCTTCTGCCACAACAGGCTCATGCGACCGTCTCCGTGGATGCGAGTGCGTCGATGCCGGCAAGGCTGTCGAGCCCGAACGCAAGGTTGAGGTTCTGCACGGCCTGCGTCGCCGCACCCTTGAGCAGGTTGTCGAGCGTCGCCACCACCACCAGCCGGCGAGCGTCGTCCGAGAGCGTGAAGCCACCGACCGTCGCGCCGTGGCGGCCTGCGTTGTCTCGCACCAGTGGCGCCGCGTCCTGCACGTGGACAAGCGGCGCTTTGGCATATCGGCGGCGGTAGATGTCGAGCACCTCGTCGATTCCGATGGGTGCCGACAGATGCATGTTCGCGGTCACCGTGAGCCCGCGGAAGTGCGGCGCCACATGCGGCATGAATTCGACGGGCACCCGCAGTTGCCGCGCGACCTCGCGCTCGTGCACGTGGCCGGCCAGCGCGTAGGGCATGAGATTGTCGCGCAGGGCATCCGGATCGTTTCGCGGCGAAGGCGTCGTACCGGCACCCGAGTAGCCGGACACGCCGAAGCACTGCACGGGGCCTTCGATGCGGTCGAGCATCGGCGCGACCGCGAGCTGCATCGCCGTGGCGTAGCAGCCCGGGTTGGCGATGCGGTGCCCGGGTGCCGACTGCGCGAGTTCCGGCAGGCCGTAGTGCCACGCCGGGTCGAAGCGGTAGTCAGCCGACAGATCGATGACCACGGCATCGGGCGCGATCTTCCCGATCGCCTCGACATAGGCGCCGGCCATGCCGTTCGGCAGCGCCAGCACGTAGGCGCCCGACGTCAGCGCGGGAAGCGCCTCCGGTACCGGCGTGCTGTATCGCAGGCTCGCCGGGAGCGCCGGCACCTGGTCCGAGACCGACTGCCCTGCGCGCTCGCGCGAGGCCGCGTGCACCAGCTCGAATCGCGGATGCCCGGCGAGCAACCGCATCAGCTCCAGCCCGACGTAACCGCGTGCGCCTACCAGGCTGACCGGGATCACGCGATGGCTCCTGCGGCCAGCCGCTCGAGTAGCGCGCGTTCAACTGCAGGCCACTCGGCACGGACGATCGAGTAGCGCCACGTATCGCGCAGCGACCCGTCGCGATGACGCATGTGAGCGCGAAGGATGCCGTCGCGCCGGGCGCCGAGGCGCTCGATGGCAGCCTGCGAGCGCGTATTGAGGTGGCTCGTCTCGAAGCACACCGACTCGCAATGCAGGACCCGAAACGCGTGGTCGAGCAGCAGCCATTTCGCTTCGGAGTTGACGGCGGTGCGCTGCGCTCGCTTGGCGTACCAGGTGTAACCGATGTGCAGTGTGGGCACGGATCGATCGATTTCGTAGAACCGGGTCGACCCGATGACGCTGCCTGTCGCGTCGAGCACCGCGAACGGCATGCTCTCGCCGGCGTCGCGAGCAGCAAGGGCAGCGTCGATGTACGCGCGCTCCGCGCCCGGTGCGGGCACGCTGGTAAACGGCAGCGCCCACAACTCCCCGTCTGCGGCAGCGGTGCCGAGCGCATCGGCATGAGCGGCCTCCAGCGGCACCAGGCGCACGTGCTTGCCGGTGAGGGTCGGTGCCTCCCACGACGCACTCATCGCGGCTCCTCCAGCGACGGCGGATGGCTGCCGCAGTACTCGATGCAGCGCGTGATGTCGCCCATGTCTTCCAGCCCGTACCAGAACACCTGCCACGGCCCGCGGCGGATGCTGCCGTCGGACTCGGACATGTAGAAGCCGTTGACGGGGTTCTCGCGGCGCGACCGCCAGAACAGCTCCGGCGTCTCCGCGCGCATCACCTGCCAGACCGCGCGTCCCAGTCCCTCGCCCTGCGCCTCGTCGAGCACGGCGAACTTGTCGAGGTACGGCATGCCGTTCTCGAACGTCAGCAGCACGGCGGCGCGATAGTTCTCGCTGACGTAAGCCAGATGCAGCGTCTTGCGTGCGAAGTAGTCGGGCATCAGGCGGCGGCCGAACGCCGATTCGATCAGCGCACGCAGGCGGCCGACGTCGAGTTCGTTCCACGACGTCGCACGCAGAACGCGTTCGCCCCGCCGCACCAGCGTTCCGGAGCCGCGATGCGTGAAGAGTTCCTTCGCAAGCTCGGCCGGCCGCGTTATCGACACGGACGATGCGGGCGGCAACACGTCGAGCAGGTCACGGATCTGCTCGATCTTCAGGCGCATGCCGCCCGTGAGCCACGGCTGCGCAACCAGATGCGCGTACTCCGTCGAAAGGTTGATCGAATCGATGACGCGACCCTCGCCGTCGAGCAGTCCGCCCGTGCCCGTGAGGAACACGATCTTGTACGGCTGCAGCACGCGGACAAGCTCGTTCGCAGCGAAGTCCGCGTTTACGTTGACGATCTGCCCGTCCACCGTCTCGCCCAGGCTGGCGATCACCGGTATCGAACCGACCCGCAGGCTCGCATGTATCGACGCCAGCTCGACACGCGTTACGCGACCGACCAGCCCGAGCGCTTCGCGATCCACGTACGCCGATTCGAACACGCCCGAAACGATCGATGTCGAGCGGGCGCCCGCTTCCTGCAAAGCTTCGGCGAGGCGCAGGTTCTGCGCGTGCATCACGCGACGCACAATCGCCAGGCCCGCGGGCGTGGTCACACGCAGGCCGTCGACTGTCTGCTTCTCGATTCCTGCGGCCGCCATCTCCTCGTCGAGCTGCGGGCCGGCGCCATGTACGACGATCGGCGTGAGGCCGACGTCCTGAAGGAATGCGAGCGACGACGCCAGCGCGTCCAGGTCGTCGCGCAGCACTGCGCCTCCGACCTTGACGACGGCGAACCGTTCGGCATCGAGCTGCGCGAAGCGCCGCAGGTACTGGTCGATCTCCTTCGCACTGCCCATGCTCGAGAGCAGGCGCACGATCGTCTGTCGCGTCTCGATGTCGTGCACGGGGGTCATGCGGCGACTCCGATGATGCGGGTCGCGTGCGTCGCGTAGCGCTCCAGCTGGTCGATCGCGACCCACTCGTCAGCGGTGTGTGCCTGCGCGATGTCGCCAGGGCCGAATACGAATGCGGTGAGGCCGGCTTCGGAGAACAGCGAGGCCTCCGTCCAGAAGTCCACGGCGTTCCCGATGGGAAGCTCGAGCGCATCGGCCAGGTCGCGCGCCGCCAGGCGCTGCCGCTCCGCCTCGTGCAGCACGCCGGCCGGCAGCGGTGGGCCGCGAAAGGTCTCGTCGTATGCGCGGATGTCGCCTGCTGCGGCGAACCCGCGCAGCGTCGCATGAAGCTGATCGATGTCCATCGACGGCAGGGGCCGGAAGTTGAAGCGAAACTCGGCGGAGGGTGCGATCACGTTGCCCTTGATGCCGCCGGCCATCGTTCCGATGTTGAATCGCAGCCCGGTCAGGCCACCGAAGCGTTCGTGCGCGAGTGCCTGCGCATGGTCCAGCGCCCGCGCGCCCCAGCGCACGGCGCGGTGCACGGCGCTCATGCGCATGGCATCGGGCGACGACGCATGGCCCGCCTCGCCCGCGAATGCGATGCGCGCGGAGCTTAGCCCGCGATGCGCGAGCACCGCCTCGCAATGGGTCGGCTCGGCGACAAGCACTTCGCCGAACGGAGGGTTGCTCGCAAGGAAGGCACGGATGCAGCGCGCATCGTTGGCTTCCTCGTCCGTGGAGAACAGGAACGCGGCGTCGCCAGTCGTCGCCGACGCGGCAGCGATCAAGCCAGCCGCGGCGCCCTTGATGTCACAGGCCCCCAGCCCGATCACGCGATCACCGGCCAGGCGCAGCGCCAGCGGATCCTGCGTCCAACCGTCCGAAGACGGAACGGTATCCAGGTGCACGTTGAACAGGCGCCTCGTACGACCCCGCGTGGCGAGCATCGACACGGCGCCGGCGCCGTGGTCGATGACGTCGAAATCGAAGCCCGGCAACTGCGCCCGCAGGTAGTCGAAGATGCCGCCCGTGCCGATCGCGCGCGGTGGATTGCGCGTGTCAAAGGCGACCAGTGCTTCGAGGTGCCGCAGCACGGCTTCACGCATCGCCGTCGTTCCCCGCGGGTGCACCTGTATTGACTTCCGCCCACAGCGTGCTGCTCATGCCGAACAGCTTGATGAAGCCTTCGGCCTCTTCGACACCCCAGTCCGCCGACTGCGCGTACGTCGCCCCCTTGGCGTGAAGAAGGTGCGGCGATTGCACGGCCACCGCGTCGACGCGGCCGCCGCGCGTCTCGAGCACCACGTCGCCGGTCACCATGCGCTGGCTGCTCGACAGGAAGGCCTCAAGGTCCGCCTTGAGCGGGTCGTGGAAGAAGCCTTCATAGACGAGTTCCACCCATTTGCGCGCGATGTCGGGCTTGAAGCGGTTCTGCTGCTTGGTCAGCACCGCTTCTTCAAGCGCGCGGTGGGCTGTAAGCAGCGCAGTCAGGCCCGGCGCCTCGTAAACGATGCGGCCCTTCAGCCCGATCGTGGTGTCGCCGGTGTACATGCCGCGGCCCACGCCGTAGGCCGCGAACAATGAATTGAGCGTCGCGAGCAGGCGGTGCCCTTCGGTCCGCGCACCGTCCAGCATCACCGCTTCACCGCGTTCGAAGCGCAGCGTCACGCGCAGCGGCTCGACGGGCCACGCTTCCCGCGGCGCGCACCAGCCGCGCGAGCCTTCGCCGGGCGCTTCCCAGCGGTCGATTTCGCCGCCGGACAGCGTCACGCCCAGCAGGTTCTCGTTGATCGTGTAGCTCTGCTGCTTGGCGCGCACGCCGAAGCCGCGCGCCTCGAGATACTTCTGCTCGTAAGCGCGCGTCTGCGTGTGCTCCTTCTGGATCTCGCGGATCGGCGCCACGATGCGATAGGTGCCTTGCGCCTTGACCGCGAGGTCGAACCGCACCTGGTCATTACCCATGCCGGTGCAGCCGTGCGCAATGGCGTCCGTGCCGATTTCGCGGCAGCGCGCCAGGGCGGCATCGACGATCAGGTAGCGATCGGACACCAGCAACGGGTACTGGCCCTGGTAGCCCTCGCCCGCCTGCACGAACGGCTTGACGAACCCGTTCCAGATCGCAGGACCGCCGTCGACGGTGACGTGGCTGGCGACGCCGAGCTCCTGCGCGCGCTTTTCAATGAAGTCGCGTTCGTCCGCGTCCACGCCGCCGGTATCGGCGAACACGGTGTGCACGGTCCAGCCCTGCTCCTTCAGGTACGGCACGCAGAAACTTGTATCGAGACCGCCTGAAAAGGCGAGCACGATGTCGCGGGAGGCCGACGCATCGACATTGCTGGTCATGGTGGATATCCGAAAGAATGGGTGATGCCTGGCTCAGCCGTGCTGCGCGAGGAGAGTAGCCATCACGGCTTTCTGCACGTGCAGTCGGTTCTCGGCCTCGTCGACGGCGATGCACGCGGGTGAATCCATCACCCCGTCCGTCGCCTTGATTCCGCGCCGCAGCGGAAGGCAGTGGCTGAAGACGCCGTTGTTAGTCAGCGCCATCTTCCGCTCGTCGACGATGAAGTGCCGGTTCGCGTCGCGAATCGGCTTTTCGTCCTGCCAGCGACCGAAGAACGGCAGCGCGCCCCAGCTCTTTGCGTAGACGACGTCAGCGCCCGTGTACGCGGCATCGATGTCGTGGCTGACCCTGAAGGAACCGCCGCTCTCGGCGACGTTCTGCTCGGCCCACCCCATGTAGCGCTCGTCGAGGACGTAGTCGGGCGTCGGGCAGAGCAGTGTCACGTCCATGCCCAAGCGCGTCGCGATGGTCAGGGCGGAATTGGCGACAGCCGTGTTCAGCGGCTTGGGGTGGTAGGTCCACGTGAGCACGTACTTCTTGCCACGCAGGTCGGTCGTGCCGAAGTGTTCCTGCAGCGCCATCGCGTGCGCGAGCTCCTGGCACGGGTGCGTGATCGTTTCCATGTTGATCACCGGCACCGTCGAGTACTTCGCGAATGCCTTGAGCACGCGGTCTTCGCGGTCGACGGACCAGTCGACGAACTTCGGGAATGCGCGCACGCCGATCAGGTCGACGTAACGCGCCAGTACGCGCGCGACTTCCGCGACATGTTCTTCGGGCTCGCCATCCATCACCGTGCCCATATCGAACTCGATCGGCCACGCGTCTTTGCCTGGCTGCAGTACCACGGCATGCCCGCCCAGCTGGAAGGCACCCAGTTCGAAGCTGGTGCGCGTGCGCATCGAGGGATTGAAGAACAGCAGGGCGATGGAGCGTCCCTTCAGCTGATCGCCGAGCTTCGACTGCTTGAAGGCGGCCGCGTCGGCGAGCACCGCGTCGAGCTCCGCGCGGGACCAGTCCTGGGTATTGAGGAAGTGCTTCATTGGAACTCCGGTGGAAGATTCGCCGGGTCCGTAAACGAAAGAACCCAGCGCGGGGCTGGGTTCGAGTCTGCCGCCCGAGGGCGTAGCGCTGCGTTACCCGGCCGTGTGGACGGCGCGTCGGCGCGCGCGCGACGTCATGCCGGCCGCCATGTAGGCAGAGGTCAGGATGTCGGCGTCGGCGTAGGCGGGGTTCATGAGGCCGGGGATGCTGGCACGGTCCGCCGGGGCATGCAAGCTCACGGGTCGGGCATCACGGAAACGCGGATGCGCAACAGGTGCCCGGGATCGTCGGACAGGCGCGACCGGTACTTCGCGCCGCGGAGGGAGTAGTCGACGTCGAACGCGACCGGCCGTTGGAACTGCCGCTCGACGGGCACGGCGTGGCAGCCTGATGACTGACCGCCGGCGCGCTGCAGGACGCTGCGCATGGCCCCTACGACCCGGCCGATCCGCGTGGCGTCGTCGCAGCGCGTCTCCATTCCCGTGGCGGTCAGGGTCTGGTACACCGGCGTGACGCGCAGCACCCGGGCGTATTCGTACCGGACGTTCTCATGCTGGACCACGTTGTCCGCCAAGGCCGGAGCCGTCGCCAGCGACAGAAGCAGCGCGATCAGCGGCAGCAAGGGGCGTCGCAAGGCATGATTCTCGGCGGGACCGGACCTCAAAGTGTATGCGCCCGAGCGGCCGTGGCGATGAATGCCTCCTGTCCCCGACGGCCCGGAGCGCGGTGAAAGCGCCACCGCTACAATGCGCGGCTCGCCGTTGCCCGTTGCTCGAGCGCCCATGAGCCTGCACCTGCACAACAGCCTCACCCGCCGGCTGGAGCCCTTCGAGCCGCAGGATCCGGCGTGCCCGACGATGTACGTCTGCGGCCCCACCGTCTACAACTACGTGCACATCGGCAACGCCCGGCCGTACGTGGTCTTCGGTGTTCTGGCGTCCCTGCTGCGCCGCCGTTTTGGGGCCGTGCGCTACGTGCGCAACATCACCGACGTCGACGACAAGATCAACAACGCCGCCCGCGAGCAGGGCGTTCCGATTTCGACGATCACGGATCGTTTCGCGGCCGCTTTCCGCGCCGACATGGCCGGAATCGGCGCCTTCGCGCCGGATGCGGAGCCGACGGTCACCGGCCATATCCCGCAGATCATCTCGATGATCGAGCGGCTGATCGCGTCCGGCAACGCGTATGTGGCCGAGGCGCACGTCCTGTTTGCGGTCGGCTCGTTCGACCGCTACGGCAAGCTGTCGGGTCGCGACCGCGACGACATGATCGCCGGTGCCCGCGTTGACGTCGCGCCGTACAAGCGCGACCCGGCCGACTTCGTGCTGTGGAAACCGTCGACCGACGACCTTCCGGGCTGGGACTCGCCGTGGGGCCGCGGACGCCCGGGCTGGCACATCGAATGCTCCGCGATGGCCGAGGCGCACCTGGGCGAGACGATCGACATCCACGCCGGCGGCATCGACCTCCAGTTCCCGCATCACGAGAACGAGATCGCGCAGAGCGAATGCGCGCACGGTGGACGCGTCTTCGCGCGCTACTGGCTGCACAACGGCATGCTGAACTTCGGCGGCGCGAAGATGAGCAAGTCGCTCGGAAACATCGAGAAGATCCACGACCTGCTGGCCAAGCACCCGCCCGAGGCGCTTCGCTACGCGCTTCTGTCGGCGCATTACCGCCAGCCGCTCGAGTGGTCGGACACGGTGATCGAGCAGTGCGTGCGGACGCTGGACCGGTTGTACGGGACGTTGCGGGATCTGTCGCACATCGATGCCACGGCGGTGATTCCGGCCGGGGTCGAACAGGCGCTCGACGACGACCTCAACACGCCGCAGGTGCTTGCAATCGTCAACGACATCGCCCGCGAAGCGCGTGCGCGACTCGCCGGCGGAGATGCCGATCCGGCGCGCCTGGTCGCGTTGAAATCCGACCTCCTCGGCGCTGGTCTCGCCCTCGGCCTGCTACAGCAGTCGCCCGCGGACTGGTTCTCCCGCGGCGCCGTCGACGGCGACGAGGCGCGCATCGCGGCACTCGTCGACGAACGCAATGCCGCCAAGAAAGCGCGCGAGTTCGAGCGCGCCGACGCCATCCGCGAACAGCTCGCCGCCGAAGGCATCCTGCTCGAGGACACCGCGGCCGGCGTCCGCTGGCGTCGCGCCTGAGGATCGCCCGTGGTCGAAACGCATTTCCCGCTCGAACCGACCGCTGCCGATGCCCAGGTGGCGATCCGCGACGAGTTCGCGTTCTTCTCCGACTGGTCCGAGCGCTACCAGTACCTGATCGACCTCGGCCGTAAATTGCCGCCGATGGACGATTCCCTGCGGGTCGAGGAGAACCGCCTGCTCGGCTGCCAGTCGAAGGTCTGGATCGTCAGCGGCGGCGACGCCACGCGGCTCGATTTCATTGCCGCCAGCGATTCGGCAATCGTCTCCGGCCTGGTCTTCCTCGCGCTGCGCGTCTACTCGGGGCGCAGCGCCGCCGAAATTATCGCGACCGAGCCGACGTTCGTCGCCGACATCGGGCTCTCGCGACACCTGTCCCCGACGCGCAGCAATGGCCTTGCCGCGCTGCTGGCGCGCATCCGGGACACGGCGCGCGCGGCGCAGGCCTTGGCGTGAGCGAGGCCGCCGCGCCGCTGGGGCCGATGCGCGTCCCGGCCTTCGTCGCGTTGATGGGCTATCGCATCCTCACGATCCTGTCGTACCAGATCGTATCGATCGCGGTCGGTTGGCAGATCTACCAGCTGACGCATGACCCACTGAAACTGGGTCTGATCGGCCTCGCCGAGGTCGTGCCCTACTTCTGCGTGGCGCCGTTCGCCGGGTACCTGGTGGACCACCTTCCGCGCCGCAAGCTCGGCATGGCCGCGTGCCTGGGACTGGCAGCGACTGCGCTGATCCTCGCCGCGGTGTCGATGCGTCACGCCGGCGCGTCGCAGCTGGCGCTGATGTATGGGGCAGTCGCGTTAACCGGCACGGTCCGCTCGTTCCTGGGGCCGGTCTACAACGCGCTGTTCGGTCGCGTGCTGGTCCGCGAGCAGTACACGCGCGGCGCGAGCATCGGCAGCATCGTCTTCCAGTCGGGACTGGTGATCGGGCCGGCCCTGGGCGGCGCGCTGGTCGGCGTCGGCAGCGTGGTGCTCGCCTACTCGGCCGCTGCGGCGCTGGCGGTCGGCGCTGCGCTGTCGATCGTGTCGTTACGCGTCACCGAGCCCGCCATCCAGCTGCAGCGCGAACCCATCTTCACCAGCATCGGCCAGGGCATCGCTTTCGTCTTCAGCCATCAGGTGCTGCTCGGCGCGCTCGCGCTCGACATGTTCGCCGTGCTGCTCGGCGGCGCGATCTCGCTTGCGCCCGCCTTCATCCACGATGTCCTCGGGCGTGGGCCCGAAGCGCTCGGGATCCTGCGCGGCGCACCGGCGCTCGGCGCGGTCGCGGTGGGTTTCTGGCTGGCGAGGCGACCGCTCGACCGGCACGCGGGCCGCATCCTGCTGTTCGCGGTCGCCGGGTTCGGGGTTTGCATGATCGGTTTCGGTTTGTCGACGTCGTTCTGGCTTTCCACCGCCATCCTCCTGCTGTCGGGCATGTTCGACGGGGTTTCGGTGGTGCTTCGCTCGACCATCCTGCAGTTGGCGACGCCGGACGACATGCGCGGCCGCGTCTCGTCCATCAACGGAATCTTCATCGGCTCGTCGAATGAACTGGGCGCGTTCTGGTCAGGCGCGATGGCGCGCCTGATGGGCCTCGCCACATCGGTAGTGGTCGGCGGGTTCCTGACGCTCGCGGTGGTCGGGACGACCGCGCTGCGCGCACCGCGGCTACGCAAGCTGGTGCTGGCCGACCTTCGCTGAGCGACCTCGAAGGGGGCGCCAGTCCGCGCGATCAAGGCGCTCGCGAACGCGGCCCGTGCGCGGCGGGATGCCATCAGCGCGCTGCAGCCCGAACGTTGCGCCTCCCAAAAACGACGGAGCCCCGCACTCGGCGGGGCTCCGTTTGATCCAGCGTGTGCGACCAGCGTCAGTCGCCCATCTGCTTCTGCAGGTGCTCCCAGCGCTCCTGCGCATCGATCGTGCGCTCGGCGGTGAGACGTGCATCGAGACGCTCGAGGCCGATCTCTTCGCCCGTATCGACGCAGAACCCGTAGTCGCCCGAGTCGATGCGCTTGAGCGTGCTGTCGATCTTGCTGATCAGCTTGCGGTAGCGATCACGCGTTCGCAGCTCGAGGGAGTTCTCCGTCTCGCGGGTCGCGCGCTCGGCCTCGTCGCCGACGTCGCGGACCTCTTCGCGGAGGTTCTCGATCGTCTGCTTCGATTCCTCGACCAGGTCGCCACGCCAGTGCAGCAGCCGCTGGCGGAAATACTCCAGCTGAAGCGGATTCATGTACTCCTCGTCCGCACCAGGCTTGTAACCGTCGGGAACGATCGGACGACCGGTGCCTTCCTCGGTCGCGTACTTGGGCACGTGGCGCGGTCGTACGACCGCAGGACTGCCGCCGCGATTCGCCGCTACGGCCACGGCGACCTTTCCTGTCGGGCGCTGCACGGGCGGGGCGGGCATTGCGCCACCGTTGCCCGTTGCGGTCGCTGCCGCCGCGCTCTTTTTCTGGGTAGTTCTAGTCATCGACTCCACCTGCGGGGACGAGCGCGCCGCGTTCTTCGCGGTCGTGGCCGTCCCGGACTTCACCGCGCCCGTCGCGTTGCCGGTCGAACCGGATCGCGTCGGACGTTCATTCGCACCACCGGTCGCCGCTGCCTGCGCCGTGGGGCGCTGGGCGGGGGCAGGTGTCTTCTTCTCCGGAGACTTCGTCGCCACGGCTGGCTTGCGCACGGCCACCGCCTCGACTGCGCGGGGTGCCGGAGCCGACTTCGCCGCCGGTTTCTTGGCCGGCACCTTGGCAACCGGCGCGGCTTTCCTGGCCGGCACAGCCTTCTTCACGACCGGCTTGGCGACGGGCTTGCTGGCTTTGGGGGCCGGCTTGGCAGGCGCCTTCTTCGCTGGCGTGGCCTTTTTGGCCGCAGCCTTCGACGCCGGCTTGGCAGCCTTCTTCGCGGCCGGCTTCGCTGCTGACTTGCGGGCCGGCGGAGCGGCCTTCTTCGCGGTTTTCTTTGTCGCCACGAGCGCCTTTCCTTCTTCCCTTGAGGCGGGAAAGCGCGCTGTTATACCCCGCCCGCAACAGCTGCGGCAACCGCAGTGGAAGCGCGTACGATAGGGCTTGCGAGCGTGCTTCTACGCTTATTGCAGTGCCCCGCGACGTCTCCGGCAAGCCGAACGTCCCGAGGAAGTGGCCGCCATGATGGTGAGCCGGAGCATCAAGATCCCGTGATCGACCGTGTCCTGATCGCAGCACTGCGAGGCTACAAGCGCTGGATCAGCCCCCTGCTGGGGCCTCGCTGCCGTTTCCATCCGACCTGCTCGGTCTATGCGATCGACGCGATCGCGCGCTTCGGCGCAGCGCGCGGCAGCTGGCTCGCCCTCAGGCGCGTACTGCGATGCCATCCGTTCCATCCGGGCGGTCACGACCCGGTGCCACCGCGTTGACTCACGCCCGGTTGTTTTCCGCCGGGCGATGATCCGCCCATGACCTCCAAGCTCGCGTTTGCCGCCCGCATCGCCGTGCTCGCCGCCGCTGCGCTCCTACCTGCGTGCGCTGTACCGTCGCCCCACTCCCGACCCAGCCCGCTGGCGTCCGCGGTGGCCGATGGCGCCGTCGAGCTGCCTGCCGCCGGCACGCAGGGCGCGCTCGTGATCGGCCGTGCACCCGTGGGATCGCGCGTGGAATTCACCGGCCGCACCATCAGCTGCGCGCCTGATGGCCGTTTCGTGCTCGGCATCGCGCGGGACGCAACCGGCTCCCTCCCCGTTCGCATACGTCTGCCGGGGGGTGCCACGCGCGTCCTCGAACTGGCGATCACGCCGCGCGATTGGCCCGTCGAGCACATCGATGGGGTGCCACCGGCCACGGTGAATCCGCCGCCTGCGATCGCCGCGCGCATCGAAGCCGAACAGGCGCGCGTCGCGGCAGTGCGCCTGCGCGACGATCCGGGCCTCGACTTCCTCACGCCTTTCACCTGGCCAGTGCACGGCCGCATCAGCGGTCGCTTCGGAAACCAGCGTGTCTACAACGGAAGCGCCGGCGCGCCGCACTCCGGAATGGATATCGCCGCCGCGACGGGAACGCCGGTGCATGCGCCAGCGGGCGGCGTCGTCACCTTCGCCGACCCGGGCCTCTACCTCACCGGTGGCACCCTGGTGCTCGACCACGGCCATGGCGTGAGCTCGAATTTCCTGCATCTCTCGCGGATTGATGCGCGCGTTGGGCAGCGCGTCGAACAGGGCGAGGTGATCGGCGCAGTCGGGGCTACCGGCCGCGCGACGGGCCCGCACCTGCACTGGGGCATGAACTGGTTCGACGTACGCGTGGATCCGCTGCTGGTGGTCGGGCCGCAGTCACCGTCGCGCTGAAGCTGCGCTGGATCAGCGCGCTCCGCCGTCACCCGTGACCGATGCAACCGCATCGTGCGCATGCAGGCTCTCGAAGTGCGCGACGTTCACTTCGAAGCTCGCGACGTGCCGATCAGTCGAAAGGGCATGCGCGAGGCGCCTCGCGGCGTCTTCGCAGAACATCAGGTTGTGTGCGTTGAGCGCTGCGAATGCCTGTTCGTCCTCGCGCTTCACCGCTGTCTGTACCGGCGTGCCCAGGGCGAGTTCCGTGCGCTCGACGAGTTCCACGATCGGGAACGACGAGAGCCCCTGCGGCAGGCGCACGCACACATGTGCGCGGCTTCGCTGCGCGTGCGGCGTGGCTACGAGTCCCGCTTCGGAGCGCAGCCAGTCCCGAGCCGCTGCGACCTCGACCGTACCTTCGTTACCGAACGTCTGCGCGAATGCTTCGGCGCCCATCTGTCGGGATAGCGCAGCCGACGCGGGACACGTCGACGAATAATCGACGTCGACAGCCAGGTGCAGCGCGACCTCTCCGTCCGCCACGCACGCCCGGACTTCCACCGGATATGCCTTCCAGCCCGCGTTCGCACTCGCCAATGCCGGGCGCAGCAGCAGCTGGTCGAAACGGATGACGAGCCGCGCGGCGCGCGATAGACCGGCCTGCGTTTCCACGAGCGCCTCGAGCACGCGCGCGAGTCCGGCAGGCGTCATTTCCTCCGCGGCGAATGCATGCTGCAGCCGCAGGTAAAGGCGCGACATGTGGATGCCGCGCGCGGCCGGATCGCGAAGGTCGACATGTACGTCGACGCGCGCCGGCACCTGCATCGCCTCGCCTGTCGCAGACCGCGTGCGCACGGGCAGCGCGATGTTCGCCATGCCTACCCAATCGAGCGCGCGCTCCGAGGCGGGGCGATCGAGGGCGACGTCGGGCATGACGCGGATCGGGGTCATGGCGGAAGGCCGTGCATGGGAGCGCGCATTCTACCGACGCCCCGACGCCGGCCCCGTCCGCTCGCGCAACGCTGCGTGCACGTGCGGCCTCAAGCGCGTGCCGCGCGCCAGCCCGTCCAGAGAGCCGTCCAAGGAGAAAGAGGCTTCGACGCATCGCCGCGCGACAGCCGGCCCCGCGCGAGCGCCAGTTCGATCGCGCGCGCAGCGGCGATTCCATGGGGCGATGGCCAAGCGGACAGCAGGATGCGCGCCCAGTTCCCGCGCGCGCGCGGCATGTCGACCTGCAAGTCGAGTGGAACGGCGGCGTCCGCATGTCTTGCCAGGCGCGCCTGAAGCCAGCACGCCGCGACCGCGCGCGGATCTCCCGGCGCCGCGAACAATGCGGCGTCGACCTGCGCTACCGCGGCGGAGACGGGCGCGAGCGCCTGCCACGCGTCGTCCACGCTTTGCGGCGGGTTGCGTGACGCGGCCAGCGAGGGCAACGAGAGCGCCAGTTCACGCCATGGCGCCGGCTGACGCTGCAGCAGCGCTCCGAGCGGATGGCGACGTCGCCCCTGCGACCAGCCGTCGAGCTCTTCGATCCACCACTGGAGCTTGGCCTGGCCCGGCAGGGCATCGGTGCCGCCCCAGGCCGCTTCCTGCCACTCGTACTGCAGCGCCCGCCATGCATCCACGAGCGGTCGCTGTGCAGCCGGAAGGAAGATCTCGGCGAGCGCCCACTCGGGCCACGCGCCGCGCCATTTCGCGACAAACGCCGCGACGTCCGCTCCGGCGTCCACGCGCGACTCGTCCATCAGCCGGGCCAGCACGCCGGATCGAGCATGTCGCGCGGTGCGTCGATCATGACGTCGCCGCCCCATGTCGTGGGATCGTCGTGGTCGAGGCGATACCCCCAAAGCGCGACGACCGAATGCATGCCGGCGGCGCGCGCGGCGACGATGTCGCGCTCGTCGTCGCCGACGTAGGCGCAGTCGACGACATCGACACCGAGGCGCTCGGCCGCTACGAGCAACGGCAGCGGATCGGGCTTGCGCGACGCCAGCGTGTCACCGCCGATCAACACGGCGCAGCGCGTCTCCCAGCCGAGCAGCGGCATCAGCGCGACCGCCAGCGATTCGGGTTT
The DNA here is from genome assembly GCF_008274655.1 of Cognatilysobacter lacus. GTDB lineage: Bacteria > Pseudomonadota > Gammaproteobacteria > Xanthomonadales > Xanthomonadaceae > Cognatilysobacter > Cognatilysobacter lacus. The sequence continues at coordinate 11,762 of NZ_VTRV01000017.1, read as the reverse complement.
GTTGGTGACGATACCCCAGCGCGAGCCGCCCGCTTCGATCGCCGCGAGCGCGTCTTCGATGCCACCGAACGGCAGGCCGTGGTGGCCGAGCTGGCGACGGTAGTGGTCGAGGAACTCGGGGATCCAGCCGTCACGCGTGCCGGCATCGGCCCCGGGAAATGCGGCGCCGACCATCGCCCGCGCCCCTTTCGACACGTGCGGTCGCAGCGCTGCGAGATCCATGGCGGGTTCGCCACGCGACGCGCGCATCGCGTTGACCGCCGCGAGCATGTCCGGCGCGCTGTCCAGCAGTGTGCCGTCAAGATCGAACAGAACGACCTTCGGAAACCGCGCAGCGCTCATGCGGGCTTGCGAGCGCTGACGATGTAGTTGATGTCGGTGCGCCGTGCAAGCCGCGCGGTATTCAGCAACGGCATGTAAGCCAGGCCACTGACGTCCTCGAGCTCGAGCCCGGCCGCGCGGAGCCATGCCGCCAGCTCATGCGGGCGCACGAAGTCGCGGTACTGATGCGTGCCCTTGGGCAGAAGGCGCGCCACGTACTCGGCGCCGACGATTGCGAACGCGAATGCCGCTGGCGTGCGGTTGATCGTGGAGACGAACAGGCGACCGCCGGGCTTGAGCGCAGCGGCGCAGGCGCCGATCACGGCTGCCGGATCCGGCACGTGCTCGATCATCTCCATGCAGGTGACGGCGTCGAACGAGCCGGGCATCGCGGCTGCGATTTCCTCGACGGGTTGCACGCGGTAGTCGAGCGAAGCGCCGCTCTCCGTCGCATGCAGGCGCGCAACCTTGATCAGCTCCGGCGCGAGGTCGAGTGCGGTGACATCCGCGCCGGCCTGGGCCATCGCTTCGCTGAGCAGGCCAGCGCCGCAGCCGACGTCGAGCACCTTCGCACCCATCAGCGGCGCGCGCGCGTCGACATAGGCCAGGCGCACCGGATTCAGGGCGTGCAGCGGCTTCTGCGGGCCGTGCGGATCCCACCAGCGCGCTGCCAGCGCACCGAAGCGGTCGAGCTCGGACTGGCGGAAGTTGCCGGCGGTTCCGGTGTTCATGGGGCGGTCCTGATCGCGGCGATGCGGCCGCGCCACTGGCGTGCGTTCGCGATGATCGCATCGATATCCATATCGACAAGAACGCGGGCGCGCAACTTGGCCCGCCCCGCGATCCAGACATCGGTGACCTGGTGGCGCGCGGTTGCGTAGACGAGCTGCGAGATCACGTGGTGCAGCGGCTGGCTTTCGAGCCCGTCGAGGTCGATGCAGGTGAGGTCGGCCTGCTTGCCGCCTTCGATGGAGCCGATACGCCCCCCGAGGCCCAGCGTAATGGCGCCGCCCAGCGTGGCCGAGTGCAGCGCGCTCGCGGCATCGAGCGCGGACGCGTCGTCCGCGACGGCCTTGGCGAGCAGCGCGGCGGTGCGCGTTTCGCCGACCATGTCGAGATCGTTGTTGCTGGCGCAGCCATCGGTGCCGATGCCGAAATCGACGCCAGCGTGTTGCAGCTTGCAGACGGGACAGAAGCCCGAGGCGAGCTTGAGGTTGGACTCCGGGCAGTGCGCGACGCACACGCGACGCTCGGCGCAAAGCGCGATCTCGTCGTCGGTCAGTTGCGTCATGTGAACGCCGATCAGGCGATCGTCGACCAGGCCGAGCCGATCGAGCCGGGCCAGCGGCCGCATGCCGTGCTGTGCGACGGAATCGCGCACCTCCTGCGCCGTCTCGTGCAGATGCAGGTGCACCCGCACGTCGCGCTCATGCGCGAAGTCACGCACGCGCTCGAAGTTCGCGTCGCAGACCGTATAGGGCGCATGCGGCGCGATCGTGGTGCCGATGAGCTCGTCACCGCGCCATGCATCGTCGACGTCAGCGGCTTTGGCGAAGTATTCGTCGGACGTCCTGGCCCAAGCGGTCGAGAAATCGATTATCGGCAGGCCCACCAGGGCGCGGAAGCCGTAGCGCTTGTACGTTTCGGCCTGCACGTCGGGGAAGAAATAGTTCTCGTTGGCGCACGTGGTGCCGCCGCGCAGCATCTCGGCGATGGCGAGGGTCACGCCGTCGCGCACGAATTCGGGGCCCGTCACCGCGCCTTCGACCGGCCATATATGGCCCTGCAGCCATTCCATCAGCGGCAGGTCATCGGCGATGCCGCGCAGCAGCGTCATCGGATTGTGCGTGTGCGCATTCACGAGGCCCGGAATCAGCACCGACCCGGGCCGCGACACGACCTCGCCGGCGGCAAAGCGCTCGCGCATGCCTGCGCGCGGGCCGATGGCGACGATGACGTCACCGCGCACCGCGACCGCGTGGTCCTCGAGCACGACGCCCTTGGGTACGACGGGCACGACCCAGCCCGCCTCGATCAGTACGTCGCAATGCTCCGCCGGTCCACCCATCCGCACACCTCGTTGTTCGACCGCCAAAGCGTAGGCGCCGCCACGTTTACGCCGCGACGGCGGCCTCCGGATACGCCGAAGCCCGCGGACGGCCGCGGGCTTCGTCAGGGCGCCGGTGGTTGCCGGGCCTCGTTTGGACTCACTTCACGCGGCTGACGTATTCGCCCGAGCGCGTGTCGACCTTGATGATTTCGTCCTGGCTCACGAACAACGGCACGCGGACCACCGCGCCCGTCTCGAGCGTGGCCGGCTTACCGCCGCCGCCCGAGGTATCACCGCGCACGCCCGGGTCGGTTTCGGTGATCTTGAGTTCGACGAAATTGGGCGGCTGCACCATGATCGGCGAACCGTTCCAGAGCGTGACCAAGCACTCTTCCTCGCCCTTCAGCCACTTCTCCGCGCCGCCCATTCCGGCCTTGTCGGACTGGAACTGCTCGAAGCTCTCGGGGTTCATGAAGTGCCAGTGCTCGCCGTCGGCGTAGAGGAACTGCATGTCGGTGTCGACCACGTCGGCCACTTCCAGGCTGTCGGTCGCCTTCATGGTCATTTCGACGACGCGCCCGTTCTTGATGTTGCGGAACTTGATGCGCGTGAATGCCTGGCCCTTGCCGGGCTTGACGTACTCGGTCTCCGTGATGACGCACGGATCGTTGTTGACCAGGATCTTCTGGCCGTTCTTGACGTCGTTCATGCCCAGGCTGGCCATGCTTGAAACTCCTGCGAGGTGGTCGCGCCGGCCGCGTCGCGGCCGCCGGCTAGAATGGGACGATGCCGCCCGGATGGGCCGCAAATCGATTCGGATCAGCCCGCGATGATACCCGCAGCCCTCATCCCCCCGCACGGCGCGCCCGCCGCGCGCTGGCAACAGCTCTGGCGCGACGCGGTCCGCGATCCGCGCGAGCTGCTCGGATTGCTCGGGCTGGACGAGGCGGTGAGCGGCATGTCGGACGCCGCGGCAGCGCAGTTCCCGTTGCGCGTACCGCGCGGCTTCGTAGCCCGCATGCGCGCCGGGGATCCACATGACCCTCTGCTGCGCCAGGTGCTTCCGCTCGACGAAGAGATGCGCCCGGTGCCCGGTTTCGCCCTCGACGCGGTTGGCGATTCCCTTGCGCGCGCCGGACAGGGCGTCATCCGCAAGTACCGTGGGCGGGCGCTGCTGGTGGCCACCGGAAGCTGTGCGGTCAATTGCCGTTACTGCTTCCGGCGCCATTTCCCCTACGCCGACGAAACCGCGGCGGCGGCGGGCTGGCGCGAGGCCGTCGCACTGATAGCCGGCGACGCGTCGATCGAGGAGGTCATCCTGTCCGGCGGAGACCCGTGGTCGCTCTCGACCCCCAAGCTCGCCGAGCTGACCGACGCGCTGGCCGGTGTGCCGCACCTGCGCAGGTTGCGCGTGCACACGCGGCTGCCGGTGGTGCTGCCCGAGCGCGTGGACGACGCGTTGCTCGACTGGCTGCGGGCGCTGCCCTGGCCGGTGACCGTGGTGCTGCACGCCAACCACGCCAACGAGTTCGATGCCTCGGTCGACGCCGCCCTCGCCCGCCTGCGCGACGCCGGCGCAGCGCTCCTGAACCAGGCGGTGCTGCTGCGCGGTGTCAACGATTCGGTCGGCGCGCTCGTCGAGCTGAGCGAGCGCGGCTTCCGGGCAGGCGTGCTGCCCTATTACCTGCACCAGCTCGACCGGGTCCAGGGCGCCGCGCACTTCGAAGTGCCGGACGACCGCGCCCGCGCGTTGCATCGGGACCTCGCCGTCCGGCTGTCCGGCTATCTGGTTCCCCGGCTGGTCCGCGAAGTGGCGGGCGACCCGGGCAAGCGCCCCTTGTGAGGCCACGGCATCCGCCGGGCGCCGCGGCCCGTAGTGTTGGGAGACCATCCATCGGCCGGAAACGACCGTTCGGGGATGACGCGGGCACGCCCGGCGTGTCATAAAGAGGCGAGCGACCGGAGGTGGGAATGCAGTTCGGCAAAGACGCGGCCCTGCGGCTGGTGGTAGTAGACGACAGCGTCGAGGCGGCGGAAGGCGTGGTCAGCGCGCTCCGCAATGCCGGTATTGCAGTGCGTCCCTCCCGTCCGGAGAACGCCGACGAGCTGACCCACCAGATCACCCAGTCGCCGGACCTCGTGCTGGTGGGCCGCGGCGCGAAGCTCGTGCCGACGCAGCTGGTCTTGCAGAGCGTCGCCAGCAGCGGCAAGGACCTCCCCGTTCTCCTGCTCGTCGACCAGATCGACGAGGCCGGGCTGCTCGACGCGGCCAGCATGGGCGCGCGCGGCGTGGTGCTGCGGCATCGGAACGAACACATCGTCAGCACCGTGCGTGCCGAGTGGGCAGACCTCGAAGCCCGGCGCGCGCTGCGCAAGCTGGAGTTCCAGGTCCGCGAGACCGAGCGCCGCTGCGACGCGCTGATCGAGTCCTCGCGCGACCCGATTGCCTACATCCACGAAGGCATGCATATCCGGGCGAACGCGGCCTATCTGGAAACGTTTGGCTACGAGTCGTTCGACGAGGTCGAAGGCACGTCGATCCTCGATATGATCGCGCCGTCGCACGTGGAGCCGTTCAAGGCGCTGCTGAAGAAGCTGTCCAAGGGCGAGCCGCCGCCGCCGCGGGTCGAAGTCGAGGCGCGCACGCTCGACGGCAACCAGTTTCCGGCGGTGATGGAATTCACCACGGCGATGTACGAGGGCGAGCACTGCCTGCAGCTCGTGCTGCGCCGGCAGGAACTCGACCCGGATCTCGCGCGCGAGGTCGAAGAACTACGCCAGCGTGACCAGGCCACGGGCCTGCTCAATCGCCCGACGTTCCTGCGCGCACTGGAAGACGCGGTCGCCGACGCGGCGCAGAATTCGACGCACAGCGGCTTCCTGCTGATCGAGCCCGATTACTACGCGCGCCTGCTGCAGGACATAGGACTCGACGCCTCGGACGACGTGGTCGCCGCCTGCGCCAGCCGCCTGCGCGACAGCGTCGCCGAGGACGTCGTGCTGGCGCGCTTCGGCGAGCACCAGTTCGCGGCGCTCGCGCGTGGCGCCACCCACGAGGTCACGCAGGCGCTCGCCGAGCAGATCCGCACCGCGTTCTCCGAGCACGTGATCGAGGTCGGCAACCGCTCGCTGAACGCGACCATCAGCGTCGGCGGCGTGCAGGTCGGCGAAAAAATCGCGAGCGTCACCGCCGTTCTGGCGCGCGCCACGCAGGGCGTGCAGTCGTGCGTCGGCATGGGCGGCAATCGCATCGAACTGTTCGATCCCGGCGCCGTCGACCGCGCCGAGGAAGAGCGCGTGCAGGCGTGGGTCGACCGCATCCGCGATGCGCTGGACTCCGATCGCTTCACGATGGCCTACCAGCCGCTGGTAAGCCTGCATGGCGAGCCGGGCGAGATCTACGAGGCCTACCTGCGCATGAAAGGCGACCAGGGCGAGCTCGTGGCCCCGCTGGCCTTCCTGCAGATCGCCGAGGAGAACGGGCTGCTGTGGGAGATCGACCGCTGGGTCGTCGGCCGTGCGCTCGAAGTGATCGGCGAGCGCATCAAGACCGGGAAGCGAACGACGCTGCTGGTCAAGATCACCGAAAGCTCGCTGCAGGACGACAGCCTGCTCAAGCACATCGAAGAGCAGATAACCAAGCACGGCTCCGACGGCAGCCTGCTGGTGGTGCAGCTACCGGAGTCGAAGGTCTTCACGAACCTTCGCGCGGCGCAGGAGTTCCAGGCGCGCGCGGCGCGTTCGGGCGTGCGCGTCGGGCTGGAGCACTTCGGCGCCGGCCTGAACTCGTTCCAGCTGCTGGCGCATTTCGACACCGACTTCCTGAAGATCGACCGCACCTTCATGGAGAGCCTGGGCACCAGCGTCGAACACCAGAAGCGCCTGCGCGAGATCACCGACAAGGCGCGCGCGCTGGGCAAGCGCACCATCGCCGAGCACGTCCGCGACGCACAGAGCATGAGCGTGCTGTTCGGCGCGGGTGTCGACTACGCGCAGGGCTTCTTCCTTGCCGGCGTGAGCACCGCGATGGACTACGAGTTCGGCTGACTCACCGCCGCCAATGTAAAAAAAGCCCGCTTCGGCGGGCTTTTTTTTACGACGACGTGCCCCGTGTCAACTCACCACGCGCACCGAAGGGGCGGCCGCAGGCATCCGTCGCAATGCCTCGATGCGCTCGGCCAGCGGCGGATGGGTCGTGAACAGCCGACGCAGGCCATGCGCGGCCGCGCCGCTGATGCCGAACGCCTGTACCTGCTTGGGCAGCGTGGTCTCCCCGTGCATCTGCGCCAGCTTTTCCAGCGCCGCGATCATCCTGTCGCGTCCGGCCAGGCGGGCGCCGCCGGCGTCGGCGCGGAACTCGCGATGCCGCGAGAACCACATCGCGATGATGCTCGCGAACAGCCCGAACACCATGTCGAGCACGCTGACGATCACGAAGTAGCCGATGCCGCCGCGACGATCGTTGCCGCCGAGGTAGCCGTCAACGACGCGGCCGACAACCCGCGCAAGCACGATGACGAAGGTGTTGAGAACGCCCTGGATCAGCATCATCGTGACCATGTCGCCGTTGGCGACGTGGCTCATTTCGTGCCCGAGCACGGCTTCCGCCTCGTCGCGATCGAGGTTGCGCAGCAGGCCTGTCGAGACCGCGACCAGCGCATTGTTCCGGCTCGGGCCCGTCGCGAACGCGTTGATCTCCGGCGCCTGATAGACCGCCACTTCCGGCATGGCGATACCCACCGACTGCGACTGCCGGCGCACGGTCTCAAGCAACCAGCGCTCGCCGTCGTCACGGGGTTGCTCGATCACCTGCGCGCCGGTGCTGCGCTTGGCGAGCCATTTCGACATCATCAGCGAAATGAACGAGCCGCCGAAGCCGAACAACGTCGCCATCACCAGCAGGCCGCCGCCGGTTTGCGGGTTCACGCCCAGCAACCGCATGACGATGCTCAGCAGCACCAGCACCGCGAGGTTGGTGGCGAGGAAAAGCGTGATGCGCTTGAACATGGCGGGGTCGGTCCGGGTACGCGCGTCGCGTGCTGCACAACGTGGCGTGGGGACGACGACTTTTCAAGTCGCCCGGTTCGCGGCAGCCAGCATCGCTTCACGGGCATGAGCGGCGGGACGGGCTACCGCGGCCGCTTCGCGCCCTCGCCCACCGGTGATCTGCACGCCGGGTCCCTGCTCGCCGCGCTTGGTAGCTGGCTGTACGCGCGGCGGGCGGGCGGCCGCTGGCTGGTGCGCGTCGAAGACGTCGACCGCCCGCGCGAGGTGCCCGGCGTGGCCATGCGGCAGCTCGCCGCGTTGGGCGCCTTCGGCCTGCGGCCGGATGAGCCCGTCTGGCGCCAGAGCGCCCGGGAGGCGGTCTATCGCGACGCGCTGGAAGATCTCGTCGACCGTGGCATGGCGTTTCCATGCTGGTGCAGCCGCAGCGACCTGCTTGCCTCGGGCGGTGTGCATCGTGCCTGTGTCCGCGCGCCGGAGCCCGATCGACCGCCCGCCGTCCGACTGCGCGTGGCCGACGGCGCGCGGATCCGCTTCGTCGACGACGTGATGGGCCCCCAGCTGCAGGACGTCGATACGGCTGTGGGCGACTTCGTGCTGTACCGCGCCGACGGCCTGTGGGCGTACCAGCTCGCGGTAGTGGTCGACGATGCTGCGCAGGGCGTCAGCCACGTCGTGCGCGGGGCCGACCTGCTCGATTCCACCGCGCGACAGATCCTTCTGCAGCAGGCGCTGGGTTTCCACACGCCGGGCTACGCGCACCTGCCCGTCGTCGTCGATCCGGGCGGTCGCAAGCTGTCGAAGTCGGATGCGTCGCAGCCGGTCGACCCCGCGCAACCGTTGCCGGCCCTCCGTCGCGCTTGGGCGGCGCTGGGCCAACCGACGCTCGGGGATGTCGGCGGCGAAACGCCACAGGAGTGGCTCGAGCGGGCGGTGAGCGCGTTCGATCCCGCGCGGATCCCGGGGCCGGATACGCCGGCGTAAGCCTTCGTGCCTAGAATTACGCGACGGGCGCAGGTCGCGCCAAGAGGGAGCAGCACATGCAGAGCCGTGTAGCACTGGTCACCGGCGGCACCGGCGGTATCGGCACGTCCATCATCGAACGGCTGGCCGCGATGGGGCATCGCGTCGCCACCAACTACCGCGACGAGGCGCGCGCGACTGCCTGGCAGAAGTCGATGCGCGACCGTGGCATCGAGGTGCATCTCGCCCGCGCCGACGTCGCGGACCCGAAGCAGTGCGAAGCGATGGTGCGCGACATCGAGCAGAAGGTCGGCCAGGTGGACATCGTCGTCAACAACGCCGGCATCACCCGCGACACCACCTTCCACCGCATGACGTCGGAACAGTGGAACGAGGTCATCAATACCAACCTCGGCTCGGTGTTCAACGTGACGCGGCCGGTCATCGAGGGCATGCGCGACCGCAAGTGGGGCCGCATCATCCAGATCGCGTCGATCAACGGCCAGAAGGGCCAGTACGGCCAGGCCAACTACGCGGCGTCGAAGGCCGGCATGCACGGTTTCACCATCTCGCTCGCGCAGGAAAACGCGAAGTTCGGCATCACCGTGAACACGGTTTCGCCCGGCTACATCGCCACCGACATGGTGATGGCCGTCCCGGAAGAGGTGCGCGGCAAGATCATCCAGCAGATCCCGACGGGCCGCCTGGGCAAGCCCGAAGAGATCGCGTACGCGGTGTCGTTCTTCATCCCGGACGAGGCCAGCTGGATCACCGGTGCGAATCTTTCCGCGAATGGCGGCCAGTACATGGGCTGGTGAATCGCGCTGAAGCGGTCAGGCTACGGCCTGGCCGCTCCGCCATCGCGGTTGCGTGGCGTTGCGCACTGCGTCATTCTCGACGCATCCCGTTTCAGGTACTTGCAGATGGCTTCCCCGCGCGTCATCAAGAAGTATCCGAACCGCCGGCTCTACGACACGGAAATCTCGAGTTACATCACCATCGAGGACGTGCGCCAGCTCATCATCGACGGCGAGGAATTCGAAGTCCGCGACGCGCGATCCGGCGACGACCTCACGCGCCAGGTGCTGCTGCAGATCATTGCCGAGCACGAGCAGGACGGCGAGCCGATGCTCTCCACGCAGCTGCTCAGCCACATCATCCGCTTCTACGGGGACTCGATGCAGGGCTTCATGGGCACCTACCTCGAGAAGTCGATGCAGGTGTTCCTCGACCAGCAACAGCAGTTCAAATCGCAGATGGGCGGCCTGCTGGGCCAGACGCCGTGGACGCTGATGAACCAGCTGACCGAGCGCAACCTGCAGATGTGGAAGGACTTCCAGCACAACCTGTCCGGCACGATGGGCACGCCTACCGGCCGCAAGGGCGAAACCCAGAAGTAGGCGCGCCCGGCAGCTGCGCGCTGCCACCGCTTACTGCTTCGGCGCGGGCGTCGAACAATATTTGTTGTAGAACGCCTCGGCACGCGGCATGAGTTCGGTCAGGTGCTGGATGCGGTTCTCCGGGTCCGGGTGCGTCGACGCGAATTCCGGCGGGCGCTGGCCGCCGCCCATCTGCGACATGCGCTCCCACAGCGGAATCGCCTCGTGCGGGTTGAAGCACGCCGCCGCGGCCAGCATCAGCCCGACCTCGTCCGCCTGGGTCTCGTGATTGCGACCGTAGGGCAGGATCAGGCCGTACTGCGCGCCCGCACCGAGCGCACCCATCACGGCGCGCTGCTGCGTCGGATCCATGCCGCCGAGGGCGACACCCGCGGCCATCTGGCCCATCTGCATCAGCTTCTGCTGTGCCATCCGCTGCGACCCGTGGCGAAGCAGCGCGTGCGCGATCTCGTGCCCCATCACCACGGCCATCGCATCCTGGTTCTGCGCGACCGGAAGCAACCCCGTGTAGACCGCCATCTTTCCACCCGGCAGGCAGAACGCGTTGGCCTCGTCCGACTGGATGACCGCCACGTCCCACTGGAAGCTACGGTAATCCTCGGGCGCCGCGACGCCGTTCTCGGCGGCAAGCGCCTGCGTCACGTCCGGCACGCGTGCGATCAGCCGCTGCGCAATGCCTCGGATCTGCTGGCTCACCTGCGAGTCCGCGGGCAGCAGTGCGTTCTGCGACTTCGCATCGCCCACCACCTGGTCGAAGGCCTGCGAACCCAGCTGCACTTCTTCGTCGGTCGACGCGCCGTAGTGCGCGGTCTGCCCGGTGTACGGGTCCTTCTTCGCGCTGCCCATCCACGACACTGCCGCATAGATCGCGAAGCCGATCATGATGATCCAGCGAATGGAACCCAGGCCGAACCCGCGGCGCTGCGTGCCCATGCCCTGGCCCAACGGATTGATTTGCATCGACTCGATCCCCTAATGCGACGTCAAAGGTCGCGCACTACCCTGAAGCCGATGCGCGCGTTCGTTGTATCGGCGTCGAGGCCACTGCGCCAGGCGGACCGCGTCTGCGCCGGCGCACTGGCCCAGGACCCGCCGCGAACCACGCGTTGCCGGCAGCCCGGATTGAACCAGGCGCGTTGATCGCGCGGCGCGCGTCGGTAGCTGGCATGCCAGCAGTCCGCGACCCACTCGCTGACATTGCCGGCCATGTCGTGAAGACCGAATCCACCGGGCCGGTAGCGCCCCACCGGGGCCGGCCCCCAGGCGCCGTCGATATAGCCGCGGAAGGCGTCGCTCCATGCACGCCCCGAGGGCGAGCGGTCCCCTGCCCCCGTGAAGTTCCCCGAGCCCGGCGGTGGGACGCCCGTGCCCCAGGGATACGGTGTCGTGGTGCCCTCGCGCGTGGCGTATTCGAACTCGGCCTCGCTCGGCAGGCGGTAGCGGCGCCCTGTCTCGTCCGCGAGCCATTGCGCATAGGCACTCGCATCCTTGGCACTGACGTGTACCACGGGCAGGTCATCCGCCGCCGGGCGGCCCAGGTAGTCGTCTTCCCAGTCCACGTTGCCGCGGCGCGCGAAGTTGCCGCTGCGCAGGTCGTAGGCGACGGAATAGCCGCGCCGCGTCGAGCGTGCGCGGTAATGCGTCGCAAGGACGAAGCGACGGAACTGCCCCACCGTCACTTCGGTCATCGAGACCGCCAGGCCGCGTTCGAAATGGATCGGCCGCGTGGGACGCTCGGCATCGGTCGCACCAGGCTCGCCGGCGGGGGCGCCCATAACGAAGTCACCGTGCGGCACCACCACCATCGTCGGCGTGCGCCCGCCGCCCTGGAGGGCGTCCGTGAAGCGTTGCCCGGGCACGAACAGGCCGTAATGAACCGCGAAATCGATGCGTCGACGCAGCTCTGCGGCGGTCGGGTCGGCGGGTGGCGCGATGCGCAGGATGTGCGCGAGCAAACCGCGCGCCGTCTCGATGCCGCGCGGTTCGGCGAGGGCGGCGATGCCGGCGTCGCGCAGGTCCCCGAT
>NZ_VTRV01000169.1 GCF_008274655.1 Cognatilysobacter lacus | reverse complement strand
ACACTCTTTCCCTCCTGCCCGTGGTCGGCGCCACGCTCGGCCAGAGCCGCGAGCTGCTCCGAAGTGGCTGCAGGCCGTGGCAGGGACGCGCGCGGGTCGGAATGATCGCCGGCACCCGACCCATCGGCCTCGGCCAGGTGTTCGGTCGCTTCGACGGCCCCAGCGACGGCACCGTGGCCGTCGCCGAAACCCGGCTTGCAGGCCTGTCCGACCACGTGGTGGTTCCGGCGAGCCACTCGGGGCTGGTTTTCTCGCCGCTGGCGGCGCGCCAGACGATCGCCTTCCTGCGCGACGGCCGCTTCGAGAGCTGAACCGCCCGAACGGCGGCGGCTCCGGCGCGGGAACAAGCGGCCGATCCGCTAAAATCGCTGTCCCGTTCCAGCCGCCCGGAAATCCCGATGGGTCGTGGTCCCTCGATCGAAGCCCGCAAGAACGCCGTTGACGCGCGGCGCGGCAAGATCTTCACCAAGATCATCCGTGAGATCAGCGTCGCCGCGCGCAGCGGCGGCGGCGATCCGCACGGCAACCCGCGCCTGCGCGTCGCGATCGACAAGGGCCTTGCCGTCAACATGACGAAGGACGTGATCGAGCGCGCGGTCAAGAAGGCGACGGGCGAGCTCGAAGGCGTCGAGTACGAAGAGATCCGCTACGAGGGCTACGCGCCCGGCGGCGTCGCTGTGATCGTGGACTGCCTGACCGACAACCGCGTGCGCACCGTCGCCGAAGTCCGCCACGCGTTCTCCAAGTTCGGCGGCAACCTCGGTACCGAGGGCTCCGTCGCCTTCATGTTCCACAAGCGCGGCGTGATCTGGTTCGGCGAGGGCGTCGACGAGGACCGCCTCACCGAAGCCGCGATCGAGGCGGGCGCGGACGACGTCATCGTGTATCCCGAAGACGGCTCGATCGACGTGATCACGTCTCCGGAGTCGTTCCTCGACGTCAAGGCCGCGCTCGAAGCCGCGGGCCTGGTGCCCGGCGAGGCCGAAGTCACCTTCCGCGCCGACAACAACGTGACGGTCGATGGCGACACGGGTCGGCAGGTCGTCAAGCTGCTCGCATGGCTCGAGGACCTCGACGACGTTCAGAGCGTCTACTCCAACGCCGAGCTGGGCGAGGACGCGTACGCGTGACGGCGGCAGACAGGCATCGGGCATTCCGATGAATGCCTCGTCGCGGATCCCCGCGTGAGCACGCTGCCGCCCGCACCGGGCACGTTCCGGATCATGGGAATCGACCCCGGCTCGCAGCGCACCGGGGTCGGCTTCATCGACGTGGCGCCGGGCGGCAAGTGCACGTACGTGGCCGCGCACACGCTGAAGCTGCTCGATGCCGAGGATTTCCCGGCGCGCCTGGGCCTGCTCTGCGTCGGGCTGGATGCGCTGATCGACGAGTGGAATCCCGGCCAAGTGGCGATCGAGACCGTGTTCATGGACAAGTCCGCCACCAGCGCGCTCAAGCTCGGCCATGCGCGCGGCGCGGCCATCGCGACCGTGGTGCGCCGCCACCTGAAGGTGCACGAATACGCACCGCGGCTGATCAAGCAGTCGCTGGTGGGCAAGGGCGCTGCCGACAAGCAGCAGGTACAGCACATGGTGCGGCTGCTGCTGAACCTGCCCGAGCAGAAGCTGCAGGCCGACGCTGCCGACGCCCTCGCCGTCGCGCTGACGCATGCGCACATGAGCGCGACCGCGGGCCGCACCGGCATTGCGCTCGCACAGCTGCGTCGCCGCGGCAGCTGACCGCGTGCCGCCCGCCCTCGATAGGCGCACAATGCGCGCCGCCGGATTGCCGGCGGCGCAAGCCGGAGTGGAAACAGCTCAATGCGACAGTTCCCGTACGCGGGCATGGGCCCGCGCGTGACGATGCCAGCCGTGGCGATCCGCGAGGGCCGCCGGTGATCGGGCGCCTGCGTGGCGTGCTCGTGCACAAGCAGCCGCCGTGGCTGATGGTCGAAGTCGCCGGCGGCATCGGATACGAGCTCGAAGCCCCGATGAGCACGTTCTACGACCTCCCCGAAGTCGGGCGCGAGGTCGTTCTGTTCACGCATTACGCGCAGAAGGAGGACAGCGTCGCGCTCTACGCCTTCCTGCGCGAGGGCGAGCGCCGCCTGTTCCGCGACGTGCAGAAGGTCACCGGCATCGGCGCGAAGATCGCGCTTGCGATCCTGTCCTCGGTCAGCGTCGACGAATTCGCGCGGCTCGTGCAGTCGGGCGATGTGACGGCCCTGACGCGCATCCCTGGCATCGGCAAGAAGACCGCCGAGCGCATCGTCGTCGAGCTGCGCGACCGCGCGGCGGATCTGATGGGCATCGGCGCGACGTTGGGAATGAATACCGGTGTGCCCGCCGACCCGCAATCCGAGGCCGGCGTCGCCCTGCAGCAACTGGGCTACAAGCCCGCCGAAGCCGTCCGCATGGCCAAGGACGCGACCGCGCCGGGCGACGACACCGCGACCATCATCCGCAAGGCGCTACAGTCCGCGCTCCGTTGAGTGCCGGGCCGTTTTCAAGAGACATCCATGATCGCTAACGACTCATCCGCCGCGCATCCGCACGGCGCAGGCGACAATGGGCATGCACACGCGCCGACCGCACTGGCCACGCTGGTGGTGGGTGCCGTGGGTGTCGTGTTCGGTGACATCGGCACCAGCCCGCTCTACACCATCCAGGAAATGTTCCTGCCGCATTACGGGCTGCAGCCCGACGCGGCGACGGTGAAGGGCCTCTTGTCGCTCGCATTCTGGGCGCTGATGCTGGTGGTGACGATCAAGTACGTGATCGTGATCATGCGCGCCGACAACGAAGGCGAGGGCGGCATCATGGCGCTGACGGCACTCGCGCAGCGCTCGCTCAAGCAGGGCTCGCGACTGAACTACCTGGTGGGCATTCTCGGCATCTTCGGCGCGTCGCTGTTCTTCGGCGACGGCATGATCACGCCGCCGGTCACGGTGCTGGGCGCACTCGACGGCCTGCGCGTGATCTCACCCGCGTTCGGACACTGGGTGATGCCGGTGGCGCTCGTGATCCTGATCGGCCTGTTCTCGTTCCAGCGCTACGGTACCGAGCGCGTGGGCAGGATCTTCGGCCCCGTGATGATCACGTGGTTCGTGGTGCTGGCGGCGCTCGGCGTCAACAACATCGTGCGTTACCCGTCCGTGCTGTGGGCGCTCAATCCCTACTGGGCCTTCGTGTTCTTCACCACGCACGGCGGCCATGCGCTCTTCATCCTGGGCGCCGTGGTGCTGGCGATCACGGGCGGCGAAGCGCTGTATGCCGACATGGGCCATTTCGGCAAGCGGCCGATCCGGTGGGCGTGGTTCGCGTTCGTGCTGCCGGCGCTGGTCCTCAACTATTTCGGCCAGGGCGCCGTCCTGCTGCAGAACCCGGCTGCGCGCTCGAATCCGTTCTACATGTCGATGCCCGGCTGGGCACAGGTGCCGATGCTGGGCCTGGCCACCGTGGCCGCCGCGATCGCCTCCCAGGCGGTGATCACCGGCGCGTTCTCGGTGACCCGGCAGGCGATCCAGCTCGGCTACCTGCCGCGTCTGTCGATCAAGCACACCTCGCGGCAGACGATCGGCCAGATCTACGTGCCGTCGATCAACTGGACGCTGCTGGGCGCGGTGATCCTGCTCACGCTCGCGTTCAAGAGCGCGACCAACCTCGCCACCGCGTACGGCCTGTCGGTGACAGGCACGATGCTGATCGACACGCTGCTGCTCGCGCTCGTCGCCTACACGCGCTGGAACGATTCGCGCAAATGGGTGCTCCCGCTGTGCGCGATGTTCCTGGTCATCGACGTCGCGTTCCTCGTCGCGAACGGCGGCAAGCTGTTCACCGGCATCGGCGCATGGGTGCCGCTGTTCATCGGCCTGACCTCGTTCACCCTGATGCGCACGTGGCGTCGCGGCCGCGCGCTGCTGCACGAGGAGGCGCGCAAGGAAGGCATCCAGCTCGACGTGTTCCTGCCCGGCCTGATGCTTTCGCCGCCCGTGCGCGTGCCCGGCACCGCCGTGTTCCTGACCGCCGACCGCGGCGTGGTGCCGCAGGCCTTCCTGCACAACCTCAAGCACAACAAGGTGCTGCACGAGCGCAACGTGTTCCTCACCGTCGAGCCGATGACGGTGCCCATGGCGCCGCGCGACAAGAAGCTCAAGATCGACTCGATCGGCGAGAATTTCTACCGCGTGACGATCAGGTTCGGCTTCATGGAGATTCCGGACGTGCCGCTCGCGCTGATGCGCTCCTGCGACAAGGGCGGCATCTACTTCGATCCGATGGACACCACGTACTTCGCGAGCCGCGAGACGATCGTGGGCAGCAAGCATCGCGGCATGCCGCTGTGGCGCGACAAGATCTTCGCGCTCATGCACCGCAACGCGGCACCGGCGACCACGTTCTTCCGCATCCCGGGCAACCGGCTCGTGGAGTTGGGCGCGCAGATCGAAATCTGAGGTCGCACCGGGTGATCCGGGGCGGGCCATAATCCGGGCATGACCGAGACCCGCATCATCGCCGCCGGCGCCACCTTCGAGGACGCCGCCGTCGAGGCCAGCATCCGCCCGAAGCGCCTGGACGAGTACCTCGGCCAGGTGCCCGTGCGCGAGCAGATGAAGATCTACATCGAGGCCGCCAAAGGTCGTGGCGAGGCCCTCGACCACGTGCTGATCTTCGGGCCGCCCGGCCTCGGCAAGACCACGCTCAGCCAGGTCATCGCCAACGAACTCGGCGTGAACCTGCGTCAGACGTCGGGCCCGGTGATCGAGAAGGCCGGTGACCTCGCCGCGCTGCTCACCAACCTGCAGCCGCACGACGTGCTGTTCGTCGACGAGATACATCGCCTGTCGCCGCTGGTGGAGGAAGTGCTGTACCCGGCGATGGAGGATTTCCAGCTCGACATCATGATCGGCGAGGGCCCGGCCGCGCGCTCGATCAAGATCGACCTGCCGCCATTCACGCTGATCGGCGCGACCACGCGCGCAGGCCTGCTCACCGCGCCGCTGCGCGACCGCTTCGGCATCGTGCAGCGGCTCGAGTTCTACAGCGTCGAGGAGCTCACGAAGATCGTGCAGCGCTCGGCACACATCCTCGGCATCGCGTGCACGCCCGACGGTTCGGGCGAGATCGCGCGCCGCTCGCGTGGCACGCCGCGAATCGCCAATCGCCTGCTGCGGCGCGTGCGCGACTTCGCGCAGGTGCGTGGCGACGGCACGATCACCCGCGAGTCGGCGATCGCGGCGATGACGATGCTGCGCGTCGACCCGGAAGGCTTCGACGATCTGGACCGGCGACTGCTCGGCACCGTCATCGGCTCGTTCGACGGTGGGCCGGTCGGCGTGGAGTCGCTTGCCGCGGCGCTGAGCGAGGAGCGCGGCACGCTCGAGGACGTCGTCGAGCCGTTCCTGATCCAGCAGGGCTACCTGATCCGGACCGCGCGCGGCCGGATGGCGACGCCGAAGGCATATCGCCACCTCGGGTTTACCCCGCGCGTGAAGTCGACGG
>NZ_VTRV01000168.1 GCF_008274655.1 Cognatilysobacter lacus | reverse complement strand
CTTTGCCGCAAAGACAAACCCCCACCCGTGTTCACGGATGGGGGTTTGGGGATAAAGACCCTGGCGATGACCTACTCTCGCATGGCAAAGCCACACTACCATCGGCGCGGGTGCGTTTCACTTCCGAGTTCGGAATGGGATCGGGTGGTTCCACACCGCTATGGTCACCAGGGAGAGGGTGGAGGGTCGCCTCACGGCGCCGCGCTCTCGTTGGTTACCGACAGGTCTCTCGACCTGAGCGGAAAAGGGGTGGATGTAGCGAGCAGTGGAATGTCGTGACGTGTCACGAAGCCAAGGGTGCATTCGGGAGCTAAGCTCCACGAAGCCACTTGAGGTTATATGGTCAAGCCGCACGGATCATTAGTACAGGTTAGCTCAATACATTGCTGTACTTACACACCCTGCCTATCAACGTCGTAGTCTTCAACGTTCCTTTAGGGGAGTCAAGCTCCCGGGAGATCTCATCTTGAGGCGCGCTTCCCGCTTAGATGCTTTCAGCGGTTATCGCTTCCGAACATAGCTACCCGGCAGTGCCACTGGCGTGACAACCGGAACACCAGAGGTTCGTCCACTCCGGTCCTCTCGTACTAGGAGCAGCCCCTCTCAAATCTCCAACGCCCACGACAGATAGGGACCGAACTGTCTCACGACGTTCTGAACCCAGCTCGCGTACCACTTTAAATGGCGAACAGCCATACCCTTGGGACCGACTACAGCCCCAGGATGTGATGAGCCGACATCGAGGTGCCAAACACCGCCGTCGATATGAACTCTTGGGCGGTATCAGCCTGTTATCCCCGGAGTACCTTTTATCCGTTGAGCGATGGCCCTTCCATACAGAACCACCGGATCACTAAGACCTACTTTCGTACCTGCTTGATCCGTCGATCTTGCAGTCAAGCACGCTTATGCCTTTGCACACAGTGCGCGATGTCCGACCGCGCTGAGCGTACCTTCGTGCTCCTCCGTTACTCTTTGGGAGGAGACCGCCCCAGTCAAACTACCCACCATACATGGTCCCCGATCCGGATTACGGACCCAGGTTAGAACGTCAAGCACATCAGGGTGGTATTTCAAGGATGGCTCCACCGAAGCTAGCGCCTCGGTTTCACAGCCTCCCACCTATCCTACACAGACGAACTCAACGTTCAATGTAAAGCTATAGTAAAGGTTCACGGGGTCTTTCCGTCTTGCCGCGGGAACGCTGCATCTTCACAGCGATTTCAATTTCACTGAGTCTCGGGTGGAGACAGCGCCGCTGTCGTTACGCCATTCGTGCAGGTCGGAACTTACCCGACAAGGAATTTCGCTACCTTAGGACCGTTATAGTTACGGCCGCCGTTTACTGGGGCTTCGATCAAGAGCTTCGCCTTGCGGCTAACCCCATCAATTAACCTTCCAGCACCGGGCAGGCGTCACACCCTATACGTCCACTTTCGTGTTTGCAGAGTGCTGTGTTTTTGATAAACAGTCGCAGCGGCCTGGTCACTGCGGCCCCTCTCAGCTATGAACCAAAAGGGGCGCACCTTCTCCCGAAGTTACGGTGCTATTTTGCCTAGTTCCTTCACCCGAGTTCTCTCAAGCGCCTTAGAATTCTCATCCTGCCCACCTGTGTCGGTTTACGGTACGGTCTGCGTAAGCTGAAGCTTAGGAGCTTTTCCTGGAAGCGTGATATCGGCAGCTTCGCCCAAAAGGGCTCGTCCTTAGTCTCAACGTTGCTCCCCCGGATTTGCCAAAGGGAACCGCCTCAACTCTCTCACCCGGACAACCAACGCCGGGCCTGCCTAACCTTCTCCGTCCCTCCATCGCACTTACGCGAGGTGCTGGAATATTAACCAGCTTCCCATCGACTACGCTTTTCAGCCTCGCCTTAGGGGCCGACTCACCCTGCGCCGATTGACGTTGCGCAAGGAAACCTTGGGCTTTCGGCGTGCGGGGTTTTCACCCGCATTATCGTTACTCATGTCAGCATTCGCACTTCCGATACCTCCAGCAACCTTCTCAAGTCACCTTCAACGGCTTACGGAACGCTCCTCTACCGCGTACACAAAATGTGCACACCCCAAGCTTCGGTTCATCGCTTAGCCCCGTTAAATCTTCCGCGCAGACCGACTCGACCAGTGAGCTATTACGCTTTCTTTAAAGGGTGGCTGCTTCTAAGCCAACCTCCTGGCTGTCTGTGCCTTTCCACATCGTTTTCCACTTAGCGATGAATTTGGGACCTTAGCTGTGGGTCTGGGTTGTTTCCCTTTTCACGACGGACGTTAGCACCCGCCGTGTGTCTCCCGGATAGTACGTACTGGTATTCGGAGTTTGCAATGGTTTGGTAAGTCGCAATGACCCCCTAGCCATAACAGTGCTCTACCCCCAGCAGTATTCGTCCGAGGCGCTACCTAAATAGCTTTCGAGGAGAACCAGCTATCTCCGGGTTCGATTAGCTTTTCACTCCTAATCACACCTCATCCCCTACCTTTGCAACGGGAGTGGGTTCGGGCCTCCAGTCCGTGTTACCGGACCTTCACCCTGGGCATGACTAGATCACCCGGTTTCGGGTCTACTGCCCGCGACTATGCGCCCTTTTCAGACTCGGTTTCCCTTCGCCTCCCCTATACGGTTAAGCTCGCCACGAACAGTAAGTCGCTGACCCATTATACAAAAGGTACGCCGTCACCCCTTTCGAGGCTCCGACTGCTTGTACGCACACGGTTTCAGGATCTATTTCACTCCCTTCACCAGGGTTCTTTTCGCCTTTCCCTCACGGTACTGGTTCACTATCGGTCGGTCAGTAGTATTTAGCCTTGGAGGATGGTCCCCCCATGTTCAGACAGGGTTTCACGTGCCCCGCCTTACTCGCTTTCACTGAAAGAGCCCTTTCGCATACGGGGCTATCACCGTCTATGGCCGTCCTTTCCAGGAACGTTCCGCTAGAACTCAATCAGCTTAAGGGCTGGTCCCCGTTCGCTCGTCACTACTCAGGGAATCTCGGTTGATTTCTTTTCCTCCGGGTACTTAGATATTTCAGTTCTCCGGGTTCGCTTCCAGCAGCTATGTATTCACTGCAGGATACTGCTTGCGCAGTGGGTTTCCCCATTCGGACATTACGGGATCAAAGCTTGTTGCCAGCTCCCCCGTACTTTTCGCAGGCTGCCACGTCCTTCATCGCCTCTGACCGCCAAGGCATCCACCGTGTGCGCTTATTCGCTTGACCATATAACCCCAAGTCGCCTCGGGGTTGTCTGTGCCCGGGGGTACAAAGCCCGGACGCGAATTTCGACAACTCAAATTTTAGGGGATCAATGTCCCCCGCCTTAGCCTCACGACACGTCTGTAGACATTCCGTCTAAAACGCTCGCTACATCCGATTTTTCAAAGAACACCCCACCGGCTTCAGCGCCCGTGCGGTTCTAATCTTTATGTGTGTGCAGGCATTCGAAGCTGGGAGCATATGGTGGGTCTGGGAGGACTCGAACCACCGACCTCACCCTTATCAGGGGTGCGCTCTAACCACCTGAGCTACAGACCCGATGTTGCTATCCGCCGACATCGGCCGAGCCTGAGATGGTGGAGCTTGTCGGGATCGAACCGACGACCCCCTGCTTGCAAAGCAGGTGCTCTCCCAGCTGAGCTAAAGCCCCATCGAAACGGGACGCTCCCGTCAAAGCCCCAAGGGCTTTGCGGAACTTCGAATGCAGGTGTCTTGTGCGGGCGCCTGGCAGCAATGCTGCCGGTTCTCAAAAGGAGGTGATCCAGCCGCACCTTCCGATACGGCTACCTTGTTACGACTTCACCCCAGTCATCGGCCACACCGTGGCAAGCGCCCCCCCGAAGGTTAAGCTACCTGCTTCTGGTGCAACAGACTCCCATGGTGTGACGGGCGGTGTGTACAAGGCCCGGGAACGTATTCACCGCAGCAATGCTGATCTGCGATTACTAGCGATTCCGACTTCACGGAGTCGAGTTGCAGACTCCGATCCGGACTGAGATAGGGTTTCTGGGATTGGCTCACCGTCGCCGGTTTGCAGCCCTCTGTCCCCACCATTGTAGTACGTGTGTAGCCCTGGCCGTAAGGGCCATGATGACTTGACGTCATCCCCACCTTCCTCCGGTTTGTCACCGGCGGTCTCCTTAGAGTTCCCACCATTACGTGCTGGCAACTAAGGACAAGGGTTGCGCTCGTTGCGGGACTTAACCCAACATCTCACGACACGAGCTGACGACAGCCATGCAGCACCTGTGTTCTGGTTCCCGAAGGCACTCCCTGATCTCTCAAGGATTCCAGACATGTCAAGGCCAGGTAAGGTTCTTCGCGTTGCATCGAATTAAACCACATACTCCACCGCTTGTGCGGGCCCCCGTCAATTCCTTTGAGTTTCAGTCTTGCGACCGTACTTCCCAGGCGGCGAACTTAACGCGTTAGCTTCGATACTGAGCTCCAAGTTGAGCCCAACATCCAGTTCGCATCGTTTAGGGCGTGGACTACCAGGGTATCTAATCCTGTTTGCTCCCCACGCTTTCGTGCCTCAGTGTCAGTGCTGGTCCAGGTGGCCGCCTTCGCCACGGATGTTCCTCCCGATATCTACGCATTTCACTGCTACACCGGGAATTCCGCCACCCTCTACCGCACTCCAGATCGCCAGTATCCAATGCAGTTCCCAGGTTGAGCCCGGGGCTTTCACATCAGACTTAACGAACCACCTACGCACGCTTTACGCCCAGTAATTCCGAGTAACGCTTGCACCCTTCGTATTACCGCGGCTGCTGGCACGAAGTTAGCCGGTGCTTATTCTTCCGGTACCGTCAGGACCCCAGAGTATTAATCTAAGGCTTTTCTTCCCGGACAAAAGAGCTTTACAACCCGAAGGCCTTCTTCACTCACGCGGCATGGCTGGATCAGGCTTGCGCCCATTGTCCAATATTCCCCACTGCTGCCTCCCGTAGGAGTCTGGACCGTGTCTCAGTTCCAGTGTGGCTGATCATCCTCTCAGACCAGCTACGGATCGTCGCCTTGGTGGGCCATTACCCCGCCAACTAGCTAATCCGGCATCGGCTCATCTCTCTGCGCCAGGCCCGAAGGTCCCCGGCTTTCACCCGTAGGTCGTATGCGGTATTAGCGTAAGTTTCCCTACGTTATCCCCCACATAGAGGCAGATTCCGATGCATTCCTCACCCGTCCGCCGCTCGCCGGCATCCCGAAGGACCCGCTGCCGCTCGACTTGCATGTGTTAGGCCTGCCGCCAGCGTTCACTCTGAGCCAGGATCAAACTCTTCACTTAAGTTTTGCAACCAATCCCGAAGGATCAGCTAAAGCTTTTAGTGCAGAGCTCGCTCCAAGCCTCAAAACTCGCTTGCATTTGCATGCATTTGATTCTTGTTGCTTGTGACGAGACATCTGCGATGGACAGTCATCCACCACCAGACGCCCGCACAAGTCACCTGCGCACACTGTCAAAGATCTTCGAGACCGGCCTCAGCGCCGCGCCTCGTTTTCCCCTCAAACGAACCTCAGTTCGTCCAAGTGAGCCGCCCATTTTAGGGCATTTCCGATCACTGTCAACACCTCGTGAGCGGAAATTTTGCTG
>NZ_VTRV01000167.1 GCF_008274655.1 Cognatilysobacter lacus | reverse complement strand
GATCTCGTCGACCAGCGACTTGGGATCGGTCGGCTCGCCGGATTCCGGCCAGCCGCGGAGTGCGGCCGCAAACTGCGAGGCCGCGTGTTCGTCGATGCCGGGCCCACGCGCACCGGCCGCCGGTACGGGCCGGTCGAGGTCGGGGGCGAACAGCATGCTCTCGGTCAGCCCCGCTTCGCCGCGAGCGGCGCGCAGCTCATTGAGCAGCGGCAGCAGGACGATGGGGATGTCGCGATGGCCGCCCTGCAGGCGCTCGAGGTAGTCGGGCAGCTGCACGACGCCGCGCAGCAAGGCCGCACAGGCTTCGTCGCGGTCCGCGACCTGGCCGTTCGCCACGGCCGTCGCCAACGTCTCCATTTCGGTGGCGACCATGGACGGCGCGTCCAGCTCGATCATCTGAAGCGTGCCGCGCACCTGGTGCAGGAGCGTGGCGCAGGCGCGCATGCGCGCGGTGTCGCCGGAGTCTTCGAGGAACGCCTCGATCTCCTGGCGCGCCTGGCGCAGGGTCTCGTCGAGTTCCGGTTTGATCCAGCCCAGCGTGGTCGTATCGATCACTTCGCGCATCGCGATCATCGTGTTGCACCCCGTGCCCCGTGCGTGCGCGGTGCGTTCCCCGTTGGGAGGAATGCGTTCACCGCGCGGCAGCCAGGTGCAAGCCAAGTCATTTCGTCAGGGGTCCTGCGGATCAGGCCGGCAGCTTGAAGTCGGCGACCGAGCGGCGAAGATCCGCCGCCAGTTGCGCGAGGTTTCCAATCGAGGCCGCCGTCTGGCTGGCGCCCTGCGACGTCTGCGCGGTGATCGACTGGATCGTGGTCATCGTCTGCGTGATGTTGGTTGCAGCGAACGACTGCTGCTGCGCCGCCTGCGAGATGCCCTGAATGAGGTTCGAGAGGTCGGTCGAGACCTTTTCGATCTCGCCCAGCGCCGTGCCCGCGTCCTCGGCCAGGCGTGCACCCGCGACGACTTCCGACGTCGTCTGCTCCATCGAGCTGACGGCTTCGTTGGTATCGCTCTGAATCGTCTGGACCAGCGTTTCGATTCGCTTCGTCGCGTTGGACGCGCGTTCGGCGAGGCGCTGCACTTCGTCGGCGACGACCGCGAAGCCGCGGCCCGCTTCACCGGCCGATGCCGCCTGAATTGCCGCGTTTAGCGCCAGGATGTTCGTCTGTTCCGAGATGTCGTTGATCAGTTCGACGATCGAGCCGATTTCCTGCGACGACTCGCCGAGGCGCTTGATTCGCTTCGAGGTTTCCTGGATCTGGTCGCGGATCGAGTCCATGCCCGCGATCGTCTGCCGCACCACGCCGGCACCCTTGGTCGCGATGGCCACCGAGCGCTGTGCAACCTCCGCGGATTCCGCGGAATTCTTCGAGACCTGGTCAATGGAGCGCGCGATCTCGTTGATCGCCTCGGACGCCGTGCCGATCTCCTGCGCCTGGTGCTCCGCGGCTTCGGCGAGCTGCGTTGCCGTTGCCTGTGTTTCCTGCGCGCTCGCCGCGACCTGCACCGAGGTATCGGTAATCGTCTGCACGAGGCTGCGGAGCTGTTCGACGGCGAAGTTGATGGAGTCGGCGATCGCGCCGGTCATGTCTTCGGTGACCGTCGCCTTGACCGTCAGGTCGCCTTCTGCGAGCGAACCCATCTCGTCCAGCAGGCGCATGATGGCCTCCTGGTTACGGTCGTTGAGTTCCTTCGTGGACTGGTAGCGCGTCTGCTGCTGCTTGTTCAGGGCGAGGAGCAGGCCGGCGATCGAGAGCAGCGTGAGCAGGCCGGCGCCGATCGAGATCCAGATGTTGCCGGCAAAGCTGGTGTCCTTGATCGAGCCGATCGAGGTGAACGCGCCGAACAGCTTCTGCGAGTCGTCAAGCAGGTCGCCCGACTTCGCGGTGATGGCGGTGGCGGCCGTCTGCGCGCCGATCAGGTTGCGCGAACTGGCGGTGATCGCATCGAGGTCCTTCTTCATGCCCGACCACTGCTGCTCGACCTGTGCGAGCTGGGAGACAGCGGGGCCCGCGGTCAGCGGCAGGATCTTGTTGGCGTCGTCGCCCTTGCGCAGGCCGGTGAGCACGGTGGAGAAGAGGTTGGCGTCGCGGCCGAGCGCTTCGCCGGCCGCCTGCGCGGCGCTGCCGCCGCTGCGGATTTCGGCGATGCGGCGGGCCATCGTTCCGGAGACGACGACCTGGCGCAGCGCGATATACACCTGCGAGGACGGCGAGCCCGACGCGGACATCGCACGGACGAGTTCGTCCAGCGTGGCCTGGAAGTTCGGGAGGTTCTTGTTGAAGGCGTCCGCGTGGCCGGCGAGCGCAACGATCGCCTGTTCGGACGACACCACCTGGTCCGCGGCAGGCTTGATCCCCGACCACGTTTGAGCGACGGCGCGAACCGCCGAACCCGCCCGGCTGTCGTCGCCATAGCCCGACTGCAGGCGCGCGACGTCGGAATCGATGCTGTCCCGCGTGTCGCGGAAGTTCTTGAAGGCCTCGGCGTTACCGCCAACCGCCTCGGTGCCTCGCACCGCGAGCTGCTGCGAGAGCACCTGCAGGTCCGACGCCGAGGTACTCGCGCCGCTCAACCGACCGGCCTTGTACGAGGCGTAGCCGACGTTCGCGCCGAGCACGACAAGCGAGCCGATAAGCAACGCCACCCAGGTGTTGATTCGGATGTCGCGGCCTTTGCCGGCGACGTTGTCCATCATGCTGCTCATGGTTGAACCTCAGTTCTGCGTGCTGGCCGTCAGGTGGCGGCGTGTCGGAATTCGGGGGTACGGGCGAGGCGGTCGAGGCTGAAAACACCCCAGACGTGCTCGCCCAGGCGATAGGCGCGTTCGAGAAAGTGCGTGTAGCGGCCCTGCGCGTAGGGCTCGAGCGCTTCCTCGTCGAGCAGTTGCTCGTCCACGAAGGAACGCTGGCCGAACAGTTCGTCCACCAGCACGGCGACATCGCCGCCCGGCTGGCGAACCAGCAGCACGCGCAGGCTTTCGTGCAGCACCGTGCGCTCGCCTTCGAGGAACTGCTTCATGTCCACGATCGGCAACAGCTGGCCGCGAACGTTCGCGACACCGAGCATCCACGGCTGCGTGCCGGGCACGGCAGTGATCTGCGGCACGGTCAGGATTTCGCGGACTTCACCGAACTCGGACGCGAGCCGCCGCGAGCCCACGCGATAACCGACGCCACGCCACAGGCCTGGCGCATCGAGCTGCTCCGGCAGTCCCGCCACATGCGCCAGCGAGCGGCGCTCGTAGTCGAGGAGCACGTCGAACGGGCTCGTCAGCGTTTCCACGTCAGGCGCCCAGCAATTCGTTGATGCGCGAGATGAGCTCATCCTCGCGCGGCGGCTTGACGATGTAGTCCTTGGCGCCCTGCCGCAGGCCCCAGGCCTTGTCGGTGTCCATGCCCTTCGTGCTGACGATCAGCACCGGGATGGCCTTGGTCTCGGCGTCGCGCGACAGTGCGCGGGTGGCCTGGAAGCCGTTCATGCCCGGCAGGACCACGTCCATCAGGACGAGGTCGGGGCGCTCGCGGCGGCAGGTCTCGATGCCGTCCTCGGCGCTGCCCGACGTCATGACCTGGTGGCCATTGCGCTCGAGCAACTGGGTCATGACCGCCGACTCGGTCGGCGAGTCCTCGATCAACAGGATGCGTGCCATTGGTGCCCTTCCCCCCCGGTCAGGCGGTGACGTGCTTGCGGATCGCGTCGAGCAGTTCTTCGCGGGTAAATGGCTTGGTCAGGTACTGCTCCGAGCCGACGATGCGGCCGCGCGCCTTGTCGAACAGGCCGTCCTTCGAGGACAGCATGATCACCGGCGTGGAGCGGAAGCTCTGGTTGTTCTTGATGAGCGCGCAGGTCTGGTAACCGTCCAGGCGCGGCATCATCACGTCGACGAAGATGATCTGGGGCTGCTGGTCGGCGATCTTCGCCAGCGCCTCGAAGCCGTCCGAGGCCGTCACCACGTCGCAGCCCTCTCGCTTGAGCAGCGTCTCGGCCGTCCGGCGGATGGTCTTCGAATCGTCGATGACCATCACCTTGAGACCGCCCAGGCTGCCGTTGCGGGCGTCGTCCTGCATTCGTAAATCCCCCTGCGCCACGTAGGCGGCGCGCAACCCTTTATTCCAAGCCCCGAGGGGACTGTCAACAGGCAATTTTCGTCACGGCAAAAATGCGGAAACTGGCAATTTGCGTCAGGTACGTTCCAGCCCCACTGATACCATCGACCATCCCGACCCCGGCTTGAGCCATGCCCCTCGACATCGTCGTCGTGATGGATCCGATCTCGTCCATCAAGATCGCCAAGGACTCTACCTTCGCGATGTTGCTGGAGGCCCAGCGGCGCGGCCACAGACTCTTATACGTCGTTCCCGGGGGCCTGTCCGTGCGCGATGGCCGCGCTTCGGCACTGGCGGCCCCCCTGCGGGTCGCCGACGACGCAAACGGATGGTTCGAACTGGGCGATGCGTCACATGTCGACCTCGGACGCGGTCACGTCGTGCTGATGCGCACGGACCCGCCGGTGGACGCGGAGTACGTCCACGACACGCAGGTTCTCTCGATCGCGCAGCGAGCCGGGGCCCTGGTGGTGAACGACCCCCAGGGTTTGCGCGACATGAACGAGAAGCTGACCGCACTCGAGTTCCCCGAATGCTGCCCGCCGACGCTCGTCACGCGCGACGCGGCGGCGATCAAGCACTTCGTGGCGACGCATGGCGACGCGGTGCTCAAGACGCTCGACGGCATGGGCGGCCACTCGATCTTCCGCGCCCGCACGGGCGATCCGAACATCAACGTGATTCTCGAAACGCTGACGCAGGGCGGTGGCCACCTCGCGATGGCGCAGCGCTACATCCCTGAGATCAGCGACGGCGACAAGCGCATCCTGCTGATCGACGGCGTTCCCGTGGACTACTGCCTGGCGCGCATCCCGCAGGGCGACGAATTCCGCGGCAACCTCGCGGTGGGCGGCCGCGGCGAGGGCCGTCCGCTCACCGAGCGCGACCGCTGGATCGCCGCCCAGGTAGGCCCCGACATGAAGGCGCGCGGCATGGTCTTCGTCGGGCTCGATGTGATCGGCGGCTACCTGACCGAGGTCAACGTCACCAGCCCCACCTGCATCCGCGAGCTGGACAAGCAGTTCGGGCTGAACATAGCCGGGCTGCTGTTCGATGCGATCGAGGCACGGGCGGGCTGAACCGATGAGCGCCGTCGCGCCCATGCAACTTGCGCCGACGGTCGAGTCGCGCCGGCTCGGCATCACGCTCGCGATTTCGCTTGCGCTGCATGTGTTCGTCCTGCTCGCGGTCGGGTTTGCGCCGGAGAAGGCGGCGCCGGTGGTGCCGACGCTCGATGTGATCTTCACCGAGACGCAGAGCGCGCTAACGCCCAAGCAGGCCGATTTCCTCGCGCAGGCGAACAACCAGGGCGGCGGCGAACACGAGAAGACCACGCGACCGCGCGAGCCGCAGAGCGGCGTGGCCCCGCAGCCCGATCCCGGCGTGGCCCCGCGCGAACTGCGCGCCCAGACGAGATCA
>NZ_VTRV01000166.1 GCF_008274655.1 Cognatilysobacter lacus | reverse complement strand
ACGCGCGGCAAGCAGGGCCGCCGTGCAGGACGGCGCGCATGCGTGGCAGGCGGCGGTGTCGAGCAAACCCAGGTCCAGCGCCGCGTCGACGTCGTCCGCGCGCAGGGCCGCGACAAGCGCGTGCGCCGTCGCGTGCGCGGCGCATCCGCAAGCGGGGCAGGGCAGGTCGCTCACGTGCCCGAGAACGCCGGCTTGCGCCGCTCCAGGAACGCCGAGGTCCCTTCGCGCATGTCCTGCGTCGAAAACATCAGGCCGAACTGCGCCGCCTCGTATTCGAGGCCTTCCTCCATGCCGCATTCGCCGCCGACGTTGACGCAGTCCAGCGTGCCCCGAACCGCAAGCGGCGCCGCGTTCGCCAGCTGCTGCGCGACCGCCATCGTCTGCGCTTCGAGTTCGGCAGCGGGCACGACGCGATTGACGATGCCGAGGGCGAGCGCGCGCGCAGCATCGATCGGCGCGCCCAGTAGGCACAGCTCCAGCGTCGCGGCGCGGCCTGCGAGCCGCAGCAGGCGCTGCGTTCCGCCGAACCCCGGGATCAGCCCGAGGTTGATCTCCGGCTGCCCCACGCGCGCGGTATCCGCCGCGATCCGAAGATGGCAACACATCGCCAGCTCCAGCCCGCCGCCGAGCGCGAACCCGTTGACCATCGCGATCACGGGTTTCGGGCTGCGCTCGGCGCGCCGCATCATGCGCTGGCCGCGGAGCGAGAAGTCGCGGCCCTGCACGGCACTGAACGTGTTCATTTCAGCGATGTCGGCACCGGCGACGAACGCTTTCGGCCCGGCGCCGGTGAGCACGATCGCGCGCACGCTGTCGCTGGCGATCGCGTCGACGAATGCGGCATCGAGCGCGTCGAGGGTCGCGCCATTGAGCGCGTTGAGCTTGTCCGGCCGGTTGACGGTGATGATTCGTACGGCATCGCGGTCGGCGACGGTCACCGGCGAAGGGCTGTTGCTGTCGGTCATGGCGGCCCGGGAATAAGGGGGGAAGAAGCGGTCGCCGACGCGGGGAACTCGGGCGGCGGGCGGCGGTCAGAGGGTGGCGTCAGTGGCGGTTAAGCCCTGCCGCCAGTATCCTAGCGCGCCACTCGGGGCTGTCGACCGGTAGGGGCACAGGGGTTTTCCAACTCGGTTGCGCATTCGCGCGCCGTGCACCGCTACCGGAGGTTTCACCCGATGAAGTTTCGTCTTATAGCCGTCGCGACGGCTCTGGTTGTGTCCGCCGGCGTGGCGTCCGCACAGGACACCACGTCCGAGAAGGGCAAACTGAGCTACGCGCTCGGTTTCAAGACCGGTGTCGACGCCGCTGAACTCGCCGACCGCGGCGAGCAGATCGACATCAATTCGCTCATCAAGGGCGTGCAGGACGCATTCGCCAAGAAGCAGCCGACCGTGTCGGTCGAGCAGCTGCAGAAGTCGCTGCAGGACATGCAGGCCCGCCAGACCGCGAAGGCCAAGGCCGAGTGGGAGAAGGCGGCGTCCGACAATCGCACCAAGAGCGACGCCTTCATCAATTCGAACCGGTCCAAGCCGGGCGTGAAGGTGCTTCCGAGCGGCGTGCAGTACCGCGTGATCGAAGCGGGCAGCGGCGCCAAGCCGACGCCGTCCAGCACGGTGCAGCTCCAGGTGGCCGGGCCGTTCCCGTGGGGCCAGCGCCCGCAGGATGCGCGTCCGGCGCAGTCCATCCCCGCCATCAAGGTCAGCCAGATCGAGATGCCGGCGATGCGTGAAGTCATCCAGCAGATGCCGACCGGTGCCCGCTGGGAAGTGACGCTTCCGGCCGACAAGGCCTATGGCGCCGACCCGCGCACCGGCTTCCCGCCGAACGTCGCGGTCCAGTTTGAAATCAAGCTGGTCAGCGCCAAGTAAGTTCCATGCCATGCTGTCCCGCGAACGCCGGCCTCGTGCCGGCGTTCGTATTTCCGGGCCAGGCGCGACCCTGCGAGAATGGATGTCATGAACCCCCCATTCCGCGCCGTGCTTAGCCCTTGCATCGGCGTCTGCGAGATCGACGACCGCGGGCTGTGCGCCGGCTGCATGCGGACGCTCGACGAGATCGCGCGCTGGGGAACCATGGGAGACGCCGAACGGCTGCGCGTGACGGATGCGTTGCACGCCCGGGAGGCGGCGCGCGGCGATGAGTGATGCGCTCGTCGCGCGTCTCCGGCGCGCCCTGCATCCGTTGGATGCGCCGCCGTGCGGCGCGTGCTGGAACGCGTCCGAACTCGAGGATCTGGTGGACCTGTCGACGCTCCTCGACGCGGCTGTGCTGGTCGGTCTCGTTCCCCGGGCGGACGGCCTGCAGGTACTGCTCACACGGCGAAGCGATGGGCTTCGCCAGCACGGCGGGCAGGTGAGCTTTCCGGGCGGCCGCGTCGATGCAGGCGACGTCGATGCGCTGCACGCGGCGTTGCGCGAAACGCGCGAAGAGGTCGGCATCCCCGCTGCATTGCTCGCACCGCTCGGGTATCTCCAACCCCTCGCGACCGTCACCGGCTTCCGCGTCTTGCCGGTCGTCGCGTTGGTCGACCCCGCGTACGTCGCGACGCCGGATCCGGCGGAAGTCGCTGAAGTATTCGAAGTGCCGCTCGCGTTTCTACTGGATCCCACCAGCCGCAGCGAACGCCGCTTCGAGCACGAAGGCCGCGCGCGCCGGGTCTGGGAGTACCGTTACCCCGATCAGCGCATCTGGGGCGCGACTGCCTCGATGCTGCTCAACCTTCACGATCGACTGGAGGCCGCCGGATGACCTGGACCACGCTTGTCGACGCCGACTCGCTGGCGACTGCGATCTGCTCGCCGCAACCGGGCAAGCTGGCAATCGTCGACACGCGCGTCGACCTCGCCGACCGCGCGGCCGGCCCGCGTCTCTTCGCCGAATCGCACATCCCGGGCGCCGTGCGCGCCGACCTCGAAACCGATCTGTCGGGCCCGCACTTCGCGGGTGCCGGGCGCCATCCCTGGCCGGGAGACGACCGCTTCGCGATCACCCTCGGCCGCCTGGGCATCACGCCCGAACACCAGGTGGTGGTCTACGACGACGCACAGGGCGCACTCGCCGCCGCGCGCCTGTGGTTCATGCTGAAGTCGTGGGGGCACGAAGCAGTCGCGGTGCTGGACGGGGGCTGGTCGGCGTGGCGTGCGTCGGGGCGCGCAGTCGAACAGGGTGAATCGCGGATCGTGGACGTCGGCCCCTATGCGGGTGCATTCGACCCGTCGCGCCTGCTGCAGACGGCGGACATCGCGGACCTCGGCGGCCGCGGCTTCATCATCGATGCGCGCGCAGCGGATCGTTTTCGCGGTGACGTGGAGCCGATCGATCGCAAGGCCGGCCACATACCCGGGGCGTTGAACCGGCCATTCGCGCTGAATCTCGACGCCGGCCGCTTCAAGCCCGCCGGCCGGCTCCGCGAGGAATTCGATGCGCTGCTCGGAGGACGAGCGCCCGACGCCGCGATCGCCAGCTGCGGGTCCGGCGTCACCGCCTGCCACCACCTGCTCGCGATGGAACACGCCGGGCTCCGCGGCGCGCGGCTGTACACGGGCTCGTGGAGTGGCTGGATCGAGGACGACGCGCGACCCGTCGAGACGGGATGAGCCTGCGCATCGATACGTAGCGCGCAGGCCGTAAACCGCGACGGCGGCGCTAGTCGATCAGCGCGGCTTACCGAGGCGCTCGAGCACCGCACGTAGCGCCGCCTGCGTGTCCGGCAGATACCAGGCTTCGACGAAGCGCTCCAATTCGATGTGTCGTGGATGCAGCGCGTCCACGGCGTCAGCGCGCGCGATGCTCCGCGTTTCCAGTACCGGGTGGCGCGGCAGCATCGAGAGCGATCGCGCCCATTCGATCGCGCGAGCAGCCGTGTCGTCGACGAACGCGACCTCGTCGACGAGTCCAATCGCGAACGCTTCATCCGTGGTCGGCATCAAGCCTCCCACCAGCAGGCGTTCTGCCCGGTGCGGGCCCACCACGCGTCGCAGGAGGCGTTGAATGCCCTCGGGCGCCACGAGCCCCACCTGCGTTTCGTTCAGGCCGATGCGGAACGGTTTGGCGGCGTCCGGCGAACGCGCCATGACGCGGTAATCGCAGCACAGCGCCAGCACGCAACCGCCGGCCGGTGCGTGGCCGGCGATGCCCGCGGCGATCGGTACCGGACTGGCGACCAGCGCCCGCGCGGCGCCGAAGAACGCCTCCCAGGCGTGCATGAGCGCGCCGCGATCCTCGCCGAGCGACATGAGGTAGGGCACGTCGAGCCCGGCCGAGAACACCGACGGCCCCCCGGTCAGCGCGATGCCGTGCGCGCCGGATCGCACCGCCGCCGCGAGCGCATCGCGAAGCGCGGTGCATAGGGTCGGGTCGAGCGCATTCACGGGCCCGCGTGCCAGGCGGAGCTCGATGATGTCGCCGTGCGCCCGCGTCTCGATCTGCGCCATGTCGTCGCTCCGTCCGCAAACCGGCAGGTTAACCGCGCCGCACGCGAACGGCGACCGCATTCACCACGCAGCCTAGAATCGCGGGATGCGCACGATCGTCCTGTTCGCCGCCAGCCTGCTGCTGGCCTTCGCAAGCTTTGCCCCCGCATCGGGTCGGCACGCATGCGCCCCGGTCGTCACGGGCGCTTGGGTGCGCATGACGCCGATGATGCCCATGGGCGCGGGCTTCTTTACGCTGACCAACCCGTGTCGAGCCGACATCGTGCTGGTCGGCGCCGCCTCACCGCGATTCGGCAATGCTTCGATGCACGAGACGCGCATCGAGGGCGGCATCAGCCGCATGCGCGCACTCGACAACGTGGTGTTGCGCCCGGGCCAGCGCGTGGCGTTCCTGCCGGGCGGGCGACACCTGATGCTGATGGCGCCGGATGCGCGCGTGTCGCCCGGCCACAAGGTGCGTGTCGACCTGCGCCTGCGCGACGGCCGCCGCCTGCCTGTCGATTTCGACGTGCGAAGCGCTGCGCGCTAGCGACAGGCGGCGCGCACGCTCTCGGGCAGCTGAGCCGAGCGGCCGGTGTTGCGGTCGATCCACACCATCACGACGTTGCCGTCGCAATAGAGCGTGCCGCCGTCGCTGGTGTCGACGATGCGGTGGCCGATCGTCAGGCTGCTCCCGCCGATGCGCTCGACGAACAACTCGACAACCAGGTCCCCCGGCCACGCAATCGGCCGCCGGTAATTGAGCGTGGACGCGGCGACCACGGGCGCGACGTCTTCATCCATGCCCATGCCGGGAATCGCGAGCATCCAGCGCAGGCGCGCTTCCTCGAGATAGCTGAGGTACTTCGAGTTGTTGACGTGGTTGAACGCGTCGAGATCGCGCCAGCGCACCGAAAGCGGCACGCGGATGAGCTCACCCGGGTGCAGCTCGGCCTGCCGGGCAAACGTGGTGCCGGGCGCAACGGCCAGCGCCGGTTGCGCTTGTGCGGACGGCGCTGCGGCAGACTGCGAAGGGGTCGCAATCGGACCGGCCGGCGTCGCCGGCGCTACGTCCTGCGTCGCGACGGCTTCACCGGTTCCCGAAGGCTCGTCGGGCTTGCCCGCGACGGCCG
>NZ_VTRV01000165.1 GCF_008274655.1 Cognatilysobacter lacus | reverse complement strand
CGTCGAACCCGCTGGCGGCGCCGGGCCTCCAGCAGCAGCGCGCCATACTCGACGCCTGCCGGACACGCTGCCTCGCACCGTCGGCAAGCGAGGCAGTTGTCCAGATGCGTGTCGCCGGCCGCCGTCGGTTCGAGCGCATCCAGTGCCCACGCCCGCGCGACGGCGATCCGCCCGCGCGGCGATTCGGCCTCGGTGCGGTCGTGCCGATAGGTGGGACAGACCGGCAGGCACAGCCCGCATTGCACGCACTGGTCTGCCAGCGCGACCAGCGGATCGGCAGGGGGCGGTCGGGGCGAGGGCATCGGCCGATGCTAGCGCGCTCTTGACGCGGCTTGCACGCGCACGGGCCGCCGGCTACACTTCCGCTTCTTTGTTCCTCGGAACTTCGGTTCCAACAACGCGTGGCGACGTTCGGACCGGCTCCCAGCCGTCCCAACCAACCCGACCAGGCACCCACCAAGAGTTTTGTCATGAAGACCTTTATCGCCAAGTCCGAGACCGTCCAGCGCGACTGGTATCTCGTCGACGCCTCCGGCAAGACCCTCGGCCGCCTGGCCTCGGAGCTCGCCCGCCGCCTCCGCGGCAAGCACAAGCCCGTTTTCACCCCGCACGTCGACACCGGTGATTACCTGGTCGTCGTCAATGCGGAAAAGATCGCGGTGACCGGCAACAAGCTGGCCGACAAGAAGTACCACCGGTTCACCGGCTACGTCGGCAACCTCAAGACCGAGACCCTCGCGCAGGCGCTCGAGCGCCATCCGGAGCGCGTCATCGAGATCGCCGTCAAGGGCATGCTGCCCAAGGGCCCGCTGGGCCGCGCGATGTACCGCAAGCTCAAGGTCTACAAGGGTGCCGAGCACCCGCACGCCGCGCAGCAGCCGCAGACGCTCGACATCTAAGGTCCAAGAACATGGCTACCCAGCAGAATTACGGCACCGGCCGCCGCAAGTCCTCCACCGCCCGCGTGTACCTGCGCAAGGGCTCGGGCAATATCACCGTCAACCAGCGTCCGGTCGATGAGTTCTTTGGCCGCGAGACGGCGCGCATGATCGTGCGCCAGCCGCTCGAACTGACCAACTCCACCGACAAGTTCGACGTCGTGGTGACAGTTGCAGGCGGCGGCATCACCGGCCAGGCCGGTGCTATCCGTCTCGGCATTGCCCGCGCGCTCGTCGAATACGACGAAGCACTGAAGGGTGACCTGCGCCGCGCCGGCTTCATGACCCGCGACGCCCGCGAAGTCGAGCGCAAGAAGGTTGGCCTGCACAAGGCTCGCCGCGCCACGCAGTTCTCGAAGCGCTAATCGCGCTTCGACGGATGCTGGCGGGTTTGCCGGCAGCATCCGCCGCGCTAGAATTTGCTCCATAGCCCCGTCGCCAAGCGGTAAGGCACCTGACTCTGACTCAGGCATTCGGTGGTTCGAATCCATCCGGGGCTGCCATACAAGGTTGCATGCAACCACCGAAGACCCGCCGCGTGCGGGTTTTCGCGTTTCCGGGGTGAGGAGCCGCAATGGTCGTTCGCTTTCCGCCGCCCGTAGTCGCGCCCGGTCGGGTTGCCGACCGGCTCGGCCAGCGTGGCTACGCGGTCGTGGCGGCCGAGGGCGTCGCCACGCTTTGCGGCTCGAACCTCGATGAACTCGCCGCGCTCGAACCTTCCTGGGATGCGCTCGTCCGCGACGCATACCTGCGTGACGGGGGCCGCTACCGACGCCGCCGGCACGCATGCTTCGTCGTCGACGGGGACGCGATCACACAGGCGCCGCAGCGCGCACACTGGCAGCCGTTGGACTACAACGCCTTGCACGGCGGCATGCACCGCTGGTTCGAGCCGGTGACGCCCGAGGTGATCGGCCTGCCGGGGTTTTCCGCGCTGCTGCGCGGCCTTGGGCGCCTGTTCTCATCGGTGCGCGCCGCGCCGCGCTGGTTCGTCGAAGCCCATCAGTTCCGCATAGACACCGCCGACGGCGTCGGCCGGCCGACGCCGGAGGGCGCGCATCGTGACGGCGTGGATTTCGTCGCCGTGCTGCTGGTGTCGCGGGTCGGCGTCAAGGGCGGCGAGACACGCGTGTTCGAGGCCGACGGCCCCGCGGGCGAGCGGTTCACGCTCGAGCAGCCGTGGTCCGCGCTGCTGCTCGACGATACGCGGGTGATCCACGAGTCGACACCGATCCAGCCCATCGACGCCGCGAGCGTGGGTCATCGCGACACGCTCGTGCTGACGTACCGCGAGGGGGCATTCCAGGGTGACGATCCGTAGTTGGATCCTCCGCATCGTCACCGGAAATGCGGCTGTCACGGAAGCATCGGAATGCGGCGCCTGTCGTGTGCCTACGCGTAACGGTGCCGCCGCCCGGATCGCGCCGAAGCCGCGCTGCGGTTGCAACCGTCGACGCCGCCCGAGCGGTCGTTACAATTGAAACCATTGCGCCGTCCGGCGCCGGTTCTCTGGAGTCACCGATGAAGCTGGGTTCCCTGAAGGAAGGCGGCCGCGACGGCACGCTGGTCGTCGTATCGAGGAACCTGAAGCGCGCGGTGCGCGCCGACGCGATCGCACCGACGCTGCAGCTGGCGCTGGAGGACTGGACGAACGTCGCGCCGCGTCTCAATGCGCTCTTCGAGTCGCTGGAAGCCGGCAACGCCGCGGGCGCGTTCGACCTCGACGTTGCAGAACTGGCCGCGCCGCTGCCGCGCGCATACGAATTCGTCGACGGCTCGGCCTACCTGCCGCACGTGGAGCGCGTCCGCCGCGCGCGCGGCGCACAGGTGCCCGAGAGCTTCTACACGGATCCGCTGATGTACCAGGCGACCAGCGCCGGCTTCCTTGGCCCCCGCGACGCGGTCCGTGTGCCCAGCGAGAGCTACGGCATCGACCTCGAGGCCGAGGTGGTCGTCGTCACGGACGACGTGCCGATGGCGGTGACGCCGGACGAAGCGGCGTCGCACATCCAGCTCGTCGGCATCATCAACGACGTCTCGCTGCGCGCGCTGATTCCGGACGAGTTGGCCAAGGGCTTCGGCTTCCTGCAGTCCAAGCCGCGCTCGGCGCTCGGGCCCGTGTTCGTGACGCCCGACGAGCTCGGCGATGCATGGAAGGACAACAAGCTGCACCTGCCGATGCTCACCCACATCAACGGCGA
Organism: Cognatilysobacter lacus; assembly: GCF_008274655.1. Taxonomy (GTDB): domain Bacteria; phylum Pseudomonadota; class Gammaproteobacteria; order Xanthomonadales; family Xanthomonadaceae; genus Cognatilysobacter; species Cognatilysobacter lacus. The sequence goes on along the minus strand of NZ_VTRV01000165.1, from coordinate 2,497 downwards.
ATGGTTCGGCGCGCCCGAAGCGGGCGTCGACATGCAGTTCGACTTCGCGCAACTCGTCGCGCACGTGGCCAAGACGCGCCCGCTGAGCGCGGGCACGATCGTCGGCTCCGGCACGGTGGCGAACGAGGACACCTCGCTGGGCGCTTCATGCTTCGCCGAGCGGCGCACGGTGGAGACGCTCGAGCTGGGCAAGCCGGTCACGCCCTTCATGAAGTTCGGCGACACCGTGCGCATCGAGATGCTCGACCGCGATGGCCGCAGCGTATTCGGCGCGATCGATCAGCGCATCGAGCCCTACACGCGCTGACGGACGGCAACGGGAGCGCACGCCGCGTCCACGCGGACGCGCTAACGTGGCGTGTCCCACCGCACCGAGGCGCCGACCGTGACCGATACTCTGCGCCTGTATTCTTACTGGCGGTCGAGCGCGGCGTACCGTGTGCGCATCGGCCTTGCGCTCAAGGGCCTGCCGTACGAGACCGTGCCGGTGCACCTGGTGCGCGACGGCGGCGAACAGCACCGCCCCGAGTTCCACGACGCCAACCCGCAGGAGCTGGTGCCCGTGCTGCAGCACGGCAACCGGCTTTACCGGCAATCGCTGGCGATCCTCGAATACCTCGACGAGACGTGGCCGGACACGCCGCTGCTCCCGTCGCTCGCGCGTGACCGTGCCCGCGTCCGGGCGCTCGCCCAGATCGTCGCCTGCGACATCCATCCGCTCAACAACCTGCGCGTGCTGCAGTTCTTCGAGAACGAGTGGAACGCGCCCGCGCCCGAGCGCGAGCAGTGGGTCCGCCACTGGATCACGCTCGGCTTCGATGCGCTGGAAGCGTCACTGGACGACAACCCGGCGACCGGCGAGTTCTGCGAGGGCGACGTGCCGACACTCGCCGATTGCTGCCTCGTGCCGCAGGCCTACAACGCGCGCCGCTTCGGCGTCGACACCGCGCGTTGGCCCACGATCGCGCGCATCGACAAGGCGTGCCTAGCGCTGCCCGCGTTCGATGCCGCGCGACCGGAGCGGCAACCCGACTGCCCGGAATCGCAGCGCGGCTGACGTCGACGCAACACGACGAGGCGACGCCGCTGCGCTCTCCGACCGTTCGCGTTGCGCCCGCGCGCTCACTGCGCCGGGTTGTACATCTCCGCATACGGATCGTGTTCGGCCTCGGCGCCTTCCGATAGCCGGAACTTGAGCGCGAGGCCGTCGCGCGAGTCGGCGGCGCGCAGGGCGCTTTCCATGTCGATGCGGCCTTCCTTCTGCAGCCGGAACAGGCACTGGTCGAACGTCTCCATGCCTTCCTCCAGCGTCTCCTCCATCGCGTGCTTGATCTCGTGCACCTGCCCGCGTCGCATCAGGTCGCGTACGTGCGGCGTGTTGATCAGCACTTCGGTCGCGGGCAGGCGGCGCCCATCCACGCCCGCGACGAGCCGCTGGCTCACCACCGCGCGAAGGTTGAGCGCGAGGTTCATCAGCACGTTCTTGTGCGCGGTTTCCGGAAAGAAATTGAGGATGCGCTCGAGCGTCTGGTCGGCATTGTTCGAGTGCAGCGTCGCAAGACACAGGTGGCCGGTTTCGGCGAACGAGATCGCGGCTTCCATGGTCGTGGCGTCGAGGATCTCGCCGATCAGGATGACGTCCGGCGCTTCGCGCATCGCGTTCTTCAACGCGGCGTGGAAGCTGTGCGTGTCGAGGCCGACCTCGCGCTGGTTCACGATCGACTTCTTGTGGCGATGCAGGAATTCGATCGGGTCCTCGATGGTGAGGATGTGGCCGGCCATGTTGCTGTTGCGGTAATCGATCATCGACGCCAGCGTCGTGGACTTGCCCGAGCCCGTGCTGCCGACGATCAGCACCAGGCCGCGCGGCGAGGTGATGATTTCCTTCAGCACCTGCGGCAGCTGCAGTTCCTCGATGGTGGGGATCACGCTGCGGATCGCACGGATCACCATGCCCACTTCGCCGCGTTGCTTGAACACGTTGACGCGGAAGCGGCCGGAGTCCGGAAGCGCGTACGCCATGTTGAGTTCGAGGTTGCGTTCGAACTCCGGCACCTGGCCTTCGTCCATCAGCGAGTACGCGATCTTCTTGACCATGCCCGACGGCAATCCGGTATTGCCGAGCGGCTGGAGTTTTCCTTCCACCTTGATGTAGACCGGAGCGCCCGTCGTCAGGAACATGTCCGACGCGTTCTTCTCGGTCATCAGCTTCAGGAAGTAGCCGATATCCATGCAGTGTCCTCGTATGGCATGCAGGTTTGCGCCGGTACAGCCGGCATGGCCACAATGACCGCGCGTCCCCACGCCACGGTCCGGGTTCCCATGCGTCCAAGCTTCGCACACCTTTCCAGCGCGCTTCTTGCCCCGGTTCTCACCCTGACGCTTGCGTCCTGCGCCTCGGTTCCGCCGCCGACAGGCGAGGTGGGCGCCGCCCAGCAGGCCGTCGCCCGTGCCGCGCAGGCCGACGCCGAGCAGTACGCCGCGCCCGAGTTTGCCG
>NZ_VTRV01000164.1 GCF_008274655.1 Cognatilysobacter lacus | reverse complement strand
CACTCGACGGCGGCAGCGGCTGCGCCTGCTGGATCGGAGCAGCCTGCTGCATCGGCGCCGCCTGCTGGATCGGCGCCGCCTGCTGCATCGGCTGTGGCTGCGGTGGCGGCAGGGTCTGCGCCGGCGGGGCGGTGTTGAAGTCGACGGTCGGCGCGTTCGAAATCTGCGCTTCGTTCTCGACGCTGAAGTTCGGTCGCGTCTTGTAGCCGAACAGCTTCGCGGTGATGTTGGTCGGGAACTGGCGCAGGTAGGTGTTGTAGTCCTGCACCGTGGCGATATAGCGCTGGCGCTCGACCGTGATTCGGTTTTCCGTGCCTTCCAGCTGCGCCTGCAGCTGCAGGAAGTTCTGGTCGGCCTTGAGCTGCGGATACTGTTCGCTCACCACCAGAAGGCGGCTCAGCGCGCCCTGCAGCTGCGTCTGCGCGGCCTGGAACTGCGCGAGCGAGTTCGGATCGTTCGCATTGACGTTGATGCTGCCGACCTTGGCCCGGGCCTCGGTCACCTCGACGAACACGCGCTCCTCGTGCGTCGCGTAGCCCTTCACGGTGGCGACGAGGTTCGGCACCAGGTCGGCGCGGCGCTTGTAGACGTTCAGCACCTGTGACCAGGCGGCGTTCACCGCCTCGTCCTTCTGCTGGATGGTGTTGTAGCCGCAGCCGCTGAGCAGCGTGGCGAGCGTCAGCAGGAGCAGGACGTTGAACAGCTTGCGCATCGTGGGCCTCGGTCGTCTGATCGGTGGTGCCGTCGGGGCGTAACCCTAACGGCAGCGGCTATAAATACGCCGTGACGGCCGCGGACGCTAGGGCTCGAGCTGGCGACGCGCCGCGCGCCGACGTGCGGCCGTGTTGAGCAGCTCGACCGTTGCCGAGAACGCCATCGCGCCGTAGATGTAGCCCTTCGACACGTGCACGTCGAACCCTTCGACGACGAGGAAGACGCCCACCAGCACGATGAAGGCGAGCGCGAGCATCTTGATCGTCGGGTTCTCGTCGATGAATCGGCCGAGCGGTTTCGAGGCCAGCAGCATCACCGCCACCGCGAGCAGGATCGCGCCGACCATCACCACTTTCTGGTTCGCCATGCCGACGGCGGCGATCACGGAGTCGAGCGAGAACACGATGTCGATGATCGCGATCTGCGCGATCACCATGCCGAAGGACGCGACGGGCCGGGTGTGCATGTCCTCTTCCTCGGCCTCGCCGACGATGAGGTCGCGGATCTCGCCGCTGCCCTTCACCACCAGGAACAGGCCGCCGACGATCAGCACCAGGTCGCGCACCGACACGTCGTGGCCGAGCAGCGAGAACAGGGGGTCGGTCAGCCCGGCCAGCCACGCGAGCGTGAGCAGGAGCGCGATGCGGGTGACGCAGGCGACCGCGATACCAAAGCGCCGCGCACGGTCGCGCGCCGCCGCGGGCAGCTTGCTCACCGCGATCGAGATGAAGACAAGGTTGTCGATGCCCAGCACGATCTCGATCGCGCTGAGCGTGACCAGCGTGATCCAGGTCTGCGGGTCGAGCAGCATGTCCATCAGCGGGGGTCCGTTCGCATCGGGCCGCGCAGTTTACGCGGCGGCCGCGGACAGCCGGGGCAGCAGGATCGCGCCCCACGTCACCAGCACATTGATCATCATGACGAACACCGCCGCCGACCCCATGTCCTTCGCGCGACCCGCCAGCTCATGGAATTCGGCGCCGTAGCGCTCGATCACGGCCTCGATCGCAGAGTTCAGCAGTTCGACCGCCAGCACGCCGAGCATCGCGCCGATCAGCAGCGCGCGCTCGACGCCGCCATGGCCGAGCCAGCACGCGAGCGGTGCGAGCACCGCGAACAGCCAGACTTCGAGCCGGAACGAGGACTCGTACTTCCAGGCCGCGGCCAGGCCCTGCATCGACCACTGGGCGGCCTTGAGCACACGGGCCGGCGTACGGGGCAGGTGTCCGACGGTGTCGGGCATGGGAATTCCAGGTTCGGTGTCGAGGGCCGCGTCGCGGAGGCCTGCCGCGCAGACGAGGCAACCGGGGGCGAGGCGGTGGCCGATTCTCGCATGGCGGTTCGGGGTATCTCCGCGGCGGTCGACCGGGACCCCGGCCGCCATCTCGCGCAGGTGCGTGTCGAACCGCGAGCGGACCCAACCGCAGCCCGCGGCGACTCCGTCAATCCTCGTGGATGGCGACGCCGCTGCTGCCGTCGGGCCGGATCCACGCCCGGAACATGCTGCCGCTGTTGAACGGCATCGCGATGTTGCCATCGCGGTCGAGCGCGATCGCGCCGCCGTCGCCCCCCATCGCCGGGATGATCCTGTTGATCACCTCGTCGGCCGCCGCCTGCAGGCTGTCGCCCCGGTATTCGACGCGTGCGCAGATGTCGCGCGCGGCGTTGGTGCGGATGTAGTACTCGCCCCAGCCGGTACCCGATACGCCGCAGCGGTCGTCGGCCCACGTGCCCGCCCCGATGATCGGCGAGTCGCCGACGCGGCCCCAGCGCTTGTTGGTCATGCCCCCGGTGCTGGTGCCCGCGGCGATGTGGCCCGCCTTGTCCAGTGCGACGGCCCCGACCGTGCCGAGGTATCGCCGCACGTTGCCGTCGTCGCCCTCGATCACCGCCGCCTTCTGCTCAGCCTCCTTGCGCTGCGCTTCCTCGAGCTGCCTGCGACGCATCGGCGTGTCGAACCACGAATTCGGCACGCGTTCGATGTCTTTCTGCGTATCCGCGAACGCCTCCGCGCCGGGGCCTGCGAGCATCACGTGCGGGCTGTGTTCCATCACCGCACGCGCGAGCTTGATCGGGCTGCGCACGGTGGTGACACCGGCCACCGCGCCTGCACGCAGCGTGTGGCCTTCCATGATCGCCGCGTCGAGTTCGTGGCCGCCCTTCGCGTTGAAGACGGCGCCCTTGCCGGCATTGAATCGCGGCGATTCCTCCAGAACGCGGATCGATGCTTCCACGGCGTCGATGGCCGGCCCGCCGCGCTGCAGCACCGCGTTGCCGGCGTCGAGCGCGAGCCGGAGCGTAGCGCGGTACTCCTTCTCGTCCGCCGCGCTCAGCGACTCCTTGGGCACGAAGCCAGCGCCGCCGTGGATGACGAGCGCGGTGCGCCCGGTGGATGCGGGCAACGCGGCGGGGGTCTGGGCGTTGGCGGTCATGGCGAAGGCGAGCAGGGCGAGCGGTAGGAGGCGCATGTCGGACTCCGGGGGCGGACAGGCCGGAGCATAGCCGCGCGGGGACGGATCGCGATCGTGCGACACCCGGGTTTCGAACGTGCGGCGCAGCATCACGCCCGGCACGGGACCGACGCAATCCAGCGCGATCATGCAACCGAGCCTGCGCGTGCGGCGACGGGGAGCCACGACGTCGCGGAAACGCGCACGGCCACCGCGACCCCGCAGTGCGCGCGAACTGCTCCCTACTGCTGCCGCAATGCCTCGATCGGGTCCAGGCGCGACGCCTTGCGCGCCGGATAGAACCCGAAGAACAGGCCGGTCGCAATCGAAAAGCCGGCGGCCAACAGGATGATCCGGGCGTCCAGCTTCACCGGCAGCGAGCCGAACTTCTGCACCGCGAGCGAGCCTGCGATGCCGATCAGTATTCCGAGCGCACCGCCGATCAGCGATATCAGCATCGCCTCCGCGAGGAACTGCCGCTGGATGTCGCCCGGGCCGGCGCCGACCGCCATGCGAAGGCCGATTTCGCGGATGCGCTCGGTGACCGAGACCAGCATGATGTTCATGATGCCGATGCCGCCGACGATCAACGAGATGCTGGCGACCGCGCCGAGCAGCAGCGACATCAGCCGCGTCGCCTGCGTGCGCGTGGCGACGACTTCCGCGATGTTGCGTACGTTGAAGTCGTCCTCGTCGCCGGGCTGGATCTTGTGCCGCTGTCGCAAGAGCGCTTCGATCTCCCCCTGCGCATAGTCGAGGTCCCGCGCATCGCCAACGCCTACGGCGATCTGCATCACGGCGCCCGCGGGAAGGCCCATCGCGCCCATCAGGCGACGACGCGCGGTCTCGATCGGCACCACCACGATGTCGTCCTGGTCCTGCCCGAACCCGCCCTGCCCTTTGGGCTTGAGCACACCCACCACGGTGAACGGCACGCGCCCCATCCGCACCGTCTGGCCGACCGCTTCCTCCTCGCCGAAGAGTTCGCGACGAACGGTCTCGCCAACGATCACCGATTTGCCGCCGCTGTAGTCCGCCCGTGAAAACGGCTCGCCACTGGCGAGCGTCCAGCCATTGATCGGGAACCAGTCGGCGTCGACGCCCTGCCACTGCGACGACGCGTTGTTCTCGGCGAATACCAGTTGCGTGTTGCCCCGCAACGATGCAGCCACGTACTGCACCTCCGGTATTTCCTGCCGGATCGCATCGGCGTCCTTCTGTGTCAACGTGAACGACGCGCCGGACGACAGGCGCACGCCGCCCATGCCGCGGTTCGCGCCGGAACTCACGTCCAGGCGATTGGAGCCGAGCCCCGACACGAGCTTGTCGATCTCCGCCTGCGTCCCCTGCCCGACCGACACCATGACGATGACGGCGGCGATGCCGATGATCACGCCAAGCGAGGTGAGCGCGCTGCGCATCCAGTTGCCGCGCAGCGAGAACGTCGCGGTGCGGATGGTCTCGGCGAGCTTCACGTCAGGCCCTCCGTCCACGGGCCCGTGGCGGGCGGCGGCCTGATGCCGGGCACGCGCGTTTCGTCGGACTGCGTTTGCAGCTCGCCGTCGCGCATCACGAACACGCGGTCCGCGTGGGCGGCGACTTCGGAGTCATGCGTGATCAGCACGACCGTGTGGCCGTCGTCACGCAGCTGCTTGAACAGCGCGAGGATCTCGTCGCCGGTCTTGGTGTCGAGCGCGCCGGTGGGTTCATCGGCGAGGAGCACCGGCGGCTGGTTGATCAGCGCGCGTGCGATCGCGACGCGCTGCTGCTGCCCACCGGAGAGCTCGCTGGGCTTGTGATGCACGCGCGCGCCGAGGCCGACCGCTTCGAGCGCCGCCTGTGCGCGCCGAAGGCGTTCGATACGCGGCACGTCCGCATACGCGAGCGGCATGGCGACGTTTTCCAGCGCGTCCAGGCGCGTCAGCAGGTTGAAGCCCTGGAACACGAAGCCGATATTGCGCAGGCGCAGTTGCGCGCGCGCCTCGTCATCGAGCGTCGCCACGTCCACGCCGTCGCACAGGTAGCTGCCTTCGGTCGGCGTATCGAGGCAACCGATCAGGTTCATCAGCGTCGACTTGCCCGAGCCCGACGGCCCCATGATGGCGACGAACTCGCCATGTCCGATGCGCATGTCGACGCCGCGCAGCGCCACCACCTCGGCTTCGGTGCCCGCCGAATAGACCTTGCCAAGCCCGCGGGTCTCGATGACCGCGTCGGTCATTGTTGCGCTCGCTCCGCCCCGACGATCACGACGTCGCCCTGCTTCACCGCGCCCGAAACCTCGGTGAAGCTGCCGTCGCTCGCGCCGATGCGCACGGTCGTCAGCTCCGGCTTGCCGTCGACCAGCTTGTACAGCGGCGCGCGCTTGGCGGCGCTCATCTCGGCGATGCCGCGATCCCAGCGTTGCTGCTGGTCGGGCGTGAGCGTGCCGCGGAATTCGGCGAACTGCTGCGCCATGCGCTCGGCCATGCGCTGGCGCATCGCGCCGCTGTCCGCCGATCCGCCCGGTCCGCCGCTGCGGTTGCC
>NZ_VTRV01000163.1 GCF_008274655.1 Cognatilysobacter lacus | reverse complement strand
ACCAGCGCGCCCGCGGTGCCGCGTATGCGCGCGCCGTCGGCTGCATGCCCGGCGGCGTCGAGCCCAACGTACTGCCGGAGTTCGTGCAAGGCATGCAGGCCGGGCGGGCGACGCTGCACTGCGAGTGATTCGCGACGCATGCACGGTCGCGCTGGCGCGACGGCCGCTTACACTCGGGGTTTGCCCCGACAGGTCATTGCCGATGAACTTCCGACTTGCGCCGTTGTCCGCCGGCCTGCTCGCCGCGGGCATTCTCTTCTCCGGCCTCGCCGCCACGTTGCCTGGCCACGCGCAGACCGCTGCGGGCGGCGCGTCCGCCACGCCGGCCGCGGTGCGTCCCGTGGTGCTGAAGGCGGCGCACCTGTTCGACGGCCGCAGCGGGCGCATGAGCGAGCCCGGCATGGTGGTGGTGCAGGGCGATCGCATCGTGGCGATCGGCAGCAACGCGAAGGTGCCCGACGGCGCGCGCGTGATCGACCTCGGTGATGCCACGCTGCTCCCCGGTTTCATCGACGCGCACACGCATATCGCCGACGACCATGACGACGACTGGGCCGCCGGCATCTACAACGGAATGATGCGTTTCCCCGCGGAACAGGCGTTCCATGCGGAGCGCAACGCGAAGGTCACGCTGGATGCAGGCTTCACCACCATCCGCGTGCTCGGCGCGGGCGACTTCATCGACGTCGCGCTGCGCAATGCCATCAACAACGGCTACGCGACCGGCCCGCGCATGATCGTCGCCGGGCACGCCATCGGTTCCACCGGCGGCCATTGCGACAGCGCGCCGTACCCGGTGAGCCGCGTGATTCCGTCGACGCCGCTGGAAGGCGTCTGCAACGGCGCCGAGCAGTGCCGCGAGGCCACCCGCCTGCAGATGAAGTACGGCGCCGACGTCATCAAGATCTGCGCGTCGGGCGGCGTGCTCAGCGAATCCGATCCGGTGGACGTGCCGCAGCTCACGCCTGACGAGCTGCACGCGATCATCTCCGAGGCCCACAACTGGGGTCGCAAGGTCGCCGCGCATGCGCATGGCGACACCGCGGCGCGACTCGCGATCGAAGCCGGCGTCGACTCCATCGAGCACGGCAGCTTCCTCAAGCCCGAAACGCTGCAGCTGATGAAGCAGAAGGGCGTGTACCTGGTGCCCACGCGCACGACGCTGCTGTGGACCGAATCGAAGCTCGCCGGCTACCCGCCGAAGATCGCCGCCAAGGCGCATGCCGCATTCACGTCGCACGAAGCGATGTTGCGCAACGCCATTCGCATCGGCACGCCGATCGCGCTGGGCACGGATGCCGCCGTGTTCCCGCACGGACTCAACGGTCGCGAGTTCGGTGATTACGTCGACGTCGGCATGACGCCGGCCGCGGCGCTGATGACCAGCAGCATCGGCGCAGCCAGACTGCTCGGCGTCGAGGGCGACACCGGCACGCTGGAAGCGGGCAAGTACGCCGACGTCGTGGCCGTGCCGGGCAACGTGCTCACCGACATCCGCGCCACCGAGCACCCGGTGTTCGTGATGAAGCAGGGCAAGGTCATACGCGGCGCAGAATGACGTCGCGATGGATGGCGGTCGCGGGGAGCGGCCGTGATCGATGCACACATGTCTTGAACCAGGGGAGGTGACTGATGGCAGCAGTGATAGCGGCGCCGGCGATGTACTGCCGCGCCTGTGCACAGTTGATCGATGCGCGCGCGGAGATCTGTCCGCGCTGCGGTGTGCGGCAGTTCGCGAGGGCGGGCCACAAGAGCCGAATGACCGCCGCCCTGCTCGCGTTCTTCCTCGGCGGCCTCGGCGCGCACAAGTTCTATCTGGGGCGCGTGGGTTGGGGGATCGCGTACCTGCTGTTCTGCTGGACGCTGATCCCCGGGATCGTCGCGTTCGTCGAATTCATCGTGTACCTGTGCACGTCCGACGAGGCGTTCGCGGCGAAGTACGGCTGACGCGCGCAGCGTACGTCGCTGGCAGTCAATCGCCGCGAGGGTTGGTCGTCGCTGCAGCGTCGCGATCGGCGCGGCGGCGGTCGATCGATTCGTCGTAACCGCCCGGGGCGCGGATGCCGCGATTCACTGCCGGTTGGTCGTTGACGGTGTCGCGCCGGGTCGGGGGATCCAGAAGGGCGGGTCGATCGCCCGGTTCAACCGGTTTTTCGCCCCCCGGTCGCGGTTGGCCATCCCCGCGCGATTCGCCCGGATCATCAGCGGACAGTGATCGTTCGCCGCTCATGGGAACCTCCCGCTCAACTGGCGACAGGACCGCTATAGCGCACCCGCCGTAACGGGCTGCGATCGCAAGGTTCCGCTCTCGTTAAACCCGTATCCGGGCTAAGCGGCCGTCGCCGATCGCAGCACCCTCGGGGGATGGCGGGCCCTCTGTGCTCCCTGTTCAGGCGGACCGCGCTAGCGTGTCTCCGAACCGAGAGGAGTATCCGTATGAAGCGTCTACAGATCGCATCGATGACTGCCGCACTGTTGCTTGCGGGCCCGGCGCTGGCCGGCCACGGGCACGGGCAGGGCAACGAGCAGCACGGTCACGGCGACCGCGACCATGGCCGCGTAGTACAGATGGGAGATCGCGACGACGATCACCATCACCATCACGACCGCGACCGCGACGACCGTCGTCACGACTGGAAGGCCGAAGGCCGCCACGACAATGGTCGCCACGTCGGCCAGTATCGCCACTGGGCACGTGGCCAGCGCCTGCCGGGCGCGTACCTTGCGCCGCGCTACTACGTGCGCGACTACCGCGTGTATCGCCTGGCGCCGCCGCCGCGCGGCATGGTCTGGGTGCGCCCGTACCAAGGCGACCCCAACTTCTACCTGGTGCAGGCGGCAACCGGCCTGATCTCGCAGATCCTCGGCCGCTGATCCCGACAGTCCGAAACGAAGAAGCCCCGCAATCGCGGGGCTTTTTTTGCGCGCTGCCGTCAGTCGGCCAGTCCGTCGCTGGAGGCGCATTGCGCAGGCGCGCTCGCGTCGCCGCTGACACAGAGGCGGAACGCGTGCAGGCCCGCCACCTGCCGCACGTCTCCGACCGCGACGTCGTAGCGACGACCCGTGCAGGCCTTGCTGTCGCTGCAGTCGTGCGGCAGCACGAGGTAGTGGCATCGACCGGATGCACTGCGCATGCATTCGAAGCGTGCGACGCCCGCTTCGACCGTCGCGCGGCTCGCCAGCAGGTACACGCCATTGGTGACCACGCGGTGCACGACGGTATCGCGACCGGAATGGAATCCGGCCAGCGAGGCCAGGAAGGCGAAAACAGCGAAGAGCGTGTCCATTTCCAACTCCGATTACATGTGGCGGAACAGCGCCATGAACGGCGCGCTGACGGTGAGCGTTTCGGGACGACCGCGCAGGCGCACGGTGCCGCGGCCGGTCTCGTCACGCGTGATGCCGGCGATCGCCTTGAGGTTCACGACGGTGGAGCGGTGGATCTGCTTGAAGACGTTCGGGTCCAGGCGCGCCAGCAGGTCGCGCACCGATGTGCGCAGCAGCGCTTCGCCGTCGGCCGTCACCACCGTCGTGTATTTGTTGTCGGCGCGGAAATAGGCCACTTCGTCGACCTGGATCAACCGCGTCTCGCGCCCCGCGCTCGCCGTGAGCCATGTCAGCGGCTCTGGCGCCGATGCTTCGCGCGGCAACGATGTGCCCAGCCGCGCGAGCAGACCGGCCAGTGCCTCGTCGCGCCCCTGCCCGAGTCGCGAGCGCAGGCGCTGCACCGTGGCATCGAGGCGGTCGGGCAACACCGGCTTGAGCAGGTAGTCGATCGCGCCGCGCTCGAACGCGTCGACCGCATGCTGGTCGTACGCAGTGACGAACACGATCTGCGTCCGCGGGCTGCTTTCGGCGGCCGCCGATGCCACTTCCAGCCCGGTCAGGCCCGGCATGCGGATGTCCAGGAAGGCGATGTCGGGCTGGTGCGCGGCAATCGCTTCCAGTGCGCTCGCGCCGTCCTCGCATTCGGCAATCACCCGCAACGTCGGCCAGGCGCGCTGCAACTGCGCCACGATCGCGTCGCGCAGGATCGCCTCGTCCTCGGCGACCACGCAGGTGGCGGTGGCTTCAGACATCGCGCACCGCCTCGTGCGCGGCCGGCACCGTCAGCGTGGCGGCGACACCGGCCGGGAAGTTGGGCACCACGGCGAGCGAGGCAGCGCCGTCGTAGGCCAGCCGCAGGCGCTCGCGCACGTTCTTCAGGCCGATGCCGGTGCCGCTGGTCGTGCCGCTCAGGCCTTCGCCGTCGTCGGCCACGGTGACGGCGACATCGTCCTCGTTGCGACGCGCGCGGATCCACACCGTGCCGCCGCCGGTACGCGGCTCGAGCCCGTGCTTGACTGCGTTCTCGACCAGCGTCTGCAGCATCATCGGGGGCATTGCGACATGTCGAAGCGTTTCAGGCACGTCGACCTGCACGCCGAGCCGGCTGCCCATGCGGATCTTCATGATCTCGAGGTAGGCAAGCGCGCGTTCGAGTTCGGCGCCGAGCGTCGACTGCTCGTCCTCGGTGCGCGGCAGCGAATGGCGCAGGTACTGGATCAGGTGGCCGAGCATCTCCTCGGCGCGCGGCGGATCGCTCCGCGTCAGCAGTTGCGCGCTGGCCAGCGTGTTGTACAGAAAGTGCGGCTCCACCTGCGCATGCAGCAGGTTGAGCCTGGCGACCGTGAGCTCCTTCTCGGTGGCCGTGCGCACCGCGGCGACGGTTTCGCCCCGGCGCCGGTCGGCCACGCGCCGCGTGATCGCGCGGGTGATCGCCTCGGCGTTCTCCAGGTTGGTGCCCTCGTCGACCAGGAACCAGTCACTCCACGCGCCGATCTGTGGCTCGCAGATCAGGGTGACGCTTCCGGTGTCCTGCGTGGGCGTCACCGTCGCGAGGATCTGGTTGTGCTGCGTGCCGAACGCCGACAACGGGTTCCAGCGCCCGAGCCCGTTGTAACTGTAGGTCGCCGGGCGCTGCACACGGGCGCGGATCTGCAGGCTGTCGCGCGCGCTCTGCACCTGCTCGATACCCGGCAACTCGCGGATCGCCGCGTCCAGCAGGTCGAACGCCTCGCCGGCCTCGAACGGGATCTCGATCTGGCGACGGTGGCGGTTCCCGAGCGCGTCCAGGTCGACCTGGCCGGCCACCAGCCGTACGCGGCGCAGGTGGGACAGCACGCCGGCGAACACGAGGGCGCCGACGGTGAAGTCGAACAGGATGGCGGGGAAGTCCCAGCGGCCGATCAGCGGGATGCCCGAATACAGCGCCGTGAACAGCAGCAGCAAGAGGAACCAGGCGACGGCGACTCGGAGCAGGAACAGGAGGCTCTTGAACACGGTGCGATTCCATTGGTGCGATGCGCCGACGATAGTGACGCGTCCGCGGTCGTCCATGCCGATGCGACGGAACGGGCGCGGCGCGGCGCGAAGCAGGGTGGACCCGGAGCGGACTCGGGTCGGGCCCCATCGATCGGGCGCCAAGTGCGCGGCTCGACGCCGTCTTGTCGCGCGGCACTCGATATTCGACGCATGCCAGTTACACACCGGCCGACGATTGTCCTGCTCGCCGCGGTGCTTGCCTTCGCGCCGTTGGCTGGGCAGGCACGACATCACGGCCACGGCCACGGCCAAGGGCACGCGCACGTCGGCTGGTTGCACGCGCGAATGGCCGCCATG
>NZ_VTRV01000162.1 GCF_008274655.1 Cognatilysobacter lacus | reverse complement strand
GCGAGCCACTGCGCCAAAGCCACCAGTTCGAGCTGCATCGGCGCGAGCAGCGCGCGATACGACTTCTTCTTCAATTGCGGCATGCAGACCGAGCTTCCTGCGGCCGCCACGATGCTGGCGTTGCTCGCCGTGGCGCTGGCCCCGGGGCGCAATGGCTGGATCGCGGTGGCCGTGCTCGCGGGCTTTCTCGGCGGGCTCAAGGCCGTCCATCTGCCCGCCGCGATCGGGCTGGTCGCGTTCGCCGCGATACGTTCGGCGCGCGGCCTTCCCGCGTCACGCGCGGTCTGGGCGCTGGCGGCGTTCGTGTTCGTCGGCGGCGCCAGCTACGCCTATGCGTGGACGACCTGCGGCAATCCGCTGCTCCCGCTGTTCAATGCCACGTTCCGTTCGCCGTGCTTCACGCCTGTCGACTTTGCCGACGCGCGCTGGCGATCGGTCCCCGGCATCCCGCTCCCGTGGTCGATGACGTTCCTTACCCACCACCACCTGGAGGGCTGGGACGGCGGCCTGGGCGTGTTGCTGGTCGCATTCGCCGGCGTCGCGGCCGCGGCACTGATGTCTGCGCGTACCCGCGTGCCGATGCTGTGCGCGCTCGTCGCGGTGATCGCACCCATGGCGGTGCTTGCGTACGCGCGCTACCTGGTGCCCGGCCTCGTGCTGAGCGTGCCGGTCGCGGTGGCGACCATGGCGCGCCTTTATCCAGTGCGCCGAGCCGCGCTGGTGCTTGGCCTGCTCTGCGCCTTGGACCTCGCCTTCCAGGCCAACGCGGGCTGGCTGCTGCACACCGGCGGGATCAAGCGCGCGCTGCTGGCGGGTGGCACCGACGCCCCGCTGTTCGAGGAGTACGCGCCCGAGCGCCTCGTGATCGAACAGGTGCGCAACACGATGCCGACGGCGACCGTGCTCGACCTCGGCCACGCGACACACGCCGAACTGGCGGGTCTCGGGCGCACCACCAGCTGGTACGCGCCCCGAATGCACGCCGCCGCGGCCGCCGCAGACCGCGATCCGACCGGTGCCGCCTGGGCCGCACTGTTGGGTGCCTGGCACATCGATCTAGTGCTGCTGCGCGGGCCCGATGCCACGCCGGCGCGCCTGGCGGGCCTCGCCCGGGTCGGCGCCCACGTCGTTCTGACCCGCGGCCCGGTAAAGTGCTGGGCCATTTTGCCCGCAACGCATCCATGAGCCTGAGCCGCCAGAGCCGCGCCTACCTGACGATCGGAATCGTGCAATGGGTCGTCGACTGGGCCGTCGTGGTCGCGCTCAGCCACGCCGGCATGGGGATTGAACCGGCCAACGTGCTCGGGCGCATCGCCGGTGCGATGCTCGGCTTCCGCATGAATGGCCGGTTCACCTTCCGCGACGCCGAGGCGGCGCTCGGCGGCACGCAGTTCACGCGCTATGTCGTGATGTGGGTGGCGACCACGATCGTCAGCACCTGGTCGCTCGGGATGATCGATCACGTGGTGGGCCTGCACTGGGCATGGCTCGCAAAGCCCGCAGTCGAAGGCGTGCTCGGCGTGGTCGGGTTCCTGCTTTCGCGACACTGGGTATATCGGCGCTGAGACGCGCTTCGCGTTTCGCTGCGCGCGCGTGTGGCGTCGCCCATCGCGCGGGCGTTAAATGAAATCAGGTCGGCCTCAGGCACGCCGATCGCCGGGGCAATGGTGTCACGGCAGCGCAGGAGGGGGCGATGGACCAGGTACGCCACGGGGCGCCGGCCGGGTTGTGGCAGGCGCTGGTGCATGAGGCAGGGGAGCGCGCGGGCTGTCCGCTCGACGAAACTCGCGAGAGCTACCTCGTCTTCATGCTGCTGCGCCACCAGCTCGACGGACAGTTGCTTGCGCGCGCGCAGGCACTCGAATGGTTGCAGGCGCAATCGCACACCGGCGCGATGCGCGACGACGCATTGCGCGACGTCGGCGACCATTGCCTGCTGATCGCGGGCCTTTATCCCGCGCAGGCCGAGCGACGCAGCGTCAGCGTCCGCTACTTCATCGATCTCGGTCGCAGCGCGTATCTCGGCATTGCCGAGGCGGGTCGCACCGCGTATGCCGCGCTGTTCGGCGAGCTCGCGCAGAGTTACGGCGAGCTCGTCTGCACGCTGCGTGCGGTTCGTCCGGACATGGTCGGCGTGCCGGTCGACTACGCGCGGATGGCACGGCTCGTGCCCGCTCCGGGCCGGCACTGAAACCGGGACGCCGGCACGACGCCGGCGTCCCCATGGCGTCGCCGATCAGCGCGACGGTGCGTAGCGCAGCGTCACGAACAGGCCGCGCGTGGGCTGGCGATAGAACTCCACGGTTTCGTAGCGGCGATCGAACAGGTTCTCGACGCGCGCCTGCACGCGCCAGTCGGCGTTGAACGCGTACTCGCCGCGCAGGTCGACGGTGCCGAAGCCGCCCAGCCGACGCAGGTTGGCGAGGTCGTCGTAGCGCGCGGCTTCCCCGCTCGCGGTGATGCCGAGGCGGAATGCGCCGAACGCACGATCGAGGTCGACGCGTGCACTCGCGGTCGCGCGGCGCGGCAGTTGCGTCGTGACCGCGCCGGTGCGGTTCTGCGGTTCGACGCGGCTGATGCTTCCGTTGGCGATCCAGCCGGCGACCGTCGCGTGCCCGGACAGCTCGGCGCCGCTCAGCCGCGCGCGCTGGATGTTCTCCGGACGGAACGTGCTCGAGCTGTAGGCGATCAGGTCGTCGACATGGGTGCGGTAGACGTCCAGCCGCAAGCCGGCGTCGGCCCCCGGCGCCCACGCGATACCGGCTTCCACGCTCCGCGAACGTTCGGGACGCAGGCCGGGATTGCCGAAGCCGAACGGGTAGTAGAGCTCGTTGAATGTCGGCGACTTGAACGCGGTGCCGGCGCCCGCGGTGAGGCGCCATGCCGGTGCGATGTCGGCGCCGACCGCGATGTTGCCCGTCGAGTGGCCGCCGAATTGTTCGTTGTCGTCGTGGCGTGCGCTGGCTTCGAGGTCGATGCGGCCGAAGTCGCCGAGGTACTGCAGGTAACCGGCGCGATCGATGCGCCGCGTCAGCACGTAGGCCGTATCGCTGTCGACGCTGTCGCGCTGCCATTCGAGGCCGGCGCTCAGCCGGTGTGCTGCGGCGAGGCTGAAATCGCCCTGCAGCGTCGCGGTGTCGCGATGGGTGTCGAAGGCGCCGATGAAGGCGGCATCGTGATAGTTGTCCGAGGCGTCGCGGTCGCGCCCGACCTGCAGCTTCAACGACGCCTTCGATGACGGGGTCCACGCCGCGCCCGCGCCGGACACCTGCTGCAGCACCTTCGAGCGATTGAAATAGCCGTCGTACCTGTTGTCGCCCTGCGCGCGCAGCACGTTGGCGTCGACCGCCCACGCATCCGACAGCCTCACGCCGCCGCGCAGCGACGCGGCGTCGCGCGTGTAGCCGTCGCGGTCCGGCTCGTTGGCGAAGCAGCCGCCGGTGAGCGAGCCGCGGCAGGCGTCGTAGCCGCCGGTCTGCTGGCGCGAATAGTCGGCGCCGAACCAGCCGCGGCCGACCTTGCCGCCGACGCCGGCGCTCGCCTCGTACGTGTCACGGCTGCCCGCGCCGATGCTGAAACGCGGCGCGAGCGCGGAGGAATCGCGTCGGGTGAAGATCTGGATGACGCCGCCGATCGCCTCGCTGTCGTAGAGGCTGGAGCGCGGCCCACGCACGATCTCGATGCGATCGATCAGTTCGACGGGAATGTCCTGGAACGACACCAGGCCGGACGTCGCCGAGCCCATGCGCACGCCGTCGACGAGCACCAGCACGTGGTCGGACTCGCTGCCGCGCACGAACAGCGTGGTGAGCTTGCCGAGCCCGCCCTGGTTGCCGATCGAAATGCCGGCGCGGCCACGCAACAGGTCGGGCAATGAGCGCGCCTGGCTGCGCTCGATTTCGTCGCGGTCGATGACTTCGACCGGAGCCAGTACGTCGCGCACGGCGACCGGCGCGCGGTTGGCGGTCACCACGACCTTGTCGAGCGTGTCGGTGTCGCTTGCGGATGCGGGAAAAGCGAGCGTGGCCAGCACGGCCACGGAAAGAACGCGAAACGTCATCGGAAATCTCCAGCGCGCACGGCCCCACGCCGTGCAGGGAAGGAAGTCGCGTGGAGAAGGCGAAGCGCGACGACGGCGCACGCGCCGCGAGCCGCGCGATGCCCTCCGCATCGCAACCAGTCAGGCTTCGGGGCCGGTCTCCGGACTCGCGAGCGGATGCGGTTGCATCCCGCCTTGGCGCCTTCCCGTGACGAATCACAGTGGCCGATGCCGCGGCTTTGCTCGCTTACCGTTGCGGGGGCAGTGCCGGAATGGCGCATCGATCGCGCGTCACCGGCTTCCCGTTTCAACCCGATGCCGGACGGCAGCGGGTCACCCAGAAGCGGCGCGAAGTCTACGGGAAAGCGGGGCGGCGTGCGGCCGCATGCGTGGCCATGCAAGCCCGTCGGTGCAGGGCGCGCCCGGGTGCCGGAGAACGCCCAACACGCATGCCGGCTCTAGACATCGCGCGGATGTGGAAGGCACGCCGCGCTGCTCGGCACGAATCGACCGCGGTCAACAGACTGTCAGAACGACAACACGTCCGGTGCGTCGGCGGTGGGTGCCGCATCGGGCGCATCGCCCATCATCGTCGTGGTCACGACCGACGGCGGCGGGCCGCGACGCGACGAAGGCAACAGCGCGATCGCGTCGTGCGCCTGCGCCGCGAGTTCGGTGCGGCGTTGCAGGTCGACCTGCTGCCAGTGGCAGCCCACCAGCACGCCTTCGAGCGCATAGAGCAGGTTGAGGCTCGGCTTGAAGCCGGCACGCTTCACGCGCATGTAGGCCTCGAGCGCGCCGACCGCCGCCACGTCGTCGAGCGTGCGGATGCCGACCTGGCGCAGCCACGCCGCCGACTTGCCGCCGATCGCGAGGGGCTTGGGCGCGGCGTCCATGTCAGCCGAGTGAATCGACGAAAGCGCGCGCGATCGCCTCGAGGCCCGACTGGTCATCGGCATCGAAACGATCGGGCTCGGGGCTGTCGAGGTCGAACACGCCGATCAGCGAACCGTCCGGCGCGACGAGCGGCACGACCAGTTCCGAGCGCGAAGCCGAATCACAGGCGATGTGGCCCGGGAACGCGTGCACGTCGGCGACGCGCTGGGTCCGTCGCGTGCTGGCCGCTGCGCCGCACACGCCCTTGTCGAGGGGGATCCGCACGCAGGCTGGCAGCCCCTGGAACGGGCCGACCACGAGTTCCGAGCCGTCGTACAGATAGAAGCCCGTCCAGTTGAGCGACGGCAGAGCGTGGTACACGAGGGCGGACAGGTTGGCGGCGTTGGCGATGCGGTCGCGTTCGCCGTGGAGCATGCCGTGCACCTGCTGCAGAAGCTGCGCGTACTGCTCGGGCTTGCTGCCGCTGAGCGTGGAAGCGATGAAGGTCATGCGCGGAGTCTAGCCTGTGCACGGCGGCGCTCCGGATCGCGCCCGTGGGACGGACCGGCCCAGGTCGGCGCGGCATCGACCGGGCAGTCCGCGCAGGGCCGCTGCCCGCCCGGCATGACTTTCCGCCCGTGTCGGGGTCAGTCCAATAGCTATACTCCGCGGTGCACAAATGCCGGGCCGGCGCATCGCGACCGTTCCCTCCACCGGAGCTTCCGATGATCCGCATCCCGCGCCTTCTAGTCGCCACCGGCGCCCTCAGTCTCGCGTTGGCCGGCTGCGGCAAGGCCGGCGCGCCCGCGCAGGGCATGGGCCCGGGCGGCCC
>NZ_VTRV01000161.1 GCF_008274655.1 Cognatilysobacter lacus | reverse complement strand
CGACGACTGGAACATCCCCGCGCCCGGTGTCTCCGCAACGCCCTTGCACGTGCGCGTGTTCGCCACGCCGGGCGCGCTGCGCGATCGCGCGACCCTCTACGTGAACGACGGCCAGGACGCCGACGCCGTCGGCCTCGCGGACACGCTGGCTTCGCTTGCGCGCACAGGCAGCATTGCCGCACCCGTCGTCGTAGCGATCGACATGCCGCCCGATCGCATGGGCGCGTATGGGTTTTCCGACCGCGCGGCGCGGCGTGCGATCGTCGCGCCGACCCGGTACGGCGTCGTCGGCTCCCGCGCGCAGGCGTATTCGGAATGGCTCGCGCACGTGCTGGTGCCGTGGGTGGAAGCCCGGTACCCGGTTCGGCGCGGCGCGACGTCACGCGCGCTGCTGGGCTGGTCGCTGGGCGCGGCGAATGCGTTCAACGTCGGGTGGCAGTACCCGGACGTGTTCGGGCGCGTGGGAGCGTTCTCGCCGTCGCTGTGGCTCTCGACGGAGCCGACCGACGACGCGTCGGTTCAACGCACGCGCATCGCACAGTCGATGCTGGCGCGCGGCGCACCGCGTGGGCTGCACCTGTTCCTCGCCGTTGGAACCGACGAAGAAACGAGCGACCGTGACGGCGACGGCATCAACGACGCACTTGACGACGTGCGCGAGCTCGTCGACGGCTCGCTGTCGATGCCGGGTCTGCGGCAACTTGGCTATCGCATTGAACCGGATGCACCGGCCCGGCACCGCGGCGGCGATGTCGTCGTGTATGAACTGCCAGGCGGCATCCATCGGCAATCGAGTTGGGCGCGCATGCTGCCGGCATTCCTGCGCTGGGCGTATCCGCGCGGCGCCACAGTTTCCGGGGTGGTGCGGTCGGCGTCGCCGGCGGACACGCCGCGGCGTCCGGTAGCGCGGCGCGCGCACCTCTGACACGCAACGGCCGAACTCGAGGCGATAGCGCGTATCGAACTGGCGGCCGAGACCGGAAGCCTGCATGCCCGGAAGACGCCCGCCATCGACTTGCAAAAACTCGTCTGGCGTGGCGCGTTCATGACCTTCCGCGTTCAGTTCGCACCGCTCTGTGCCCGCAGAGGCGAGAACGCACGCGTTCTCGCGTCGATGAACCTGCGGATCGTGACCACGCGGCCGCCATGGCCCGCAAAAACCACGTTGCAAACGCATGAATACGTTTGCAGGCCAATTTGTGCAGGGAGGCCGGCCTCTACCATCGCCGCAGCTCGGTGGAAAGGCCGCCGGAGCGGCCCGGGCCACGCGGCGAACGACCGCGGGCTCCATCGCAAACCACAGTTGGGGAGTACTTGGGGATGAATCTGAAACGCAACCTGCTCAGCGTCGCGCTCGCTTCGGCGGCGCTGATGGCCGCATCCGCCGCGCAGGCGCAGACGGCGACGTCCACCGCGCGGGACACCAAGTCCGACGCGAAGCAACTCGACAGCGTGCACGTGAAGGGCATCCGCCGCGGCATCGAGCGCTCCATCGACACGAAGAAGAATTCGACCTCGATCGTCGAGGCCGTATCCGCGGAAGACATCGGCAAGCTGCCGGACGTCAGCATCGCCGAATCCATCGCGCGCCTGCCGGGCCTCGCGGCGCAGCGCGTGGCGGGCCGTGCGCAGGTCATCAGCGTGCGTGGCCTTTCGCCCGACTTCTCGACCACGCTGCTCAACGGCCGCGAAATGGTCAGCACCGGCGACAACCGCAGCGTCGAGTTCGACCAGTACCCGTCCGAGCTGCTCAGCGGCGTGACCGTGTACAAGACGCCGGATGCCGGCCTGATCGGCCAGGGCCTGTCGGGCACGATCGACATGCAGACGGTGCGCCCGCTCAACTTCCAGGACCGCGTGATCGCCGTGAGCGCGCGCGGCCAGCACAACTCGCTGGGTGCGGCGTCGAACCAAGACGCGTTCGGCAACCGTTTCAATGCCAGCTACATCGACCAGTTCGCAAACCGTACATGGGGAGTCGTCCTCGGCTATTCGCACTCGGACACGCCGATCCAGGAGAACCAGGTTGGCCTGTACGAGCCGTGGCAGCAGCTCGGCGCCAATTGGCGCCCGGGGGTGCCGGCCGGCACGTTCTACTCGGACGGTATCAAGGCGCTGCGCCGCACCGGCTACCAGAAGCGCGATGCCATCATGGGCACACTCGAGTTCCGCCCGAACGACGCATGGCGCAGCACGCTCGACGTGCTGCATTCCGAAGCCCATCAGGAAGACACGGCGAACCAGTTCGAGGTGAATCTGAGCGGCTATAACGGAACCAATCCGTACGTACCGCTCGCGATCACCAATGCGCAGGTCAACGGCAACGGCACCTTCACCGGCGGCACCGTGGCAAACGTCTACCCGCTCGTTCGTGCCATGTACAACGACCGCAAGGACAAGATCGACGCGTTCGGCTGGAACAACCAGTTCAACGTAGGCGCGGTCAAGCTCTCCGCCGACGCCAGCTGGTCGCGCGCCAAGCGCAACGAGTTGAACCTGGAGAACAACACCCAGCTGGCGAGCCCGGCGCTGGACACGCTCGGCCTGCAGATCCGCGCCGACCAGTTCTCTCAGATCAACCCGACCCGCGACTACAGCGATCCGGCCAAGCTGTTCGTGACCAACACGATCTACGGCTCGGGTTACGGCAAGGCGCCGCGGGTCGTCGACGAACTCAAGAGCTACCGACTCGACGCGAACTTCGCCGCGCCGCAGGCGCTGCGGTGGATCAAGGACTTCGACGTCGGCATCAACTACGCCGACCGCAAGAAGGAGAAGCACCAGCCCGAGGCCAACATCAACCTCGGCCCGCAGGGCGCGACGACGATTCCCGCGGACCTCCAGTACGGCCTCGTTGATCTCGGCTTTGCGGGCGTTGGTTACATTCCGTCTTGGAACGTCCCCGGCGTGGTCAGCCGCTTCATGACGTTCAACCCGAGCGAGACGGCAGCCGGTTACCTGGTCGCGAAGGCGTGGACGGTGAACGAAAAGATCACCACCACCTACGCAAAGGCGAACATCGACACGCAATTGGGAAGTGTCCCGGTGCGCGGAAACGTGGGCGTACAGGTCCAGCATACGGATCAGTCCTCCAGCGGCCTCGCGTACCTGCCGCCGGGTGTGGTCACGCCGTACACGACGGGCAAGAAGTACAGTGACGTGCTGCCAAGCACGAACTTGGCGTTCTCGCTTCCGTATGACCAGACGGTGCGCGTCGCGCTCGCAAAGCAGGTCGCCCGACCGCGGGTGGACCAGATGCGCGCCTCGCTCGACTTCGGCGTCGACACGAACACGGGCAAGCCGGGCGGTAGCACGGGCAATGCGCTGCTCGATCCGTGGCGTGCGAACGCATTCGACGTCTCGTACGAGAAGTACTTCGGCTCCAAGGCTTACGTCGCCGCGGCGTACTTCTATAAGGACCTGACGAGCTACATCGTCACGCAGACGGACTTCAACCACGACTACACGACCGAGGTCGCGGGGTATGTACCGCCTGCCTCCTGCAACGGGAACCCTTGCCCAGCGGTGCTTACCCATGGCTCTTACACGCGCCCGGTGAACGGCAAGGGCGGCAAGCTCCAGGGTCTCGAACTGACTGCTTCCCTGCCGCTCGACATGTTCGCGCCGGCTCTGCGGGGCTTCGGCGTCGTCGCGAGCGCGAGCTTCACCGACAGCAACATCTCGATCCCGCCGGATCCGGACCAGCAGAGCAGCGTCGGCAGCGCGCCGATCGCCCTGCCCGGCCTGTCCAAGCGCGTCTACAACTTCACCGCCTACTACGAGAACAACGGCTTCGAAGCGCGCATCAATAACCGTCGTCGTTCGGACTTCATCGGCGAGATCGGCAACTTCAACGGCAACCGCACGCTGCGCTATGTCGTCGGCGAGAACATCACCGATGCGCAGGTCAGCTACACCTTCGGCGACGACACCAGCCTCAAGGGCCTGAGCCTGCTGCTGCAGGCCAACAACCTCACCAACGAGGCCTACCGCACCTACGCGGGCACCAAGGATCGCCCGCTCGAGAACATCGAGTGGGGCCGCACCTACCTGCTTGGCGTCAGCTACAAGTTCTGATCGCGTAACCGCGTCACCCCTGGCCCCTGCCGGTTCTCTCCGACGGCAGGGGCTTTTTGTTTCCGACGTGCCGATGGGGTTCCCGATGTCCTCCAGTGCCGTGCAGGTTGCCGTGTTCATCGCGCTCACCGCGGCCGTCGCGCTCGCGACGTGGTGGCGCTGCCGCCGCGAGCGCCACGCCAGCGACCACGGTCGCGATTACTTCCTGGCCGGTGGCTCGCTCAGCTGGCCGTTCATCGCGGGCTCGCTGCTGCTGACCAACATCTCGGCCGAGCAGATCGTCGGCATGAACGGCGCACAGACCCTCCTGGTGGCGTGGTGGGAATTCGGCGCGGCGGCGGGCCTGATCGTGCTCGCGCAGGTGCTGGTGCCGCTGTACTACCGCTACAAATGCACGACGACGACCGAACTGCTGGAACGGCGCCTTGGCGACCCGGGCCTGCGCCGCGCGGTGTCGGTGCTGTTCCTGCTGGGGTACACCGCGATCCTGCTGCCGATGGTGCTGTACACCGGCGCCAGGTTCATGCAGTCGATGTTCCATCCCGACCTTTCCATCGCCACGCTGGCGGTGCTGTTCGCCATCGGCGGACTGGCGTACGCGGCGATCGGTGGCCTGCGCGCGATCGCGGTGTCCGACACCTACATGGGCGTCGTGTTGCTGGTGATGGGCGTGATGGTGACCGTGTTCGCGATGAACGCGATCCATTGGGACCTGTCGGGCCTGCCGGCCAACCGCCTGACGCTGTTCGGCGCGTCCGATTCCGACATCCCGTGGCCCACGCTGCTCACCGGCATGCTGTTCGCACACCTCTTCTACTGGGGCACCAACATGGTGATCGCGCAGCGCGCGCTCGCCGCGCCGACGGTGCGCGAAGCACAGAAGGGCATCTACGCCGCCGCGTTCTTCAAGCTGCTGACGCCGGCGATCGTGGTGCTGCCAGGCCTGATCGCGTTCAAGCTCTACGGCGATGTCGACGACAACGCGTACGGCCAGCTGGTGAGCCACGTGCTGCCGTCATGGATGTCCGGTGCATTCGCCGCCGCGATCACCGGCGCGGTGCTGTCGAGCTACAGCGCCGCGCTCAATTCCGCAGCGGCGCTGTACACGGTGGACGTGCACCTGGCGCTGGTGAACCCGAAGGGCGACGCGCGCCGCCTCGGCCGAACTGCGACGATCGCGTTCACCGTCGTCTCGCTCGCCATCGTGCCCGTGTATACGCATTCCAGGAGCATCATCGCCACCCTGCAGCAGCTCAACGGCCTTTATTCGATGCCGGTGCTGGCTGCCTTCATCGTCGCGATCTTCTTCGATGGGGTGAACGCACGCGCCGTTCGCTGGGCGTTGCTGTTCGGCGTTGCCCTGTATGCGGTGTTCACCTTCGTCTGGACACCGCTGCACTACCTGCACCTGATGTTCATCACGCTGGTATCGACGGTGGCATTCGCGCTGCTGGGAAGCCGCCTGATGGGGCGCGCGCCGGAAGCGATTGCGGCGGCAGACACCGCATGAAGCGCGCGAGCGGGCGCAGCGCCTCAAGCGGACCCATCGGGCTCCGCTGCCGGCACCGCGGCCGTCCTGCGCTGTAAGCTCGGCGCATGATCCTCAACTTCGCACTCGACCATGCGCCGGCCACGCTGTTGGCGCTGACCCTGCTCGCGGTGGTCGCGTTCGCGCTGGCGCGCCTGCTG
>NZ_VTRV01000160.1 GCF_008274655.1 Cognatilysobacter lacus | reverse complement strand
GATCTTGCGGCGGCGCGGTCTGCGCCCAGCCGGGCACAGCGGCGGCGAGCAGGGCGAGTACGAGCACCGCGCGGGCCGGCATGCCGGTAGCGCGGGCGCCTTCGATGGCGACACGTTGAGTCATGGTGTCAGTCTACCCGGCGTCGGCGGTGGGGCGATCAGCGCGCGAACCCGAGCGAGCCGTCCAGGCGATAGGCCTGTCGCAGTTCGGCCAGCCCGGGCGGGGCGCCGTCGATACGCAGGCCGCCGGCCGCGAGCTCGGCAAGCAGCGCAAGCCCCGCGCTGTCGACGGATTCCACGGTGGCCAGGTCGATCGCGTGCACACCGGCCAATTGCCCCTGCAACGCGCGCCACGTCGACGCCACGACCGCCCGGTCGAGGCGGCCGTCGAGATGCAGCACGTCGCCGTCGCGGCGAACGCGCACCTCGCTCATTGGGTCTTGGCCTGCGCCTGCAGCTTGCCGGCCTTCAGGTCGGCGGCCACCTGTGCGATCGAGGCGCGCGACAGCGGGCCGTCGAACTGGCTGCGGAAGGTCTGCACGAAGCTCACGCCCTCGACCAGCACGTCGAACACCTTCCACTGCCCGCCCACCTGGTGCATCAGGTAATCAACCGGGATCGGCTCGCCGCCCTGGCGCAGCATCTGCGTGGACACCTTGGTCGCGCGGCCGTTGGCGATCGACGCCTCCGAACGCATCTTCACGGTCAAGCGGGTGTTGAAGTCGAGCAGCGACGAGCCGTAGCGCTGCATCAGGTTCTCGCTCAGCGCGTCCGCGAACTTGGCGATGTCGGCGTTCGAGGCGCCGCGGCCATGCGCGCCGAGCACGAGGCGCGCGGCGTAGTCGCGGTCGAACATCTGGTTGAACTCGCCGGAGACGAACTGCTTGAGCGCGCCGCGGTTCTTGTTGAACTCGGCGCGGCGCGCCTCGAGCGTCGACAGGATGCGCGTGCTGTTCTCGAACACGAGGCGCGACGGCGTACCGAGCTGCTGCGACGCGCTGACCGGCGCGGCGGTCGCGATAACCGGCGCAGTGCTGACGAAGGCGGTGGCGAGCAGGACGAAAAGGGCGGTGCGCTTCATGGTGTCACTCCGTAGTTGGGGTGGCGGCGTCGGGCGCGGCCGGCGTGGGCGTGGGCGTGTCGGCAGGCTTGCCGGCGCCGCTGAACATGTACTTGCCGACGAGCTGCAGCAGGTCGACGGCCGGTTGCGTGAGCATCAGTTCGTCGCCGGGCTTGAGCGGCGTGGGATCGCCACCCGGCGTCAGGCCGACGTAGCTCTCACCGAGCAAGCCGGCGGTGAAGATGCCGGCGGCGGTATCGGACGGGAGGTCCTTGTACTTCCCCTGGATCGCGAAGGTCACGATGGAGTCGTATTTAACGGGGTCGAGCTGAATGTCGGCCACCTCGCCCACCATCACGCCGCCGATCTTGACCGGCGCGTTCGGGCGAAGCCCGCCGATGTTGGAGAAGCGCGCCTTCAGCGGGTAGCTGTCGCCATGCCCGCCCCAGCGGCCGTTGGTGGACGCCAGCGCGAGCACCAACAGCGTCGCGAGTGCGAGCAGCAGGAAGGCGCCGACGGCGAATTCGATTCGTGGACTGCGCATCGTGGAGATCCCGGATTGCTGGGCGCGGATCGCGCCGGAGTGAAGCGGAAGCGTGCGGCCTTATCGGAACAGCAGCGCCGACAGCACGAAGTTGAACATCAGCACCAGCAACGAGGCATTGACCACCGCGCGCGTCGTTGCAAGCGAAGTACCTTCGATGGTCGGCTCGGCGTGGTAGCCGACGAACGCAGCCACCCACGCCGCGATCGCGCCGAACACGAGCGACTTTTCCATCGCGACCAGGAAGTCGCCGTGGAAGTCGACGGCGTCGCGCATCACCTGCCAGAACGGTCCGGCTTCTAGGCCGATCACGTGCACCGCTTCGAACCAGCTGGCGACGATGCCGGCCGCGCAGAAGAACCCGGTCAGCAGCGGCACGCTCACCACGGCGGCCCAGAACCGCGGCGCGACCGCCTTGGCCACCGGGTCGATGCCCATCAGGCCGAGCGCGGTGATCTGGTCGGTGGCGCGCATCAGGCCCAGTTCGGCCGCGATCGAGCTGCCGGCGCGACCGATGAACAGCAGCGCGGTGAGCACCGGTGCCAGCTCGCGGTACATGCCAAGCCCCAGCAGCGCGCTGACCTGGTTCGCCGCGCCGTAGGTAGCGAGCGCCTTGTAGCCGAGCAGCGTGAGCGAGAGGCCAACGAAGGCGCCACCCACCAGGATGATCGGCAAGGAACGCGCGCCGATCTTGTAGATCTCGCGAACCAGCTCGCGCATGAAGGCGCCGGTGGGCCGGCTCGCGCGCAGCACCGAGAACGAGAACAGGCCGGCCTGGCCGAGCGTGCGGACCGAGGAAGCGAACATCAGGCGACGGCTCCCGCCGCGCGCGGCGCGGCATCGAAAGCGATGGGGCCGTCGGGCGCGCCGCGCAGGAACTGCTGCACGAACGCGTCGTCCGACCGCTCGAGTTCTGCCGGCGTGCCAGCGAACACGATGCCGCCGTTGGCGATCACCAGCGCGCGGTCCGCGATCGGAAGGGTTTCGTGCACGTGGTGGGTGACGACGATCGACGTCAGGCCCAGCGTGTCGTTGAGCCGCCGCACCAGCGACATCACGACGCCCGACGCGATCGGGTCCAGCCCGGTCAACGGTTCGTCGTAGATCATCAGCGGCGGGTCGAGCGCGAGCGCACGGGCCAGCGCGACGCGGCGCGCCATGCCGCCGGAGAGTTCGCGCGGGTAGGCGTCGGCGGCGGCGCGCAGGCCGACGGCGTGCAGCTTCATATCGACGAGCCGCCGGATCAGCACGTCCGGCAGGTCGGTATGCGTACGCAGGGGCAGGGCCACGTTCTCGGCCACGCTGAGGTCGGTCAGCAGGCCGTTGCCCTGCAGCAGCACGCCGATGCGACGGCGCAATTCCAGCAGCGCGCGACCGCCGCTTGGCATCGGCTGGCCGAGCACCTCGACCGTGCCGGCCGCGGGCGGGAGTTCGCCGGTGAGCGCGGCCAGCAACGTCGACTTTCCGCAGCCCGATGGGCCGAGCACCGCGACGATCTCGCCCGGCGCCACGCGGAGCTCGACGTCGCTCAGGATCGTGCGATCGCCGCGCGTGAGGCGCAGCCCGTGCAGGGCGACGATGGGCGAAGGCTGGGTCATGGGGGAGGCGGCGCCTGGCGCTCGGAGAGCGGCGCGAAGGTAAACGCGCGCGGCTGAACGGGGACAACGCGCATTGTCGCAGGGCGCGCTGCGGCGGGCCACCTTGGCAGCCATGGGGCGCGGTGCGGTCCGACGCCGCGGTCCCGTCGACGAGCGCTCGGCGATCGAGGCTGCGCGATCTCTGCCACCGCTGAGCCGCGCATCTCACCGGCTGCGACGTCCTGCGGCAAGATGGCCGCATGGCCGCGGCCTCCGATTTCCGCCTGTATCACTCGAATTCGCTGGAAATCCTCGCCGGGCTGATGGCCGAGGAACTCCGGCGGCCGGCGGCTGGGCAGGGCCTGCTCGAGCCCGACGTGGTGATCATCCCGCAGCCGTCGATGCGCCGCTGGCTGCAGGCCACGCTCGCGCAGGCGCACGGGATCGCGGCCAACATCGTTTTCCTCACGCCAGGCGAATTCGTCGCGCAGGCCCTGGATGCCAACGTGGACGGCCGCGCGGAGGATCTCGACTTCGAGGCGATGCGCTGGCGGTTGCTGGCGCTCCTGCACGACGAGCGCGCCATGCGCGACCCGGTGCTTCGCCCGCTGCGCGGCTATCTGTCGGCCGCCAACGACGGGTTCGACGCGCTTAAGGCGTGGTCGCTCGCCGGCGAGCTGGCTGCCAGCTTCGACAGGTACCAGGCCTGGCGCCGCGACTGGCTGCTGGCCTGGGACGCAGGCCAGTCCCCACGCGACCCACAGGCCGCGCTGTGGCGGCGCCTGGGGAGCGAACGCCCGCACCGCGCGCGCCGCGTGCAACGCTACCTCGAACGTTTCGGCGCGGACGCGGACGGCGTGCCGGTGGGCCTGCCGCCGCGGCTGTTCGTGTTCGCCACGCTCAACGTCTCGCCCGACGTGCTGCGCGTGCTGGCCAGCGCCTCCCGCGCCGGTGAGCTCCATTTCTACCTGCCGTCGCCGGTCGCCGCGTACTGGGGCGACGTTCGCACGCTGCCGCACCGCCTCGAACTCGGCGAGGCCGCCGCGTTCGGCGACGTGCTCGACGTCGAGGACAACCCGCTGCTGCAGGCTTGGGGCGCGTCGGGGCGCGATTTCATGGCGGTGCTCGGCGGCTACGAGATCGTGCATCCGTCGTATGAGCTGGCCGTCTACGACGATCCTGAAACGCGCGCGCCGCGCGCGGACGAAACGCTGCTTCACCACCTGCGTCGCGACCTGCTGCATCGCCGGCCGCCGCCGTCGACGCCGTGGCGCGAAACGCTCGATCGCGGTGACCCGAGCCTGCAGGTGCACGCCTGCCCGACGCGCCTGCGCGAGGTGCAGGTGCTGCACGACCAGCTGCGCGCGCTCTTCGAGGATCCGCGCTTCGATCCTCCGTTGCAGCCGCGCGAAGTCGCGGTGCTCGCGCCCGACATCGATCCCTACGTCCCGTATGTCGAAGCGGTGTTCGGCGGCGTGCACGGCAGCCGCGATTTCATTCCATACACGCTGGCCGACACCAGCGCGCTCGCGACCGAGCCGCTTGCGGAGGTGTTTTCCCGCCTGCTTGCCCTGCCGATCTCGCGACTGGGCCTCAACGAAGTGCTCGACCTGCTGGCGACGCCTGCGATCGCGCAGCATGCGGGCCTTGAAAGCGGCTCGCTCGATCGCCTTCGCGAATGGCTGACCGCTGCGGGTGCCTGCTGGGGCCTCGACGGCAGCCATCGGGCCAGGCACGGCGCGCCCGACGACGACGTCTACACCTGGCAGTTCGCGCTGGATCGCCTCGTGCTCGGCCATGCGACCGGCTCGGACGCGATGGTGGGCGACGTGGCCGGCTGGCCCGACCTCGAAGGCGGCGACCTCGCGGCGCTCGAAACGCTGATCGGGCTGGTGCGCGTGCTGGCGCGCTACGAACGGCTGCTGTCCAACGCGATGAGCTCGGAGCAATGGCGAGAGCGACTGCTCGCGCTGCTGTCGGCGGTTCTGCCCGAACGTCCGCGCGAAACGCGTGACGAACGCGCGCTCGATCGCCTGCGCACGCTCATTGACGAATTCGCGGACGCCGCGCGTCGCGCCGGCTTCGTCGCCGCGCTCGAGCCGGAAGTCGTGCGGGCGCATTTCGACGCCAGACTCGCCGAGGCCGACACGCGAGCGCCCCTGATGGGCAGCGGTGTCAGCTTCGGTCGCATGGTGCCGATGCGCCTGCTGCCATTCCGCGCGATCTGCCTGCTCGGCCTCGACGACGGTGCGTTCCCTCGCTCCGATCCGGGCGGTGGCATCAACCAGCTCGTGCGCGAACTCGACGGCCCGCAGCGTCGTCGCGGCGACCGCTCGCTGCGCGACGATGACCGTTTCATGTTCCTGCAGCTGCTCGCCTCCGCGAACGAGGTCTTCTACCTCAGCTACCTGGGCGCCGACGCGCGTGACGGCAGCAGGCGCGAACCCTCCGTGCTGGTCAATGAACTGCTGGACGTCGCCGCTGCGTATCACGCCCACCCGAAGCGCGCGCGCGAGCAGTTCGTGGTGCGTCATCCGCTGCAACCGTTCTGCGCGGAAGCCTTCGGCACGGACGACGACGGCATCGAGCCCCGGCGTTTTACCTATCGCAGCGAATGGCAGCCCGCCGCGCGCGCCACGCCGACGCGTCGCCGCGACCTCGCGCCGTGGATGGGCGTCGCCTTGCCGCCGCCCGAAGCGCCCGCGCCCGAAGTACCGTGCGTGCGACGCCGGACGCACGATCCTTCAGCACCAGGCCCGTCACCTTCGAGCCGTCGCCGAGCACCTCCGT
>NZ_VTRV01000016.1 GCF_008274655.1 Cognatilysobacter lacus | reverse complement strand
CTTCCGCAGGCGGCGCTGCGTTTCGTCCACCTTCACCTGCGCACGCTGGCCGCCCTGATGGTCGTGCTGGCGATGGCGGGCGGGCTGATGGTCTGGCACGGCGTCAGGGCGCCACCCGCACCGCCGGGGACAGCATCCGTCGTGGTGCTGCCCTTCGACGACGGCAGCGGCACGGACGAGAACTACTTCCCGCGCGGCGTGGCGGCCGAGCTGCATGACGCGCTGGCGGACGTCCCGGGGATCACCGTGGCACCCATGCCGCGCCGGATCACCAGCGGCACGGACGCTTCGCAGGCGGGTCGCAGGCTCGGCGTGGCGACCGTCCTGGACGGCCGCCTGCGTCGCGTCGGTGATCGCATCGAGCTTTCGGCGTGGCTCGTGGACACGCATTCGGGTGCGACGCGCTGGTCCGGCCACTTCGAACGCGACGCAGCCGGCATCTTCGACCTCGAAGCGACCGTGGCCGGCGAGGTGGTGCAGGCGCTGACCGGCCGTTCCGCGGGCGACGTCCTGGCGCGGCGCCTGGCACCGACGCGCAACGTCGCCGCCTACGACGCTTATCTGCGCGGGCTGCAAAGCCTCGACCGCTCAGAGGGCGAGTCGCGCTACCGCGATGCGGTCGCCGCGTTCGGCGCGGCCCTTCGCGCGGATCCGCGCTTCGCGCTGGCGCAGGCGGGCCTGTGCCGCGCCGAGATCACGCGTTTCGAGGACGACATGGACGCCGCCGCTTTCAGTCGCGCCGAGGACGCCTGCCGACTGGCGTCGAGCATGGCGCCCGCGCTGCGCGAAGTGGATCTTGCGATCGGCGAGCTGTACCGCGCCAAGGGCCGTCCGGCCGATGCCATTCCGCGGCTGGAACGTGCGGCCGGTGATCCAGCGTTGCGACCGGCCGCGTTCGCCGCGCTCGGTCGGGTCTATGCCGGGCTCGGACGCCCTGACATGTCGCGCAGCTATTTCGATCGCGCGCTGCGCCTGCAGCCGAACGACGCAGGCCTGCATCGCGAACGGGGCTTCGCCGCGTATCTGGAAGGCGACCTGCCGGGCGCCATTGCGGCGTTCAGGACCGCCACCGCGCTGGCGCCCGGCGACGAACGCCTGTGGAGCGGCCTGGGTGGCCTGTACCTGGCTGCCGGTCGGCGCATCGACGCGCGGCGGGCGTTCGAGCGCTCGCTCGCGCTGCGGCCCAACTACGCCGCGCTGAGCAACTTCGGTTCGCTGCGCTACGAGGACCGCGACTACGCCCGGGCCGCCGACCTCTACCGTCGCGCGCTCGCCGTCGATCCGCGCGACTTCCGCCTGTGGGGCAACCTGGGTGATGCGCTGTCCGCATTGGGCGCGCCCGCTTCCGACATTGCCGCCGCCTACGTCGGTGCCCATGACCGCGCGGTTCGGTACACCTCGGTGCGAGCCGACGACGCGCAGGCGTGGGCTCTGCTCGCCTGGTATCGCGCGAACCTGCGAAAGCCGGAGCAGGCACGCGATGCACTCGCACGCGCCGAGTCGCTCGGCAGCGAGCCCGCCGAAGTCGCGTTCATGGGTGCGCAGGCGCTGGCGGTCCTCGGCGACCGTGACGCCGCGCGCGCGCGCCTCGATCGCGCGCGCGCCGGCGGCATCGACACCCGTCGAATGCTCGCTTCACCGGTGCTGCGACCTCTGGTTTCCCCCACCGCATCACGAAAGGAGTCCACGTCATGAATCGCCCGTTCGCCCTCGTTCCGCTGGCCGTCATTGCGCTTTCCGGCTGTACCCGCGCGCCCACCACGCCCCCGGCCTCCGGGGAAGCCACGGTGCTCCGCTGCGATGCTCCCGGTGCTGGCGACCGCGTCTACATCGACATCGCCTACGCCCCGGACGGCATGCCGATGGCGATGCCGGACACGTGCACGGTCGCGTCGCGGACCAATGTGGAATGGCGCGGACCCGACGGCAATTCGCAG
This sequence comes from Cognatilysobacter lacus, assembly GCF_008274655.1. Lineage (GTDB taxonomy): Bacteria > Pseudomonadota > Gammaproteobacteria > Xanthomonadales > Xanthomonadaceae > Cognatilysobacter > Cognatilysobacter lacus. The sequence goes on along the minus strand of NZ_VTRV01000016.1, from coordinate 26,182 downwards.
GCATTCGACATCCGCTTCAAGAACGCCAACCCCGTACCTTCAGCACCTGACGGCCAGCTGCATTCCAAGGCGGGGCGCGCGCGACAACAGGCTTGGGGCGACGTGCAAGCCGCGCCCGGCCGGTACGACTACGCGATCAGGGCGGGCTCAAAGGAGCGCGACCCGGCAATCATCATCCGCTGAGCCGGCGTGCGCGCGCACGGGCGCGAACGAGCGTCGGTGGTGCGGGCAGGGGCCGTGTTCGGCCAGCGCCGCGAGGTGCTGCGGCGTCGAGTAGCCCTTGTGCTGGTCGAAGCCGTACTGCGGATATGCGTCGTGCAGCGCCACCATCAGTCCGTCGCGATGCGTCTTGGCCAGGATCGACGCGGCCATGATCGAGCGGCAGCGCGTGTCGCCAGCGATCCACGCTTCCGCGCGGCAGGGCAGCCCCTTCGGCACGATGTTGCCGTCGATGCGCGCGACGTCCGTGGCGGCGCGCACCGCCTCGATGCATTCGCGCATGCCCTGCATGGTGGCGTGGAAGATGTTGAGGCGATCGATCGTGCCGACGTCGATCACCGCGATGTACCAGGCGGTGGCCCGCTCGCGGATGCGGATCGCCAGTGCCTCGCGACGTGCCGCGCACAGCTGCTTGGAATCGGCCAGGCCGTTGATGGGCGTGCGGCCCGGCGTGAACACCACTGCCGCCACGACGACAGGGCCGGCGAGCGGGCCGCGACCGGCTTCGTCCACGCCCGCGATGCGCTCGCCGGTCGATGCATCAGCGGTGTCGAACGCCAGCCGGGGCGCGGTTTCATCCATGTCGCGAGGATACGACCTCGACGATCGCGTCGGCCGCCTGCGATGACGCATTGCGACGCAAGTCCTGGTGCAGTTTCATGAATCGGGGTCCGAGCGCGTCCGCCACCGCAGGCTCGCGGAACCAGCGGAGAACCGCGGCCGCCAGCCGGTCGGGCGTGCACTCCTGCTGCATCAGCTCGGGCACCAGTTCCTCGCCGGCGAGGATGTTTGGCAGCGCATAGCGATCGACCTTGAGCATGCCGAGCCCTTTGACCAGCCGGTAGGTGGACGCCGCGACCTTGTACGCCACCACCATGGGTCGCTTTGCGAGCATCGCTTCGAGCGTCGCCGTACCGGACGCGAGCAGGACGACGTCACTGGCCACCATCAGCGACCGCGCGTCGCCATCGATCACCCTCAACGAGTCGCCGAGCGCTTCGCGCGCCGGCGACTGCGCGAGTACGTGCTCGAAAACCTGGCGCGCGTGGCGGTTCGCCATCGGCGCGACGACGCGCAGGTCGGGCATCGCCTCGCGCACGAGCGCGGCGGCAGCGAGGAAGTCGGCGCCCAGCTTTTCGATCTCGCCCGTGCGCGAGCCGGGCAGCATTGCAAGCACCGGCCCGACGGCGGGCAGCCCGAGCGCTGTGCGTGCCGACGCGCGGTCGGACTCCAGTGCCATTTCGTCCGCCAGCGGATGCCCCACGAAGCGTGCATCGACGCCGTGCTTCGCGTAGATCGCCGGCTCCATCGGGAACAGGCAGAGCACGCGATCGGCCGATCGCCCGATCTTCGCGGCGCGGCCCTCGCGCCAAGCCCACACGGAGGGGCTCACGTAGTGCACGGTGGCGACGCCGCGCGCCTTGAGCCATCGCTCGACCCCGAGGTTGAAGTCCGGCGCGTCGATGCCGACGAATACGTCGGGTCGCCACTCGAGCACGCGTTCCCGCAACCGGCGGCGAAGCCGCAGCAGTCGGGGCAGGTGACGGAGCACTTCGGCGAGGCCCATGACCGCGAGCTCGCCGGCGTCGTGCCATGCGCTGAAACCGGCAGCTCGCATTCGTTCGCCGCCGATACCGGCGAATTCGGCGTCGGGCCAGCGCTCGCGCAGCGAATCGATCAGGCCCGCCCCGAGCAGATCGCCCGAGGCTTCGCCGGCGACGATCGCCACGCGGTGGACACGGGGGCTCACGCGCGGCGCATCCGTTTTTCAGCGTGGCCGTTGCGATCGGCCGGTGTCGCGACGGACAACCCGCGCGAATGCGCGCGCGCCACGTCGCGGCCCGGTCGCTGCATCAGCGCAGCAGCGGCCGGTCGCCGCCCCTGACGAAATCCAGCAGCATGCGGACATCGGCGCTTTCGTCGGCGAGACCGGCGAGCCGCTCGCGAGCTTCGTCCAGCGAGCCTCCCGCCACGTACAGGGCGCGGTAGGCGCGCTTGATCGCGGCGATGCGCGCGGTGTCGAAACCGCGACGCTTCAAACCTTCGGCATTGATGCCGCGTGGCCGCCCGTAGTCTTCCTGCGCGACCATCACGAACGGCGGCACGTCGCCATTGACGAACGCGCCCATCCCGACGAACGCGTGCGCGCCGATCCGACAGAACTGGTGCACGCCCGCGAAGCCGCTGAGGATCACGTGGTCGCCGACGGTGACGTGCCCGGCGAGCGTGGCGTTGTTCGAGAAGATGCAGTGATCTCCAACCTGGCAGTCGTGCGCGACATGCACGTAGGCGAGCAACCAGTTGTCGTTGCCGATGCGTGTCACGCCGCCGCCGCTGCCCGTGCCGCGATTGAGCGTGACGAACTCGCGGAAGGTGTTGTCGTCGCCGATCACGAGCTCGGTGTGCTCGCCGGCGAACTTCTTGTCCTGCGGCTCGCCGCCGACGGCGCAGTGCCCCATGAAGCGGTTGCGTCCGCCGATTCGCGTGGGGCCCAGCACGCTGCAGTGCGGCCCGAATTGCGTGCCGTCGCCGACCTCGACCCCGTCGCCGATGTAACAGAACGGGCCGACCACCACGTCGTCGCCGAGGCGAGCGCCCGGCTCGACGATTGCGCCCGGATGCACCCGCGTCGTCATGCTCAGCGCTGCGCCTCGGCGCAGAGGATCTCGGCGCAGGCGACCTGTTCGCCGTCGACCCGCGCAATGCCCGCGTACATCGCCATATTGCGGATGACCCGGCGCAGCTCCACCTCGAGCTCGAGGCGATCGCCCGGCATCACCTGCCGGGTGAACTTCGCGTTGTCGACCTTGACCAGGTAGAACAGCTTTTCGCCTTCCGCGTCGTTGCCCTCGGCTTTCGCGGTGAGCGTTGTCAACAGGCCGCCGGCCTGCGCCAGCGCCTCGATGATGAGCACGCCCGGCATGACCGGGTTGCCCGGAAAGTGGCCCGTGAAGAACGGCTCGCTGCAGGTCACGTTCTTGTAAGCGACGATGCGCTTGCGCGGTTCGAAGTCGGTGACGCGATCCACCAGCAGGAATGGATAGCGATGCGGCAGCAGCTTTTCGATGCCGCGAACGTCGACGGGAAGCACGATCTGGTTCATTGAGGGCCTGCGGGTCGGCCGGGAGGGCCGCTGCGGAAGCCGTGAATGATACGGCCGGGGGCGCTATTCAGTCCCGCGGGTGCGGAAAAGGCGATCGAGCTGGCGGAAACGGGCCGCATTGCGGCGCCACGTGCGGTTGTCCATCAGCGGCGTGCCGGAGGAGTATTCGCCCGGTTCGCGGATCGAATGGGTCACCAGGCTCATCGCCGTGACCATCACGCGGTCGCAGATGTCGAGGTGGCCCACGATGCCCGCGCCGCCGCCGATCAGGCAGTAACGGCCGACGTGCGTGCTTCCCGCGATGGCCGCGCAACCCGCGATCGCCGTGTGCGCGCCGATGCGGACGTTGTGACCGATCTGGATCTGGTTGTCGAGCCGCACGTCCTCTTCGAGCACGGTGTCGTCGATGGCGCCGCGGTCGATGGTGGTGTTCGCCCCGATCTCGCAGTCATCGCCGATCACCACGCTGCCGAGCTGCGGCACCTTGAGCCACGCGCCAGCGTCCATCGCGATGCCGAAGCCGTCCGCCCCGAGTACCGCACCCGGATGGATCAGGACGCGCGCTCCCAGCCGCACACGCTTCACGAGCGTTACGCGCGCGACCAACCGCGATGCCGTGCCGACCACGCAGTCTTCGCCCACGACGCAGCCGGCGCCGATCACGGCGTCGACGGCGACAACGCTGCGCGGACCGATGCTCGCGTGCGCGCCGATGCTTGCGCTGGGATGCACGGACGCGGACGGGTCGACGTAGGCCGTCGGATGCACACCGGCGGGCGCGGCAGTCGCGCGTTCGAACAAGGCCGCTACGCGTGCGTAGGCCACATAAGGATCCGCTGCCACGAGCGCCGTGCAGGGCGCTCGCTCCGCGTCGGGCGCCGCGAGCACGACGATCCCGGCGCGCGTTGCCGCGAGCTGGGCCCGATACTTGGGATTGGAAAGGAACGCGAGGCGGTCGTGCCCGGCGTCCGAGAGCGTAGCGACGCCGACCACCGCGGTGCTGGCATCACCTACCACAGTCAGGCCGAACAGGCCGGCGAGCTCGCCGGCCGTGTACACCGGGCGATGCTCGCCAGGCTCGCTCATGCCGCGATCAGAACACGCCGCCGAACGTGAACTGCAGGCGCTCGAGCTTGTCGGTCGGCTCCTTGCGGAACGGGAACGCGTAGCTGATCGAGATCGGCCCCATCGGCGAGCGCCAGAGCAGCGCAACGCCCGTGGAGGCGCGCAGCTGGCCCGCATCGAACGCGCCGCGGCTCGCGAACACGTTGCCCACGTCCAGGAACGCCGACACGCGGGCGCCCGGGCTGTTGATCAGCGACGGGAAGAACATCTCGACCGAACCGACGGTCTTGACCGCGCCACCGATGGGCTGCAGGAAGGTCGAGCCCGTGGCCGTCGCGCGAGGACCGAGCGTGTTGTCCGAGAAACCACGCACCGAACGAACGCCGCCGGCGTAGAAATTTTCGAAGAACGGAAGGCCGGTTGCGGTGATCGTCTTCGCGTAGTCCGGCGAGCTCGGCAGGCAAGGCTCGGTGGGCGCCGGACCCGGAACGTACACGTTCGGAGTCGTCGGGTTGTTGTCGGTGTCCTGGAAGGTTCCCGCCGTGTAGCAGACGTTCCGGGTGAAATCCTTGCCGTAGCTGTCGCCATAGCCGATTTCCGCGCGCGTGTTCAGCACGAGGTGCCGGTTGATGCGCCAGAACTTCGAAATCTCGTAATTGAGCTTGAAGTACTCGACGGTCGAGCCCGGCAGCGCCACTTCGGCGCTGAAGCGCTGGAGCATGCCGGTGTTGGGCGTCAGGAAATTGTCGAGCGTGTTGCGCGACCAGCCGACCTGCCCGCGAAGGGTGTGGAACGTGCGGTTTCCGACCGCGTCGATGTAATCGACGAGCGGATCCGGCGCGCTGCCGCGGCTGGCGAAGATCTCGTTCGAGTCGATGCCGAACATCGCGCTGATCGTGTCGGTTTCCGTGATCGGAATCCCGAGCACCATCTGCGCCGCGCCGCTCGTCGAGTTGAACTGCGCGGTGTTGTAGTTGGAGTTGTCGAACTCGCGCCACCAGAGGTTGTAGCCGAGCGACACGCCGCTGTCGGTGAAGTACGGATTGACGAACGAAAAGTCGTAGCGCTTGAGGAACGAGTTGCGGTTGGCCTGCACCGAAACGCGGTTGCCCGTGCCGAGGAAGTTGTTCTGCGACACCTGGATCTGTGTGGTCAGGCCGCTGAGCTGCGAATAGCCGAGCCCGAACACGAACGAGCCTGACGTCGTCTCCTTGACCGTGACCACGACGTCCACCTGGTCAGGCGTGCCGGCCACGGGCTGGCTGTCCACGTCGACGGACTCGAAGTAGCCCAGACCCTGCAGGCGGATCTTCGAACGGTCGAGCGCTGCCTGGGAATACCAACTGCCTTCGAACTGGCGCATCTCGCGACGCAGCACCTCGTCCGACGTGCGCGTGTTGCCCTTGAAGATGATGCGGCGCACGTTGACGCGTGGACCCGGCACGACCTGCAGGTTGAGGCCGACCGTCTTGTTTTCGCGGTCGACGTCCGGCGTGGCGTTCACGTGCGCGAACGCATAGCCGACGTTGCCCAGCATCGCGCTGATGGAATCGGTGGTGATTTCCAGCAGGCGCCGCGAGAAGACCTGGCCGGGCTTCACCAGAACGCGCTTTTCGATCTCCGCCTTCGGGAGGATCGTGTCGCCGGTGACGTCGACCTTCGAGACCTTGTACTGCTCGCCCTCCGTCAGGCCCGCAGTGATGAACATGTCCTGGCGGTTCGGGCTGATCTCGACCTGCGTGTTGTCGACGGTGAAGTCGATGTAGCCACGGTCGAGGTAGTACGAGTTGAGCTTCTCCAGGTCGCCCGAGAGCTTCTCGCGCGAGTACTGGTCATCGCGCTTGTAGAAGCTCTTCCAGTTGGTCTCGCGCGATTCCCACGAGTCGCGAAGGTCCTGTTCGGGGAACTTCTCGTTGCCGACCAGGTTGATGTGGCGAATGCGCGCGGCCGCGCCTTCCTTCACCGCGATGGCGACGTCGACGCGGTTGCGGTCGAGGCGCGTCACCGTCGGCGTGATCTCGACGTTGTACTTGCCGCGGTTGTTGTACTGGCGCGTCAGCTCCTGCGTCACGCGATCAAGTGCGAGGCGGTCGAACGTGCCGCCCTCGGACAGGCCGATCTCGGTGAGGCCCTTTGTCAGGTCCTCGGTCTTGATGTCCTTGTTGCCCGAGATCGTCAGCTTGTTGATCGCCGGACGCTCGGTCACCTGGACGACGAGGATGTCGCCCTGCTTCTCGACGCGTACGTCTTCGAAGAAGCCGGTCTTGTAGAGCGCGCGGATCGCGTCGGCGACCTTGGCGGAGTCGACGGTGTCGCCGCGCTCGATCGGCAGGTACGTGAAGACCGTACCCGCGGCGATGCGCTGCAGGCCGTCGACACGGATGTCCGTGACGGTGAAGGGGGAAAAGACTTCGGCCAGGGCGGAGGTCACCGGGGCCGCCGCAAATGCGGACGCAAGGGCGAGGGCGAGCAGGCGGCGGGGCAGGGGTCGCGTCATCATCAGGTCCGGTTGGATCCAATCCGTCGGGGGAGTGCCGCAGGCGATTGGCGGTGCGATGGAGCCGACCGGCCGGAGCCGCCGTCAGCGCACCAGGTTGTTCACAATGTCGTTGTAGAACGCCAGCCCCATGAGGCCAACGATGATCGCCAGGCCGACGAACTGGCCGGCGGCCATGGCGCGTTCGCTAAGCGGGCGGCCCTTGATCAGCTCGATAAGGTAATACAGCAGGTGACCGCCATCCAATATCGGGATGGGGAGCAGGTTAAGGATGGCCAGGCTCAGCGAGAGCATCGCGAGCATCGACAGGTACCACGCGGCCCCGTGCGAAGCATACGCGTTCGCGGCCCGGGCGATCGTAATCGGGCCGGCGACGGTGTTCCGGACGTCCACCCGGCCCGCGAAAGCGCGACCGAGCATGGCCACCAATTCGTGCGCCTGGTGGGCGGTCTCGCGCACGGCGGCCGGCAGCGCTTCGATGGGGCCGTAACGCAGGATTGCGTCGGGCGCTGGCTCGGCGGCGGGGGCCGACGTGGCGCCGAGCACCCAGCGCTCGCCGCCCGCGACGCGCTGGCGTACGGGCACCAGCGGGAATGCAAGGCGTTCGGGGCCGCGCTGCACCTCGACCATTCCGGCGGTGCCGGACCGGCCGAGTGCGTCCACCAGCGGTGGAATGTCCTCCCAGCTGTGCACGGGGCGGCCGTCGACGGCGGTCACTACGTCACCTGCCTTGAGCACGCGAGCCGCCGGAAGATCGGGGCGAAGTGCGCCGATTCGCGCGGGAACGACCTGGTGCCTGGCGGCGATGCCCATCGCCTCGACGGCGCGCAGCTCGTCGATATGCGCCGGCAATTGCGACAGCCGGAGCCGCCGGGTCGCGTCATCGCCGGCGGTCGTTCGAACACGGACGTCGATGTCCCGTCGATCGAGCGCGGCGGGAATCAGCGCGAGTTCGGCCTCGCTCCACGTAGGCGTGGGCTGCGAATCGACGGCGAGCACGGTGTCGCCCGCCCTGAGCCCGGCGCTGGCGGCGATGCCTTCGACATGGCCGAGCGCGGGAACGAAGTCCGGGCGCCCGATGACGAACATGCCCCAGAGCATCGCCACGCACAGGATCAGGTTGGCGACGGGGCCTGCGACCACCACTGCCATGCGCTGCCAGACCGGCTTGCGATTGAAAGCACGGTGGAGGTCCGACGGCGCGACTTCGCCCTCGCGCTCGTCGAGCATCTTGACGTAGCCGCCGAGCGGGAGCGCCGCCAGCACGTACTCGGTGCCGTCGCGGCCGGTGCGTGACCACACCGTGCGGCCGAACCCGATGGAGAACCTCAACACGCGAACGCCGAGGCGCCGCGCCACCCAGTAGTGCCCGAACTCGTGAAACGTCACGAGGATGCCGAGGCTGACTGCCAGCCACCAGATCGAACCGAACAACTCTTTCAACACGCGCTCCCGCGGCTCGCATGCGCGGCCGCTGATGCAGACCCCCGGCCGAGCGGAAGGTTCACTGCCGCGTGCATGGTCGCCGATCGCGGGCCCGCATCGATGAACGCCCGGCCAGTACTCACGCCAGCGCCTCGACCCGGCGGATGGCGTGTTCGCGGGCCAGCCGGTCGGCGTCCAGGAGCGACGGCAGGTCCACCGCGGCTTGCGCGCCGAGCGCTTCGAGCGAATCGGCGACGACGCCGGCGATATCGAGGAACCCGATCCTCCGGGCCAGGAATGCCTCGACGGCGACCTCGTTGGCGGCGTTGAGGACGGCCGGTGCGGCGCCGCCGGCGGCGAGTGCCTCGAACGCGAGTCGAAGGCACGGGAACGCGTCGAGATCGGGTGCTTCGAAGTCCAGGCGCCCGCCCTGTGCAACCAGGTCGAGGCCGCCGACGCCTGATTCCAACCGCTCCGGCCAACCGAGCCCCACAGCGAGCGCGGTGCGCATGTCCGGCAAGCCCAGCTGCGCGAGCGTGGAGCCGTCGACGAACTCGACCAGCGAATGCACGAGGCTCTGCGGATGCACGAGCACGTCGATCGCGGCGGGCGCAACGCCGAACAGGTGATGCGCCTCGATCACTTCGAGGCCCTTGTTCATCAGTGTCGCCGAGTCCACCGATATCTTCGGGCCCATCGACCAGCGCGGATGCGCGATCGCCTGTTCAGGCGTGACGTCGGCGAGCGAGGCGCGTGAGCGGCCGCGGAACGGTCCGCCAGAGGCGGTCAGCACGATTCGACGCAGGCCCCGCGTGTCGCGGGCGGCAAGCCCGTCCCGTGCGGGCAGGCATTGGAAGATCGCGTTGTGCTCGCTGTCGACCGGCACGATCGCGGCGCCCGATTCGCGTGCGGCTTCCATGACCAGCGCCCCGGCGAGTACGAGCGATTCCTTGTTGGCGAGTGCGATGCGCTTTCCCGCGCGCGCGGCCGCAAGGGTCGAATCCAGCCCCGCGGCGCCGACGATCGCGGCGACCACCGTGTCGCAGGCGTCGCTCGCGACGAGCGCGTCGATCGCCGCCATGCCGGCGTGCGCCTGCGTCGAAAGGCGGTTGGCCTGCAGCCCGTCGCGCAACGCGCCAAGCAAGGACGGGTCGGCGATGACCGCGTGTTCCGGACGATGCGTGGCGCACAGGGCGACCAGCGCGTCGACGTTGCGTCCGGCGACCAGCACGCTGGCAGCCAGCCGGCCCGGATTGCGCGCGATCACGTCGAGTGCGGAGGCGCCGATCGACCCGGTTGCGCCGACGACGGCTACGCGGCGCATCACAGCCCCAGCAGAGCCTTGCCGAGCGCGAAGACGGGCAGGGCGGCGAGCACGGCGTCGATGCGGTCGAGCGCGCCTCCGTGGCCGGGAATCAGCGTGCCCGAGTCCTTCTTGCCGGCGTGCCGCTTGAGCAGGCTTTCAAAGAGGTCGCCGATCACCGACACGAGGATCGACGCCGCGGCGACCAGCGCCACCTTCGGCAGGTCGCGCGGGTCCACGTGCGCGAACAGCGAGAAGCCGAGCGCGACCAGCGTGCCTACCACCACGCCACCGACCAGGCCTTCCCACGTCTTGTTCGGACTGACCCGCGGCGCGAGTTTGTGCCGGCCGAATCGACGGCCACAGAAATAGGCGCCCGTATCGGCGGCCCAGATCGCGGCGAGCGACGTCAACAACCATTTGTGCCCGTTCGGACCGTCGGCGTGCATCCACGTCAGCGCGCACCATGCAGGCACGACGGCGAGCGTTCCGGCTGCAAGCTTGATCGCGCGCGCCCAAGACTCGTGATTGCTGCCGAATTCGTAGCGCCCCAGCCACAGCAATGCGAGCGCCCACCAGACAATGCCCACGATCGCGCCCACTTCGTACAGGACGAGCGTGCCGCCTTCGCGCGAACGCGATGCCCACACGATGGCTACCATCAATCCGAGGTTCGCGATGAGCAGAACCCACTTCGCCAGCGAATCCTCGACTTCGGCGAGGTCGAACCACTCCCACAAGCCGGCGAGGAACACAGCGGCGGCCGCGACCATCATCCACGGCGTATCGAGCAGCAGGATCGCTGCGATCGCGACGGGGGCCATCACCAGGGCAGCGGCAACGCGGGTACGGGTCATTCAGCTGTCTCGTCGTTGCCGCCGACCTGGGCCCCGGTCAGGCCGAAGCGGCGTTCACGGCGCGCGAAGTCGTCCAGCGCAGTCTGCAGTGTCGCCGCATCCACGTCGGGCCACAACAAATCGGTGAACCACAGTTCCGTGTACGCAAGCTGCCAGAGCAGGAAGTTGCTGATGCGCAGCTCGCCGCCGGTGCGGATGAACAGGTCCGGCTCCGGCAGGTCGGCGAGCGCGAGGCGCGCGGCGATCGCGCGCTCGTCGATGGCGTCCGGCCCGATGCGGCCGGCGGCGACGTCGGCCGCCAGTGAACGCGCGGCCTGCGCAATGTCCCAGCGACCGCCGTAGCTGACCGCGATCGCGAGGTCAAGGCGATCGTTCTGCAGCGTCCGCGCTTCCGCCTGTGCCATGCGGTCGCGGATGCCCTCGCCGAAGCGGGAGCGATCCCCGATGAAACGGACACGCACGCCGCGACGATCGAGTTCGTCGACCTCGCGTTCCAGCGCACCGGTGAAAAGTTTCATCAGGCCGCCGACCTCGTCCTGCGGCCGGTCCCAGTTCTCGCTCGAGAACGCGAACAAGGTCAGCGCGCGCACGCCGCGGTCGAGGCAGAAGTCGATGCAGATGTTGACGGCGCGCGCGCCCGCGCGATGGCCGATAAGGCGCGGACGGCGGCGCTTCTGCGCCCAGCGGCCGTTGCCATCCATGATGATGGCGACATGGCGTGGGACGCGCGTCGGGCTCTTGGAGTCGGTATCGGTCACGTCGGCCTGCCCAAGGCGGTGCGCGGACCCGCGAGTTCGAGTCGAAGGAACAATGCCCGCATGTCGATCCTCAGACCGCCATCAGGTCCTGTTCCTTGGCACGCACGACTTCGTCCACGTTCTTGATGGCGTCGTCGGTGAGCTTCTGGATGTCGGCTTCGGCGCGCGTGGCTTCGTCCTCGGTGATCTGCTTCTCCTTGAGAAGCTCCTTCACCTGGTGGTTGCCGTCGCGGCGGATGTTGCGGATCGCGACCTTCGCGTCCTCGCCGCCCGCATGCACGACCTTCGCGAGATCGCGGCGGCGCTCCTCGGTGAGCGGCGGCAGGTTCAGGCGGATCACCATGCCCGCGGTGTTGGGCGTCAGGCCGAGGTCCGAAGCCAGGATCGCCTTTTCGACCGCGCTCACCATGGGCTTTTCCCAGGGTGAGATGGTCAGCGAACGCGCATCGCTCACCGCCACGCTGGCGACCTGCGAGAGCGGCACTTCGGAGCCGTAATAGTTGACCTTGATGTGGTCGACGATGCTGGTCGTGGCGCGACCGGTGCGGATCTTGACGAGGTCGTGGCGGAACGCTTCGACGCTCTTAGCCATGCGCGCCTTGGTGTCGTTCTTGATCTCGTTGAGCATCGCAGGCTCCGTGTCGGTTCGTCGGTTGGCCGCGGATTATAGGGCAGGGCGCCGCTGCGGCCGTTCAGTGATGCGGTGCGCGATCGTGCAGGTCGTGGTCGCAGCTGTTGCCGTGCTCGACCTGCAGCGTCGGATGGTTGATGCCGAAGCGGTGGTCGAGCTCGTGGCTTACACGGTCCAGGAACGTGTCATGACCCGCTGCAGCGGGACGGACGAGGTGCGCGGTCATCGCGATCTCGCCGGCGCCCAGCGGCCAGATGTGCAGGTGGTGCACGGCCGTGACGCCTTCCTGCGCGAGCAGGAATGTCTCGACTTCGGCGCGGTCGATGCCCTCGGGCACCGCGTCCATAGCCGCGTTGAAGCTCTCGCGCAGCAGGCCGAATGCGCTCACCGTCACCACCGCGCTCACCAGCAGGGCGGTCGCGGGGTCGAGCCATTCCCAGCCGAAAGCCCACATCCCGAGGCCCGCCAGTACGGCGGCCAGGGACACCGCGGCGTCGGCGATGAGATGCACGAACGCGGCGCGGCGATTGAGGTCGTGTTCGCGACCGGCATGCATCATCCATGCGGCCGCCAGGTTCACGGCGATACCGATCGCCGCGACGATCGTGATCGGCAACGCGGGCACGGACGGCGGCGAATGAAGACGCTGCAGCGCTTCCCAGACCAGCGCTCCCGCAAACCCGACCAGCAGCAGCGCGTTCGCGAGCGGCGACAGGAGTGTCGCCCGGCGCCAGCCGTAGGTATGCCGCGACGTGGGCGCGCGCCGGGCGAGCGTTGCCGCCGCCCATGCCAGCGCGAGTCCGGCGACGTCGCCGAGGTTGTGCAGCGCGTCGGACAGCAGCGCGAGCGAGTTGGTCGAGAAGCCGAACCAGGCCTCGATCACCGTATAGGCGAGGTTGAGGAGCGTGGCGACGGCGAAGGCCCGCGCGGGATGCGCGTGCGCGTGATGCGCGTGGTTGCCGCCCACGGGTCAGGCGGCGCTGCTGACGAGGGTGCCGATCGCTTCGCCCCGGAGGATGCGGTGCAGCTGGCCCGGCTGGCTCATGTCGAAGATGCGGATCGGCAGGGACGCGTCGCGGCAGAGGGCGAAGGCGGCGGTGTCCATCACCTGCAGGTCGCGGCTGAGCACGTCGTCATAGGACAGCGAATCGAAGCGCGTCGCGTCGGGGTGCTTCTTGGGGTCCCTGTCGTACACGCCGTCGACCTTGGTCGCCTTGAGCAGCAGGTCGGCGCCGATCTCGATGGCGCGCAGCGCGGCGCCCGAGTCGGTGGTGAAGAACGGATTGCCCGTGCCTGCCGCGCAGATCACGATCCGGCCCTTCTCGAGGTGGCGCACGGCGCGGCGACGGATGTAGTCCTCGCAAACCTGGTTGATCCTGATCGCGCTGAGCACACGGCAGCTGGCGCCGAGCTTCTCCAGCGCGTCCTGCATCGCCAGCGCGTTGATGATGGTGGCAAGCATGCCCATGTGGTCGCCCGTCACGCGGTCCATGCCCGCGGCCGCGAGGCCCGCGCCGCGGAAGATGTTGCCGCCCCCGATCACCAGCGCGACCTCGGCACCGGCCTGCTGTGCGCCGATCACCTCGTGCGCCAGGCGGCTGATCACCTTGGGATCGATGCCGTAGTCCTCGTCGCCCATCAGGGCCTCCCCCGACAGCTTCAGGAGGATGCGGCGGTAGGCGAGATCGGACATTGGAGCCTCGTTGTGAGCGACCGGAGAAGTGTAAACGCTTCGTCCGGACGACACGCCGCTCGAACTGACGCGGCGCACCATCCGCGCGCCGAGACAGCCGCCGCCGAGTCACGAGCGGTACCGGGCGAGTGGCGACTGCTGATCGGGCGATTCGGAAGCCGCGACACAAACCGGCCCCGCAAAGGGGCCGGTTGATTGTGCAATGTCCGCTGGACGCGATCGCCCGTCAGAGGCAAAGACGCAGCGCATGGCCTCGGCAGGGCGGCGTTGCCGCGCTCTGCGGGGAAGGCGCAGCGCCGGCTCCGGGGAGCCGGCGCGCACTGGCGACTTAGGCCAGACCCGCCTGCTTCATGACTTCAGCGGCGAAGTCGTCGGTCTGCTTCTCGATACCTTCGCCAACGGCGAGGCGAACGAAGTTGACGACTTCCGCGCCGGCAGCCTTGAGCGCCTGCTCGACGGACTGGTTCGTGTCGAGAACGTACGCCTGGCCGGTGAGGCACAGCTCGTTCACCGTCTTGCTCACCTTGCCGGAGATCATCTTCTCGAGGATTTCCTGCGGCTTGCCGGTGTCCTTCACTTGCGCCAGCGCGATTTCCTTTTCCCTGGCCACGAAATCCGCCGGGACGTGCGCCGGCGAGATGTACGGCGGGTTCATCGCGGCGATGTGCATCGCGAGGCCGCGCGCGAGCTCGACGTTGCCGCCCTTGAGTTCCACGATCACGCCGATGCGGCCGCCGTGCACGTAAGCCGCAAGCGTGTTGGCGCTTTCGATGCGCGCCATGCGGCGAACCTGCAGGTTCTCGCCGACCTTCGCGATCACGGCGGCGCGCGCTTCCTCGACGGTCTCGCCCGACGCGAGCTTCGTGGCCCTGAGGCCCTCGACGTCGGTGGCGCCGAGCGCGACCTGTCCGACTTCGTCGACGAAGGTCAGGAAGTTCGCGTCCTTGGCAACGAAGTCGGTCTCGGAGTTGACCTCGACGAGCACGGCGACATTGCCGCCCTGCGCAGCAACGATGCGGCCCTCGGCAGCAATGCGGCTGGCCTTCTTGTCCGCTTTGGCAAGACCGGTCTTGCGCAGCCAGTCGGCCGACGCTTCGACGTCGCCGTTGTTTTCGACGAGCGCCTTCTTGCACTCCATCATGCCGGCGCCGGTGCGCTCGCGCAGTTCCTTGACCAGGGAAGCAGTGATCTCTGCCATGGACGTTTCCTCGATTCGTGTGGGGATGTCCCGCATGGCGGGACGGCGCGCCGCGAGCCCGGACGGGCTGCAGTCACGTTGATGCGGATGCGGGAGCGGCCACGGTTGCCGTGGCCGCTCGCGAATACGTGTTACTCGGCGGCAGGCGCGTCGGCCGACGCCTCGACGGGAGCGTCGACTGCGGTTGCCGTCACACCTTCAGCCGGGGCATCGGCCTTGCGCGGCGCGCCTTTCTTCGCCGGCGCGCGACGCGCACCCTTGCGGTCTTCGGCACCTTCGGCGCTGCCTTCGGCGCCCGCGAAATCTTCCTCGCGAACCGACGCGGCCTGCGGCTGCGCGGCCTTGCCCTCGAGCACGGCTTCCGCCGCCGCGTTCGCGTACAGCTGGACGGCGCGGATCGCGTCATCGTTGCCCGGGATCGCGTAGTCGACGAGCTCCGGGTCGTAGTTGGTGTCGACGACCGCGACGACCGGGATGCCGAGCTTCTTGGCTTCCTTGATCGCGATGTCTTCGTGGCCGACGTCGATCACGAACAGCGCGTCGGGCAGGCGGTTCATTTCCTTGATGCCGCCGAGCGACGACAGCAGCTTCTCGCGCTCGCGACGCAGGCCGAGCACTTCGTGCTTGACCAGCTTCTGGAAGGTGCCGTCGGTTTCAGCCGCCTCGAGTTCCTTCAGGCGCTGGACCGACTGCTTCACAGTGCGGAAGTTGGTCAGCGTGCCGCCGAGCCAACGCTGGTTCATGTATGGCATGCCGCACATCTCGGCCGCTTCCTTGATCGACTCGCGCGCGCTGCGCTTGGTGCCGAGGAACAGGATGATGCCGCGACGCTGCGCGACGCCCGAGAGGAAGTTCATCGCGTCGTTGAAGAGCGGAACCGTCTTCTCGAGGTTGATGATGTGGATCTTGCCGCGGGCGCCGAAGATGTACGGGCCCATCTTGGGATTCCAGTAGCGGGTCTGGTGGCCGAAATGGACGCCGGCCTCCAGCATCTGGCGCATGGTGATCTGGGGCATTGCAGTAACTCCAAGGCAGTGGAACCGGCCGTAAATGGCGGCCACCCGCACGTTGGCGGGCATGGGTTCCGGGGTTGGGCCTCCCTGCCGCGTCCGATGTCCGAACCCCTTGCGGGGCACCCCGGCATCGACGGTGGCGACAGGTGTGAATTCGCCCGGTATCCGCACTCGGCGGAGACCTGCGCCCGGCGTGGGCGACTCGCAAATTGGGTTGCGAAGCCGGAAAAGTGTAGCGCGATCAGGCACTTCGGGCAACCCGCGGCGGTCCCGACCGCGGCTGTACGGGTTAGCGGCGCGCCCGCCAGCTTCGCCGTCGCAGGAAATCGCCAAACCGCGAAGCTCGTGCGAGGGCTTCGGCAACGGAGCGCCGCGCCAGCAGCCCGAGCCGGACCGGCGACCGCACGTCCACGGCATAATGTGCGGATGCCGATTTCCATCAAGACGCCAGAAGACATCGAGAAGATGCGCATCGCCGGCCGGCTGGCCGCCGAGGTGCTGCAGCTCGTGGCCCCGCACGTGAAGCCGGGCGCTACCACCGAGGAGCTCGACCGCATCTGCCACGACCACATCGTGAAGGTGCAGGGCGCGATCCCGGCCAACGTCGGCTACAAGGGCTTCCCCAAGTCCATCTGCACGTCGGTCAACAACGTGATCTGCCACGGCATCCCGAACGCCGGCAAGGTGCTGAAGGAAGGCGACATCGTCAATATCGACGTCACCGTGATCAAGGACGGGTGGCACGGCGACACCAGCCGCATGTACTACGTCGGGACCCCGTCGGTGATGGCCAGGCGCCTGGTCGAGGTGACCCGCGAGGCGATGTTCCGCGGCATCCGCCAGGTGCGCCCGGGTGCGTCGCTCGGTGACATCGGCGCCGCGATCCAGGCTTACGCCGAGGCCGAGCGATTCAGCGTGGTGCGCGAGTACTGCGGCCATGGCATCGGCCGCATCTACCACGAAGACCCGCAGGTGCTGCATTACGGGCAGGCGGGGCACGGCCTCGTGCTCAAGCCGGGCATGACGTTCACCATCGAGCCGATGATCAACGAGGGCACGCGCCACACCAAGGTGCTGCCGGACGGCTGGACCGTCGTCACCAAGGATCGCAAGCTCTCGGCGCAGTGGGAGCACACGGTCGCCGTGACCGACGACGGCGTCGAGATCCTCACGCGCATTCCGGGCGACGACAACGACCTATGAGCGACGCCGCGGCCCACGCCGCGACGTGGCCGGTTGCGGAGGAGACGCCTGACGCCGCGTGGGTGACCGCGGCGCGGATGCACCTGGCGACCCTGGCCACCTCGCTGGCCTCGGCGTTCGACGCGGGCGGCATGGACATCGACGTACGGCCACTGATCGCGCGCCGGTCGGCCGGCGTCGACGAGGTGGTGACGGCTGCGTGGAAACGGGCCGTCGCGACGGCTCCGGGCGACGGGATGGCGGCGCCCGCGTTGTTTGCTGTGGGCGGCTATGGCCGCAGCGAGTTGTATCCGCAGTCCGACGTCGACCTGCTGGTGTTGCTCGAGGAGACGGCGCAGGCAGCGTTGGCGCCGTCGATCGCGCGGTTCGTTGCGCTGCTCTGGGACGCCGGCCTGCCCGTCGGCCACGCCGTGCGATCGCTCGCGCAAACCACCACGGCGTCGCTCGCGGACATCACCGTGCTCACGGCGATGCTGGAGGCTCGCGCGCTCTCCGCGAACGCCGATGCGGTCGCTGGCCTCGAACACGCGATCGACGAATCCCGCGTATGGCCGCCGGCTGATTTCTTCCGTGCCAAGCGCGACGAACTGCGCGAACGCCACGCACGCTTCGGCGACACCGCGGACAACCTCGAGCCCAACCTCAAGGAAGGCCCCGGCGGGCTGAGGGACCTGCAGACGCTTCGCTGGATGGCGCTGCGCGTACTTCGCACCGGCGACTTCGGCTCCCTGATCAGCCTCGGCCAGCTCGGCGCCGACGAACAGGCCACGCTCGACCGGCAATACGACGTGCTCGCGCGCCTGCGATTCGGATTGCACCTCGTCGCGGGCCGACGCGAGGAGCGACTGCGTTTCGACCACCAGAAGGCGCTCGCCGCGAGGCTTGGCCACGTCGACGCGCCGGGCTCACTCGCTGTCGAGCAGATGATGCAGCGCTTCTACCGCAGCGCCGCGCTCGTGCAGCGCATCGGCGAGCGCCTCCTGCAGCGCTTCGAGGAACAACTGGAAGGGGAGGGCGCGGTCGAGCCGGTCGACGCGCGGTTCGAACTGCGTCGCGGCTATCTCGCCGCACGGGAGCCGGCTTGGCCCGCCGACGTGGGCGAGGTGTTCGCGCTGTTCCATGCGTGGGCGGCATGCGAGCCGGATCGCGTGCGCGGGCTGCACTCGCGCACCGCTCGCGCGCTGGCCGAATGCCTGTCGCGGATCCCGTCCTATGTCGACGCCGACGCCCGCGCCCGAAGTGATTTCATGTCGCTGCTGCGCGGTCCGCGTCCCGTGCATAGCCTGACGCGCCTTGCGCGGCTGGGCGTGCTGGGGCGCTGGATACCCGCATTTGCGAACGTGTCGGGCCGCATGCAGTTCGACCTGTTCCACGTGTTCACGGTCGACCAGCACACGCTGGCGGTGCTCGCGAACATCGCTGCGTTCGAGCGCGGTGGCGACGAACGTTTTTCCGTGGCGCACGAGGTGATCCCGCGCCTGCGCAAGCCTGAGCTGCTCCTGCTCGCTGCGCTGTTCCACGACATCGCCAAAGGCCGCGGCGGCGACCATTCCGCGCTGGGCGCGGTCGACGCGCGCGAGTTCTGCGTCGCGATGGGCTTGCCGCCCAATGACGTCGCAACGGTGGAGTGGCTGGTGGCGCGGCATCTGCTGATGTCCGTGACCGCGCAGAAGCAGGACATCGCGGACCCGCAGGTGATCCACCGTTTCGCGCAACAGGTCGGCGATCGCGAGCGCCTCGAGCTGCTGTACCTGCTGACGTGCGCGGACATCGCCGGAACATCGCCGAAGCTGTGGAACGCATGGAAGGACCGGCTGCTGGCCGACCTCTATGTCGCCACGCGACTGGCGCTGCGACGCGGCCTCGAGAGCCCGCTGATGGCCAGCGAACGCGGCGACGAAACGCGCGCCGCCACCGTCGGGTTGCTGAGTGCGGACGGGATCGCGCGCGTCGATATCGAAGCCGTGCTCGACCGCATGCCGGTCATCGGCTTCCAGCGTGCGAACGCGGACCAGATGGCATGGCAGGCCCGCGCACTGCTCGCACTCGGGGCGCGCGAAACCTGCGTCGCCGCGCGGCCGCTCGCCGACGCCGGTGCGCTCGAGGTATTCGTGCATTCGCCGGACCGCGACGGACTGTTCGCCGCGATCGTGATCACGCTCGACCGCTTGGGCCTGGCCATCGCACAGGCGCGCGTGCTGGACGGCCCCGGCGGGCGCGTGTTCGACAGCTTCCAGGTCGTGCCCTCCGATCCACGACTGCAGCCCGATGCGCACGACGTGGCGCAGCGGCTCACCCGTGTACTCGAAGGCCCGCTGGACGCGCTGCGCCCAGCACGCCGGGCGCAACCGCGCCACCTGCGCCACTTCCGGATCGCGCCGCGCGTGGATTTCGATGACGTGCCATCACCGCCGCGGACGATGATGAGCCTGGTCTGCACCGATCGCCCCGGCCTGCTGGCGGACGTCGCGCTGGTGCTGCGGGAGCAACGCATGCGCGTGCACGATGCACGCGTGGCGACGTTCGGCGAACGTGCCGAAGACCTTTTCCAGATCACGCGCGTCGATGCCGACGGCCTCGACCTTCCACTCGACGAAACCACCCAGCAGGCGCTTCGCGCGGCGATGCTCGCCTGCCTCGACGGAGAATGCCCATGAGCCCCCCGGCCAAGAAGACCGCTCGCAAGGTCGCGCGCCGCAAGGCAGAGCCCGCCGGCCCCTCGCGCGACGAACTCAAGTTCACCGTCGACAGCGCGTGGGAGCGCCGCACCATGCTCACCGTCGACGAGATCGAGGGCTCGACGCGACCCATGGTGAACCTGGTGATCGACGGCATCGAGGCGGGGCGCTACCGCGTCGCCGAACCCGACGGGCAGGGCGGCTGGAAGGTCAACGAATGGTTGAAGAAAGCCGTGCTGCTGTATTTCCGCACGCAGGACATGGAGATCGTCGAAGCCGACCCCGCCCCGTTCTGGGACAAGGTGCCGGCGCGCTTCCGCGATTTCGACGAATCGCAGTTCCGCAAGCTCGGCGCACGTGTCGTGCCGGGCGCGATCGCGCGCCGGGGCTGCCATATCGGCAAGGACGTCGTCCTGATGCCGAGCTTCGTCAACATCGGCGCCTATGTCGGCGAAGGCACGATGGTGGACACCTGGGCGACGGTCGGTTCGTGCGCGCAGATCGGCAAGCACTGCCACCTCTCGGGCGGCGCCGGCATCGGCGGCGTGCTCGAGCCGCTGCAGGCAACGCCCACCATCATCGAGGACCACTGCTTCATCGGTGCGCGCTCGGAAGTCGTGGAAGGCGTGCTCGTGGGACACCACTCGGTGATCGGCATGGGTGTGTTCCTCGGCCAGAGCACGCGCATCTACAACCGCGCGACCGGTGAGGTTACGTACGGCTACGTGCCCCCCGGTAGCGTCGTCGTGTCGGGCCAGCTGCCGGCGAAGGACGGCTCGCATTCGCTGTACTGCGCGGTGATCGTCAAGCAGGTGGACGAAAAAACGCGCGGCAAGACGTCGATCAACGACCTGTTGCGCGGCCTGGCCGACTGACATGCCGACGACGCTCTACGGGCTCGCCAACTGCGACACGTGCCGGAAGGCTCGCAACTGGCTCAAGCGGTTCGACGTCGCGCACGATTTCGTCGACTACCGCGACGAACGCGCGTCGCCGGAAACGCTCGTCGCGTGGCGTGACGCGCTCGGTGGCTGGGACGCCATGACCAACAAATCTTCCACCACGTGGCGGAACCTGGCGCCCTCGCGAAAGGCGCCGCAGTCCGACGCCGAGTGGAAACTGCTGCTCAGGGAGTATCCGCAGCTGATCAGGCGCCCGGTGGTGGTCACCGACGACGGCGTGGTGACGCAGGGCTTCACGGACAACGCCTTCAAGAAACGGTTCGGCGTCGGCTGAATTCGCGTTTGCGGCGGCGGATAGCGGCCGGATCGGACCGCGCGCATCGACAGGAATCACCATGAGCGACGTCGTAGACCTTACCCGGGCGCTGATCGAACAGCGCTCGCTCACACCCGATGATGCGGGGTGCCAGGCGCTCATAGCGGCGCGGCTTGGCGCTGCGGGCTTCGGCTGCGAATCGATGCGCTTTGGCGATGTCGACAACCTGTGGGCCACGCACGTCGGAACGGGGGACGGCCCGACACTGGTCCTGCTCGGCCATACCGACGTGGTTCCGCCCGGTCCGGTCGAGGCCTGGACGAGTGACCCGTTCACGCCGGACATCCGTGATGGCCTGCTGTACGGGCGCGGCGCCGCGGACATGAAGGGCAGCGTCGCGGCATTCGTCGTCGCGCTCGAGCGGTTCGCGCGAGAACATCCGACGCATCGCGGGCGCGTGGCGCTGCTGCTGACGTCGGACGAAGAAGGCATCGCGCTGGACGGCGTGCGCAAGGTCGCCGACGCCTTCCGCGCGCGCGGCGAGCGCATCGACTGGTGCATCACCGGCGAGCCATCGTCGACGACTGTGCTGGGCGACCTCTTGCGCGTCGGGCGTCGTGGCTCGTTGTCGGCCACGTTGACGGTGCGCGGCGTGCAGGGCCATGTCGCGTATCCCGAAAAGGCGCGCAACCCGGTGCACGAGGCCATGCCCGCGCTGGCCGAGCTCTCGGCGCGCAAGTGGGACAACGGCTATGAAACGTTCCCGCCCACGAGCCTGCAGATAAGCAACATCCTTGCGGGCACAGGGGCGAACAACGTCATTCCGGCCGACCTGCAGGTGCTGTTCAACCTGCGCTACAACCCGCACTGGACCGCGTCGCGTCTCGAGCACGAGTGCAATGCGGTGCTCGCGCGCCACTGCCGCGATTTCACCATCGACTGGCATCGCAGCGGAGAGCCCTTCTATACGCCCGAGGGCGATCTGCGTCGCGTATGCCGCGACGTTCTGGCGCGCTTCGCCGGCGTCGTACCGCAGGAGAGCACCGGAGGCGGCACATCGGATGCGCGCTTCATCGCGCCGCTGGGCGCGCAGTGCGTGGAGGTCGGGCCCGTGAATGCGAGCATCCACAAGGTGGACGAGCACGTCGCCATCGCCGACCTCGAACGCCTGCCGGATCTCTACTTCGAACTGGTGCGCGGGCTGCTCGGCTGACCTCACCGTTCGTGCACGGCGCGTGCCTAGCATCCGGCCAATGGCCCGACTGAAGATCGCGACGTTCAACATCAACGGCATTCGCGCCCGTCAGGACGCACTGCTCGAATGGCTCGAGCGCGAGCAGCCGGACATCGCGTGCCTTCAGGAGCTCAAGGCGCCGGACGAAGCGTTTCCGCAGGCCGAGCTCGAGCGCATCGGCTACGGCGCGCTGTGGCACGGGCAGAAGTCGTGGAACGGCGTGGCGATCCTCGCGCGAGGATCGAAGCCGGAAGAACAGAGGCGCGGCCTGCCGAACGATCCCGACGAATCGCAGAGCCGGTATCTCGAAGCTGATGTGCAGGGCCTGCGCGTTGCCTGCCTCTATCTTCCCAACGGCAATCCGTGGCCCGGGCCGAAGTTCGATTACAAGCTCGCGTGGTTCGCACGGCTGCGGACACACGCTTCGAAGCTCCTGAAGGATGACGTGCCAACGATCCTGTGCGGCGACTTCAACGTGGTGCCGACCGACGAGCTCGATATCTACAACCCCGCCTCGTGGCGGAAGGATGCGCTGCTGCAACCGGAGAGCCGCGAAGCCTGGTTCGCGTTGCTCGGCCAGGGGTGGACAGACGCGATCCGCGCAGTCCACGGCGATGCGCGCATCTACACGTTCTGGGACTACTTCCGGAAGCACTGGGATCGCGATGCGGGACTGCGCATCGATCACCTCTTGCTGAGTCCGTCGCTGGCACCGCTGCTGCGCGACGCCGGCGTGGATCGGTGGGTGCGCGGCCAGCCGGGCGCTAGCGACCACGCGCCGACCTGGGTAGAGCTCGACACGACGGCCAAGGCCACGCGAGTCGGGCGCGCGCGCGCGGAATCGAGTGCCCGATCGGCGACGTCCATAGCACGCGCTTCCGTGGCAAAAGGACGCGGAGCGGGCAAGACGGCCAGCGCGGGCGCCGAGGGCGCCGCCACAAGGAAGGCCGGTGCAGCGTCCGTGACGAAGACGGTGGCGCGTCCCGCGAAGACGGCGTCTGCCCGTACGCGTTCGGCGACAGTGGCCCCCGCGCCGACGGGCGCCAACGCCCCGAAGGGAGGCACGAAGCTGGCCACCAAGGCGGTCAAGGTTCGGAAGGCCTTGAAGGCCACCAAGGCCACCAAGGCGACCAAGCCCACCAAAGGCGCGAAAGCCTAAAGAACCGCGCGGCCCGCAAGGATGCGAGGGCCCGAATCCCCGAGGGCGCATGCGACCGTGCGGACACCCGGCGCAAGGGCAAAGGCCGCGACCCGAGGGTCCGCGCCCCTCGAAAGCCAACCGCGGCTGCTCGACGACCCGAGGGCATGGAAACGGTCCTCGGCCCGCCTGCCCGGCGAAGAGAACGACGGACGTTCAGACTTGGAAATTCGCCGCATGCGTCCGTTCAGGGAACCTGCCCCGGAGTCGCCCGAGCCAAGCCACGCAAGGGTTGCTGCCGGGCTCGAACGCACGGGACCGGCCCCGCTTCGCACGCCGGGGCCGCCAACGCGACCCGCCGCAAGGCCGCTTGCGGCCTGCGAGTCGCCTTCCGTGAGACCCCGACGGGAGACACTTCCCGGCCACCCCACCAAGCCTCTCGACCGCGATGTCACAGAATTCACTCAGCCCTCCCGCACGCGTCCCGCCGCCTGCGCCCGCCGTCCCGGCATCGGACGCCGACCGCCTGCAACAGGGGCTTCCCCTGGAATCCGGCGAGGCGCTGCCGCCGCCGCGCCGCACGCTGCACTAGGCTTTCCGGTTGCCGCAAGGCGAGCGCCGCGGGCACACATGGCCCTCTACGGCGGCTTGCTAGGATCGAACCGTTGTCCCATCCGTAGAGGTTCACCTTGTCCAGGTTGCTCGTTGTCTCAGTCCTCACCGCGTCGCTCGGCATCGCGCTGCAGCCGGCGTATGCCGCCACGTCGCCCGACATCAGCCCAAAGCGCCTGTCGTCGATCGTGCGCACGTTGTCGTCGGACGCGTTCGAGGGCCGCGGCCCCGCGACCGCCGGCGAAACCAAGAGCGTCAACTACATCGTGTCGCAGATGAAGGCCATCGGCCTGCAGCCCGGCGGCGCACTCGACCATGGCCATCGCACGTGGACCCAGCCGGTGCCGCTGCTGCGTTCGGAGATCACGGGCACGCCGCAGGTGTCTCTGCGTGCGGGCGGCAAGTCGCAGTCGCTGACGCAGGGTGAGCAGATCGCCGTGCGTGCGGCGCTCAATGGCGATCATTCGGTGTCGATCGCCAACGCGCCGCTGGTGTTCCTCGGCTATGGCATCAACGCGCCCGAGCGGAACTGGAACGACTTCGCCGGCATGGATCTCAAGGGCAAGGTCGGCGTCGTCCTGATCAACGACCCGGACTTCGAGTCGGGCGTGGGCGATTTCGGCGGCAAGGCGATGACGTACTACGGTCGCTGGACGTACAAGTACGAGGAAGCCGCGCGCCAGGGCCTGGCGGGCCTGCTGATCGTGCACGAGACCGACCCGGCGTCGTATGGCTGGGCGACGGTCAAGAACTCGAACACCAACACCATGTTCGATGTCGTGCGCGATGCGCCCAAGCTGTCGCATCCGGCGCTGGAAGCATGGATCCAGCGCGATGTCGCCGTCGACCTGTTCAAGCGTTCCGGCCTCGATTTCGATGCCATGAAGAAGCGGGCGCAGACGCGTGGCTTCAAGCCGGTCGCATTGCGTGACGCCACGTTCTCGGCGAAATACGGCGTCGACAGCCGGGTGATCACGTCACGGAACGTGGTCGGCCGCCTTGCCGGCAAGAAGCGCCCCGACGAGACCGTGATCTACAGCGCGCATTGGGATCACCTCGGCGTCGGCCAGCCCGACGCGAAGGGCGATCGCATCTACAACGGCGCGGTCGACAACGCGACCGGCATCGCCTCGCTGCTCGAACTGGGCCGCGCGTTCGCAAAGGCGCCGCGGACCGACCGTTCGGTGGTGTTCCTCGCGGTGACCGCCGAGGAAAAGGGCCTTCTCGGCTCCGAGTACTACGCGTCGAAGCCGCTGTATCCGCTGTCGAAGACGGTGGGCGTGATCAACATGGACGCGCTCGATCCGCACGGCCCGTCGAAGAACTTCACCACGTCGGGCAGCGCGAAGGTGGACCTGCTGGACGAGCTCACGGCGAAGGCGAACACGTTCGGCCTTTCGTACAGCGCCGATCCTCATCCGGAAGCGGGCCATTTCTTCCGGTCCGATCACTTCCCGTTCGCCAAGCGCGGCGTTCCGGCCATCTCGTACGATTCGGGTAATGACTGGGTGCAGGGCGGCGTCGCGGCGGCCGAAGCGGAGAAGGCGAAGTACACCGCCGAGCGCTATCACCAGCCGGCGGACCAGTGGGAGGCGAGCTGGACCTTCAAGGGAATGGCTCGCGACCTGCAGATGCTGTACTCGCTCGGGCGGGACCTCGCGAACTCGAACACGTGGCCGAACTGGTCGCAGGATTCGGAGTTCCGCGCGGCGCGCGATGCCAGCGCGACTGACCGTCGCTAACCGGCTCCGGCAGCATCGATGTAGCAACGGGGCCTTCGGGCCCCGTTTTCTTTTGGGCGCCGTCGCGTCGGTGGGTGCAGCACCTGCGCCGGCGCAACGGTTCGCGCGTCGGGGTTTCGACCCCGATGTCGACTGGAACCAGGCGGTCTGCTGGCGGTGCTCGGCCGGCTGGAAGTACCGAGCTCGTGCTCGCGGGCCGCAGCGAGTATCGAAGCGGTCCTGCGGCCACCGCTATTTCGGTGTCATCGCCACGTCGATGCGCTCGATGTGCCAGCGGCGCTGCGCCTCCGTGGATCCGGGCACGTCGTTGACGCGACGCACGACGACTTCGCCCATGCGCGGACGCGGATTGGGGACGGACGGTGCGGGCACGAAGTGCACCGCAACGGTGACGTACATCGAGCCGGCCGCGGCCTCGAGTTTGCCGGGCGAATCGACGCGGCCGGCGTACTTGCCGAGCGCGGCGAGATCGGCGCGGAACGCCGCCGCCTGCGTGGCGTCGCCCCACATGGCGTCGGCTTCGGCGGTTCGACCCGCATCGAGCAGCGCGAAGTACGTGCTGACCGCCGCGGCTGCGGCTTGCGGGGTGTTGATC
>NZ_VTRV01000159.1 GCF_008274655.1 Cognatilysobacter lacus | reverse complement strand
GAACGCGGCGCCGGAGGCGAGGGCCGCCTGCAGCGGCCGCGCGCGCAGCGCCTCGGTGATGCCGAGCTCGTCGCGCGCATGGCTGCCGAGTGCGTCGTGCGCGGTGAGTTGCACGGCGACCTCGCGGGCGAGCGCGGGATCCAGGCCGCGACGCTCCCAGATCATCGCCAGTTCCTTGAGTTCACTCTCGGGCTGCTCCGCAAGTTCCCGGCGCTCCTTCGCGAGGTCCGCCGTCTCGACATCGGCCTGCGACTGCACGCTGACGTACTCCCCCGCCGCCATCGACATCGCGCCCGCCACGACGCCGGCAATGCCGCTCGCGAGGACCACCGCCGGTGTCGCGCCGCTGGCCGCAACGCCCACCACGAGCCCGGAGATCGACACGATGCCGTCGTTGGCGCCGAGCACCGACGCGCGCAGCCAGCCCGCGCGATGGGCGCGATGGGATTCGGGATGTCTGGGTTTCATCGCAGGCTCCTTCAGGGATCGAGCCGCAGCCAGCGGCTGGCGTGGTGATCCAGCGTATTGGCCTCGAAGCCGTGCACGCGCGCGTCGACGAGATGCTTCGATGTGTAGAAATACAGCGGGATCACCGCGTCGGATTGCAACACGCGCGTCTCCGCCGCATGCAGCCATGCATTGCGTGCGGCGGGCGAGCGGGCGGCGTCGGCGTGCGCGAGGCGCTCGTGCACGCCGGTGTCCGAGTAACCGGTCCAGTTGAGCGGGCCGTCACCGTCGAATGCCGTGAGGAAGTTGCGTGCATCGGGAACGTCGCCGATCCAGCCACCGCGAAACACCTGCGTGATCACGCGCTGCTTGCGATTGCCGACGAAGACCTTCCATTCCTCGTTGCGAAGCCGCACGCGTGCGCCGAGCACCCGCCGCCACATCGACGCCACGGCGAGCGCAAGCCGGCGATGCGGCGTGGAAGTGTTGTAGCGCAGCTCGATCTCCAGCGGCCGTCGCGCGTCGAACCCCGCCGCGCGATACAGCCTGCGCGCCTCGGCTTCGCGGCGCGCCTGCGACCAGCCGGCCCACGGGGTCGTCGCCGGCGCGTAGCCCTCGATACCGGGCGGCACCACGCCGAACGCGACGCGTTCGCCGAAGCCCGTCACGTGGTGCACCAGGATGTCGCGGTCGATCGCCAGCGACAGCGCACGACGCAGTGCATGCCCGCGATCGAGGCAGCCGTCGCGCAGCGGGGCGAGGCCACGTGGGCCTGTCGACGGCGGCATCGACACACGCACGCAGTCGCCGTCGCGATACGGCGCTACGGTCGTGTTGATGCCGAGCCAGAACGCGCCGAGATACGGCGATACGTGCAGCTGCGTACCGAAGCGACGGCGCAGCGCATCGAGCGGCTGCGGCGGCACCACTTCGGTGATGTGCAGGTCGCCGGCCGCGAAGCGCTGCATCTCGGCGGCGGCATCCTCGGTCACCTGGTAACGCACGCGCTCGATCGCGACGTCGCGCGCGTCGTGGAAGTACGCGTTGCGCTCCACCACGAGATTCGCCTGCGGCGTCCACGCGGCAAGCCGGTACGCGCCGTTGGAAACCAGCGCGCCGGGCCGCGTGTGTTGCGCACCGAGCCGCTGTACCGCCGGCAGGTAGACGGGGAAGGCGATCGGCAGCGTCAGCAGCGCCGGAAATGGCGCACTGCGGTCGAGATGGAAGACGACGGTGCGGGCGTCGGTCGCTTCGACGCCCAGCGACGACGGCGGGGCGTTCCCCGCCTGCACTGCCTTGGCATCGTGCAGCGCGTCGAACAGCTCACCGAACGGCGCGGCCGTCAACGGCAGGAACGCGCGACGGAAGCTGGCGACGACCTGCGGCGCGTCGAGCGGCTCGCCATTGCTCCAGCGCAGGCCGTCGCGCAGCACGAATGTCCAGGTGCGGCCGTCCGCTGACATGAACCAGCGTTCGGCCATGCCCGGCACCAGCCGGCCGCGCGCGTCCTCGGTCACCAGGCCTTCGTAGAGGTCGCGAAGCACGTTGCCGCAGGCGACTTCCTGGCACTTGTGCGCATCCAGCGTGGACGGCTCCGGCCCGTTGCCGCGCTCGAGCGTCGCCGCACCCGCAGCGCCCGCGATACCGGCGAGCAGGACGCCGACGAACAGGCAGGGACGGACGGGAGGGCGTGGCATCCACGCATTCTAGGCGTGCCCCGCTGCGACTACGCGCGCAACGCTGACGCCCTGCCGGTGCGACGTCAGGCCTGTCGTCCGGGGGCTAGACTGGCCGCCCTCCCGCCGTTGCGGGATATGTCGAGGTGCGCGTGTCCGGTCCCAGCCATGTCGATGACGTCGAAGTCGGATCGCGCGCCGAGCTCGTCGAGTTCCTTGCCTCGGGCGTGCGTCCGCCGTCCGACTGGCGCATCGGCACCGAGCACGAGAAGTTCGGCTTCCGCACCGACGACCTGCGCGCGCCGACGTTCGACGGCGACCGCGGCATCGAGGCCCTGCTGAAGGGGCTGACGCGTTTTGGCTGGGTGCCCGTGGAGGAAAAGGGCCGCGTCATCGCGCTGACCCGCGACGATGCCTCGGTATCGCTCGAGCCCGCCGGCCAGCTCGAACTGTCGGGTGCGCCACTGGAAACGCTGCACGAGACCTGCCGCGAGACCGGCACCCACCTGCGCGAAGTGCGCGAGGTCGCCGAGCCTATGGGCCTGGGGTTCCTCGGCATGGGCTTCCAGCCGAAGTGGCGACGCGACGAGATGCCGTGGATGCCGAAGGGTCGCTACAGGATCATGCGCGACTACATGCCGAAGGTCGGCACGCTTGGCCTCGACATGATGACGCGCACCTGCACGGTGCAGGTCAACCTCGATGTCGCGTCCGAAGCGGACATGGTCAAGAAGTTCCGGGTTTCGCTCGCGCTGCAGCCGATCGCGACCGCGCTGTTCGCCGATTCGCCCTTCACCGAGGGCAAGCCGAACGGCTTCCTGTCCTACCGCTCGCAGATCTGGACCGACACCGACAACGACCGCACCGGCCTGCTCGACTTCGTGTTCGAGGACGGCTTCGGCTACGAGCGCTACACCGATTACCTGCTCGACGTGCCGATGTACTTCGTCTACCGCGATGGCACGTATATCGACGCCAGCGGGCAGTCGTTCCGCGACTACATGGACGGCAAGCTGCCGGTGCGCCCCGGCGCGCGGCCGACGATGAAGGACTGGGCCGACCACATGACCACGGCCTTCCCCGAGGTCCGGCTGAAGAAATACCTCGAGATGCGCGGCGCCGATTCCGGCCCATGGAACCGCATCTGCGCGCTGCCGGCGTACTGGGTCGGGCTGCTGTACGACGACGCGGCGCTCGATGCGGCATGGGACCTCGTCAAGGACTTCTCGCTCGAGGAACGCCACGCCTTGCGCGACGGCGTGACGCGGCAGGCGCTGAAGCTGCCGTTCCGGGGCGGCACCGCGCTGGACCTCGCACGCGAGTCGCTGAAGATCTCCGCCGCTGGGCTGCGTCGCCGTGCACGGCTCAACGCGAATGGCGTCAACGAGTCGATCTTCCTCGCGCCGCTTATGGACATCGTCGAAAGCGGCCTGACGCCGGCCGAGCGCAAGCTCGAGCTGTTCCATGGCGAATGGAACGGCAGCGTCGACCCCGTGTTCCGAGAATTCGCCTACTGAGCCGGCTCGTCGTTGTTCGCGCCGAGCGCGCGGACGACGGCCATCGCCAGCAGCGCGCCGGCGAGCTGCGCCATCACGAAACCCGGCACGTCGGCGGGACGGATGCCGGCGAAGGTGCGCGTGATCGAACGCGCGAGCGTCACCGCCGGGTTGGCGAACGACGTGCTGGCAGTGAACCAGTAGGCGCCGAAGATATAGGCCGCGACCAGCGCCGGAATGGCTTCCGCACGATGCCGCAGGCCGAGCAGGATCGTCAGAACCAGTCCGAACGTCGCCACACCCTCGCTCAGCCACTGCGATGCGCCGGTGCGCGCATGGTCACCCCATTGCACGACGTCGAGGCCGAACATGAGGTGCGCGAGCACCACGCCCGCAGTGGCACCCGCGACCTGCGCGAGGACGTAGCCGGCGAACGCGCGGTTGTCGAGTTCACGACGCAGGCGAAACACCAGCGACACCGCCGGATTCATGTGCGCGCCCGAAATCGGGCTGAACAGCACGATCAGCACGTAGAGCATTCCGGCCGTCGCGCCGGCGTTCGCCAACAGCGCGACGCCGCGATTGCCGCCGGAGAGATCGAGACCCATCGTGCCGGAGCCGACCACGGTGGCCAGCAGCAACGCGGTGCCGACGAATTCGGCGAGCAGCCGGCGACTCAGCGGGATCACAGCGTGCCCAGCAATGCGATGACGCGCGCCTCGATGTCGTCACGCACGGCGCGGTAGCCGTCGTCGTCCATGTCGCGCGGGTCGGGGAGTGCCCAGTCGACGCGTTGCTTGGCCGGCACCCACGGGCAGGCGTCGCCGCAACCCATGGTCACTACCGCGTCGAACTCGCCGCCCGCTTGGTCGAGCGACTTGGAGCCGTGCGTCGAAAGGTCGTAGCCGCGTTCGGCCATGAAGCGGATCGCCTTGGGATTGATCACGCCCGACGGCCGCGAGCCGGCGCTCAATGCTTCGACGCGGGCGCCGCCGTGCATACGCGCGAAGGCCTCGGCCATCTGACTGCGGTTGGCGTTCTCGACGCAGACAAACAGCACTCGTTTCATGTCGGACCCCGGCAGCGGTCGCGAATTCTAGCGCTCGGCGCTGGCGAGCGCGCTCAGTCCCATCGGTTCGCCTCGCCGCGGCCGGCGTCCTCGCGCATGCGCACCACGCAGAAGCGTTGGCCGGTTGGCGCTTCCATCAGCCACCAGCGCTTCACGAATGCGACCTTGCGGGCGCCGAGCGCTTCGAGCCGCGCGACTTCGGCTTCGACGTCATCGGTCTCGATGTCGAGGTGCACGCGCGACGGGTGGTCGACCTTCTGCACTTCGACATGCAGGTTGCCCGGCGTGTCGCCGAGTTGCGCGTATTGGCCGGGCACGTCGCCTGCGTCGGGATTCGCGATGGGCATGCCGAGCGCCTGGCTCCAGAAGCGGGCGGCGCTGTCGAGATCGGGGGAATTGCAGTCGATGATGAAACCGGCGAGTCGGCTGCGGTGCGCCATGGGCATGCGTCCGTTCGGGGGGAAGGGCGAGCGTAGCGCGCGTCACGCGTGCGGCTGCGTCCGGTCGTCAGCCGGTCGCGCAGTCGAGTTGCGCGAAAGCCATCGCCGCAAACGACAACGGGCGCCAATCGGCACCCGTCGTTGCAACACTGCCGGATCGTTTACTGCGGGAGCGACAGATCGTCGAGCAGCGCCTTGAGGAAACGCGCGGCTTCGCCACCGGTCGCGGCGCGATGGTCGAACGTCAGCGAGATCGGCATGCGGCGATGCACTTCGATGCCGCCCATCACGGCGACCACGTCGTGGCACAGCTTGCCCGCGCCGACGATCGCCACGCACGGAGGCACCACCACCGGCGTCGCATAGCGGCCGGCAAACATGCCGAAGTTCGACAGCGATATCGTGTAGCCCGAGAGCTCGCTCGGCGGGATCGAGCGGTCGCCCACCTGCGTGCGCAGGCGCTGGATCGCGGTGCGGATGCCGCCGGCGTCGAGCATGTCGGCATTGCGCAGCGCCGGCACGAACAGGCCATCGTCGGTATCGACGGCGATGCCGATGTCGACGTGCGGATGCAGCGTGCGCGTGAGCGACTCGCCGTCGAACCAGGCATTGAGCGCCGGCACCGCCTTGCACGCGGCGACCATCGAGCGCACCAGGCGCGCGGTGATGTCCTGCTTGCCGATCCAGGCGTGCAGGTCGGCGTCGTCGACCAGCGTCGTCGGCACCACCTTCGAATGCGCATCGGCCATCACGCGCGCCATGTTGCGGCGCACGCCCTTGAGCTGTTCCGGCTGACCGGTCGCGACGACGCCCGGCGGCTGCGTGCGCATGGGCTTGCCCGACTGCGACATCGTGCTGCGCTGCGCGTGCTGCGGCGACGGCTGCGTCTGTTGCGGTGCC
>NZ_VTRV01000158.1 GCF_008274655.1 Cognatilysobacter lacus | reverse complement strand
GGGGAACGCGTCGAGCTGGTGCATCGCGCCACCAGCCGCGACATATTCGCGCGCGGCGCGCTCCACGTCGCTGCGCGTCTCCAGGGCCGCGCGCCCGGCGCCTACGGTGTGGCCGACCTGCTCGACTGAGCCCGTTGCGCGGGTCACGGCCGCTCGCGGCGCTGGCTTCGCGGGCACCATGCGTCTAGAATTCCCGCTCGCCTGAAGCCCTTCGTCGGACCGGTCCCGCACCGCGTCCGCGATTTTCTGCAGCCGCGATCCGGCGCCTGCAGGGCTCGGCATCCCGTGGCAGCACAGGCAACCCCCGTGACCCAATCTGCAATCCTCGCGCTCGAAGACGGCACGATCTTCGAGGGCGTCTCGATCGGCGCGCCCGGTCTTTCGGTCGGCGAAGTCGTCTTCAACACCGCGATGACGGGCTATCAGGAAGTCCTGACGGATCCCTCGTACGCGCGACAGATCGTTACGCTGACCTATCCGCACATCGGCAACACCGGCACCACGCCCAAGGACGACGAGGCCCGCGCCGTGTGGCCGGCCGGCCTGATCGTTCGACACATACCGAAGCGCCCCAGCAACTGGCGTTCGCAGGTCGCGCTTCCGCAGTGGTTGGCCGCGAACGGCGTCGTCGCGATATCGGATATCGACACTCGCAAACTCACGCGCATGCTCCGTGACCGCGGCGCGCAGAGCGGCGCGCTGATGGCGGGCGACATCGACGTCGACGTCGCGATCGAGGCCGCGCGCAAGTTCCCCGGCCTGAAGGGCATGGATCTGGCCCGCGAGGTCTGCACGCGCGAGCCGTACGAATGGCGCGAGAGCGAGCTCGACCTCGATCGCGACGAGTTCGCGCGCGCCGACGGTCGCTTCCACGTCGTCTGCTACGACTTCGGCGTGAAGCTCAACATCCTGCGCATGCTTGCCTCGCGCGGCTGTCGCGTGACCGTCGTTCCCGCACAGACATCCGCCGCCGACGTGCTTGCGATGAATCCACACGGCGTCGTGCTTTCCAACGGCCCCGGCGATCCCGAACCGTGCACGTACGCGATCGACGCGACGCGCGAGTTCCTCGCGCGCAAGCTGCCCCTGTACGGCATCTGCCTGGGTCACCAGATCCTCGGGCTGGCTGTCGGTGCACGGACGCTGAAGATGAAGTTCGGTCACCACGGCGCGAATCACCCGGTGCAGGACGTCGACAGTGGCCGCGTGCTGATCACCAGCCAGAACCACGGCTTCGCGGTGGACGAAGCGTCGCTACCCGCGAATGTCCACGTGACGCATCGCTCGCTGTTCGATGGCAGCAACCAGGGCATCGCGCTCACCGACGCGCCTGCCTTCAGTTTCCAGGGTCATCCCGAAGCGAGCCCCGGCCCGCACGACATGGCGCCACTCTTCGACCGCTTCATAACCGCAATGGAAACCGCCCGATGAAGTCGATGTTCTTCGCTGTCGCCCTTGCCGTCAGCCTGCCTGCCAGCGCAGCCGCACCCACCGAGGCGCAGGCGCGCGAGATCGAGCACCTGTTCGGTTTCGACACGATGCTCGGTGTCGTCGTCCAGCACATGGCGGCGCAGATGGACGAACCGTCCATGACGCAGACCCAGAAGTCGTGCGTGGCGTCATCGGTAGGCGCGAGCATCGAGCAGCGCCTGCTGAAGTCGCTGTCGACGTCGTTCGCGGACGGCGAGAACATCGAGGCATGGAAGCGTTTCGGCGCGACCGGGGGCGGCGGCCGCATGCTGAAGCTGTTGCAGGGCACGATGATGGCAGTCGCCAACGACACGAAGGCGCCCGACATCGGGCCCGAGCTCGAAACGTTTTCGCCGTCCGAACGACAGGACCTCGTAGCGTTCATGCAGACGCCGGCTGCGGCAGTCCTGCAATCGGGACTCTCCAAGAACCTGAATCTGGACGGCGCGGAAACGGAGGCCATGCGTCAGCAGGTCGTGGCCGCCTGCGGCCTCCAGAAGCGCTGATTGCCGTAACCGATTCGAGGAATTCAATGCCCAAGCGCACCGACATCAAGACCGTCCTGATCATCGGCGCAGGCCCGATCGTGATCGGCCAGGCCTGCGAGTTCGACTATTCCGGCGTGCAGGCGTGCAAGGCGCTGCGCGACGAAGGCTTTCGCGTGGTGCTGGTCAACAGCAATCCGGCCACGATCATGACGGACCCCGACATGGCGGACGCGGTCTACATCGAGCCGATCACGTGGCAGACGGTCGAGAAGATCATCGCGAAGGAGCGGCCCGACGCCCTGCTGCCGACGATGGGCGGCCAGACCGCGCTCAACTGCGCCCTCGACCTCGCGGACAACGGCGTGCTTGAGAAGTACAACGTCGAGCTGATCGGTGCGTCGCGCGATGCGATCCGGATGGCGGAGGACCGCGAGCTGTTTCGCATCGCGATGCAGGAGATCGGCCTCGAGTGCCCGAAGGCGGAGGTAGCGCGCAACTTCGAGCAGGCGGTCGACATCCAGACCCGCGTGGGCTTCCCGACCATCATCCGGCCCAGCTTCACGCTTGGCGGAACGGGCGGCGGCATCGCCTACAACAAGGAAGAATTCGAGGAGATCGCCAAGCGTGGCCTGGAGCTCTCGCCGGTGCACGAGATCCTCGTCGAGGAGTCGGTGCTGGGCTGGAAGGAGTTCGAGATGGAAGTCGTCCGCGACAAGGCGGACAACTGCATCATCGTGTGCTCGATCGAGAACTTCGATGCGATGGGCGTGCACACAGGCGACTCGATCACCGTTGCTCCCGCGCAGACGCTGACCGACAAGGAATACCAGCGCCTGCGCGACGCCTCCATCGCGGTGCTGCGCAAGATCGGCGTCGATACCGGCGGCTCTAACGTGCAGTTCGGCGTGAACGCGCAGGACGGCCGGGTGGTCGTGATCGAAATGAATCCGCGCGTTTCGCGCTCGTCGGCGCTGGCGTCGAAGGCGACGGGCTTTCCGATCGCCAAGGTGGCCGCGAAGCTGGCAGTCGGCTACACGCTGGACGAGCTGCGCAACGAGATCACCGGCGGGCAGACGCCGGCGTCGTTCGAGCCGTCGATCGATTACGTGGTGACGAAGATTCCGCGCTTCGCATTCGAAAAATTCCCGCAGGCCGACGCGCGCCTCACCACGCAGATGAAGTCCGTCGGCGAAGTGATGGCGATGGGCCGCACGTTCCAGGAATCGCTGCAGAAGGCCTTGCGCGGGCTCGAGACCGGCAAGGTCGGGCTGGATCCCACCGGGCTGGACCTGGCGAGCCCGGAAGATCTGGCGACGATGCGCCGCGAACTCAAGGAGCCGGGCGCCGAGCGCGTGTTCCACATCGGAGACGCATTCCGATCCGGCATGAGCGTCGAGGACGTGCACGCGCTCTCGCATGTCGACCTGTGGTTCCTGGACCAGATCGAAGAGATCATCGATACGGAGAAGGACGTCGCCGCTGCAGGCCTCGCCGCGCTCGACGCGCCGCGCATGCGCGCAGTGAAGCGCATGGGCTTTTCGGATGCGCGCCTGGCCCAGTTGACCGGCACCGACGAGTCGGCCGTGCGCGCCCTGCGTCGCGCGTTCGGTGTACGCCCCGTCTACAAGCGCATCGATTCGTGTGCAGGCGAGTTCGCCACCGAAACCGCGTACATGTATTCCACGTACGAGGACGAGTGCGAGGCGAACCCCACCGATCGCCGCAAGATCATCGTGCTGGGCGGTGGGCCGAACCGCATCGGGCAGGGCATCGAGTTCGACTACTGCTGCGTCCACGCCGCGCTCGCGCTGCGCGACGACGGGTTCGAGACCATCATGGTCAACTGCAATCCGGAGACCGTGTCGACCGATTACGACACGTCCGATCGCCTCTACTTCGAGCCGCTCACGCTCGAAGACGTGCTGGAAATCGTCGATCTGGAAAAGCCCTTCGGCGTGATCGTGCAGTACGGCGGCCAGACGCCGCTGAAGCTGGCGCGGGCGCTCGAGGCCAACGGCGTGCCGGTGATCGGCACGTCGCCTGACAGCATCGACCTGGCGGAGGACCGCGAGCGCTTCCAGAAGCTCGTCGACGACCTCGGCCTCAGGCAGCCGCCGAACCGCACCGCGCGCAATCCCGAGGAAGCGCTCGTGCTCGCGCGCGAGATCGGCTACCCGCTGGTTGTACGTCCGAGCTACGTGCTCGGCGGCCGCGCCATGGAAGTCGTGCACGCGGACACCGACCTGGCGCGCTACATGCGCGATGCCGTGAAGGTGTCGAACGACTCGCCGGTGCTGCTGGATCGCTTCCTCGACCACGCGGTGGAAGTCGATGTCGATGTCATCGCCGACCACGAAGGCAACGTGCTGATCGGTGGCGTGATGGAGCACATCGAAGAGGCAGGCGTGCATTCGGGCGACTCCTCGTGCTCGCTGCCGCCGTACACGTTGTCCGCCGCCACCCAGGATCGACTGCGCGAGCAGGTCGTGGCGCTTGCGCGGGCGCTCAAGGTCGTGGGCCTGATGAACACGCAGTTCGCCATCCAGCAGGAAGCGGACGGGTCCGACACCATCTTCCTGCTCGAGGTGAATCCGCGCGCATCGCGCACGGTGCCGTTCGTGTCGAAGGCGATCGGCATCCCGCTGGCGAAGATCGCGGCGCGTTGCATGGCCGGCATGACGCTGGCGGAGCAGGGCGCGACGAAAGAGGTCGTCCCCGACTACTTCTCGGTGAAGGAAGCGATCTTCCCGTTCGCGAAGTTCCAGGGCGTCGACCCGATCCTCGGCCCGGAGATGCGCTCCACAGGCGAAGTGATGGGCGTGGGCCGCAACTTCGGTGCGGCGATCGCGCGTGCCCACGAAGCCGCCGGTATCCGCGCGCTGCCGGCGACCGGGAAGGTGTTCGTCTCGGTGCGCGATCCGGACAAGGCCAAGCTGGTTCCGGTAGCACAGGAGCTGGCGCATCGCGGCTATACCGTGGTCGCCACGCGCGGTACGGCGGGCTTCCTGAAGTCGCAAGGCGTGTCGTGCGAGGTGGTGAACAAGGTGATCGAGGGCCGGCCGCATGTCGTGGACCTCATCAAGAACGGTGAGATCGTCTACATCGTGAACACGACCGAGGGTCGCCAGGCGATTGCCGATTCATTCTCCATCCGTCGCGAGGCGCTGCAGCATCGCGTCACGTATTCGACGACCGTGTCGGGCGCGCGCGCCTTGCTGCAGTCGCTGGAATACCGCGGCACGGGGCCGGTGTGGTCACTGCAGGAGCTGCACGCCACGATCACCTGACGGTGCCCACCGCGCACCCGCCGGCCGCTCCGTGCGGCCGGACGCGTCTCCACGCTGCGCGGCGCGTTCCGACGCGGCACAATCGGTCATAGACACACGACCCGGCGCCCGCCGCGTCCAAAGGGATCTGCAATGAGAGCTCCAATCACCGCGAAGGGTGCGCTGCGTCTGCGCGCCGAACTCGACAACCTGAAGTCCGTGCAGCGCCCCGCGGTCATCAGCGCGATTTCCGAAGCGCGCGCGCACGGCGACTTGAAGGAAAACGCGGAGTACCACGCCGCGCGCGAACAGCAGGGCTTTATCGAGGGCCGGATCAAACAGCTCGAAGGCGAGTTGTCGCATGCCGAGGTGATCGACGTCTCCAAGCTCAACGCGGGGTCGCGCGTTGTGTTCGGTGCGACCGTCGAGCTGGTCGACGTCGAGACTGACGAGACCCGGACCTATCAGATCGTTGGCGACCTCGAGGCCGACATCAAGCAGTCGCTGATCGCGATCTCGTCGCCCGTTGCACGCGCGATGATCGGCAGGCACGAAGGCGATCCGATCACGATCGAGGCGCCGGGTGGAACGCGCGAATACGAAATCGTGAGCGTGCGCTACACCGGCTGATCCATGCGCCGCGCCACCCTCGTGTTGCCCCGGCGCGATCGTTTCGCGGGTGAAGCGCTGCCTGCGCATGTCGCGCGGGCGCTCGGGCGCGCGGACCGAAGCCCCGGCGCCACGGGCATTGACGCGCTGTTCGATGTGCTGCCTCGCGG
>NZ_VTRV01000157.1 GCF_008274655.1 Cognatilysobacter lacus | reverse complement strand
AGCCTGGCGTCAGGGTGTTCGGGCGTCAGGGCGCGTGCGCGGCCGTCGTCCTCCGCGGCCGGACGCATGCGGGCCAGCCAGGGTCAATCGGGCCAATCACGTGCGGGAAGGACTGTTCCGGCCCACCGCTGCGCTGCAGGCGCCCCGGCGCGCCGGCCGTCCGTCACGCCAAGGGGGCGACGACCGCTGGCCGGGCAGTCCTCACCCGATCGAACCCACCAGCCGCAGCCGTTTGTCTTCCGGCACCTCGCCGTAGGCGAGCACCGCGAGCTGCGGCACGCTGTGGCGCACGAGCCGCGCGATCGACGAACGGATCGGCGACGGCACCAGCAGCACGGCGGGTTCGCCCTTGCTTTCCTGGCGCGTGACGCATTCGCTGAGGTTCTGGTGCAGGCGTTCGGCCAGGCCCGGCTCCAGCGCCGCGCCCTGGCCGCTCACCGAATCCTGCAGCACGCGCTCGAGCGCTGGCGCAAGCGTGAACACCGGCAGCTCCGCATTGAGGCCGTTGAGTTCCTGCACGATGAAGCGGCCCAGCCCGGTGCGCACGGCGGCCACAAGCAGCGCCGGATCCTGCGTGGTGGCGCCGTGCTCCAGCAGCGCCTCGACTATCTGCCGCATCTGCCGCAGCGGAACCTTCTCCGACAGCAGCGACTGCAGCACGCGCACGATCGTCGACAGGGGCAGCAGCTTCGGCGTCAATTCCTCGACGAGCTTCGGTGACGCCTTGCCGACGTTGGCCAGCAACTGCTGCACCTCGTCATGGCCGAGCAGTTCGGACGCCTTCTCGCGCACCACGTGCGACAGGTGCGTCGCCACTACCGTTGCGGGGTCGACCACGGTGTAGCCCAGCGATTCCGCATGCGGGCGCTGCGTCGGCGCGATCCACACGGCGTCGAGGCCGAACGCGGGGTCGCGCGTCGGGATGCCGTCGAGCTGGCCGAATACGCGGCCGGGATCCAGCGCCATCTCGCGATCGGGCTGCAATTCGCCCGTCGCGACGGGCACCCCGTGCACCATGATCCGGTAGGCGTTGGGCGACAGCTCGAGGTTGTCGCGCACGTGCACCGCCGGGATCAGGAAGCCCAGATCCTGCGTGAGCTTCCGGCGCACGCCTTTCAGTCGCGCGAGCAGTTCGCCGCCCTGCGACTTGTCCACCAGCGGAATCAGCCGATAGCCGACTTCGAGCGACAAAGGCTCGACCGGGCGCAGCTCGTCCCAGGTCAGTTCGGCATTGGGCGACGGCGGCGGAGGCGCGGCGGTGTCCTCCGCAGGGGCGAGCATCGCGGCGTCGTGCTTCTTCTTCATGCGCCACGCGGTGTAGCCGAGCACGCCGGCGACCGCCAGGAACGGGATGTTCGGCATGCCCGGTACCACGCCGATCAGGCCCAGCAGGCAGGCTGCCACCGTCAGCGCGCGCTGGTGCCCGAAGACCTGCTTGTTGACGGTCTCGCCCATCTCCTGCTCGGTCGTCGCGCGCGTCACGAGCATCGCCACCGCGGTCGACACCAGCAGCGCCGGCAACTGCGCGACCAGGCCGTCGCCGATCGCGAGAAGCGAATACGTCTGGGCGGCGTGGCTGAAATCCAGGCCGTGCTGCAGCACGCCGATCAACACGCCACCAACGAGGTTGATCGCAAGGATCAGCAGGCCGGCGATGGCATCGCCGCGCACGAACTTGCTGGCGCCGTCCATCGAGCCGTAGAAGTCGGCTTCGTTGCGCACGTCCTCGCGGCGTGCCTTGGCTTCCTCGCGCGATAGCAGGCCGGCGTTGAGGTCCGCATCGATCGCCATCTGCTTGCCAGGCAACGCGTCGAGGATGAAGCGCGCGGACACCTCGGCGATGCGGCCCGCGCCCTTCGTCACCACGACGAAGTTGATGATCGTCAGGATCGCGAACACCACGAGGCCCACGGCGTAACTGCCGCCGATCACGAACTGGCCGAACGATTCGATGACATGGCCCGCGGCCGCGCCACCTTCGTGGCCGTGCAGCAGCACCACGCGCGTGGATGCGACATTCAATGCGAGCCGCAGCAGCGTCACCATCAGCAGCACGCTGGGGAACACCGAGAATTCGAGCGGGCGCTTGACGTAGACGACTGCGAGCAGCACCACCAGCGACAACGCGATGTTGATGGTGAAGAACGCGTCCAGCACGATCGGCGACAGCGGCACCGTCACCATCGCCAGCATTCCGAGCACGACGATCGGTGCAGCGGCGCCGCCCTTCAGCGCGGCGATCACCCCGGCGGCGCGGCTCATGCGCCCGCTCCATTCGCGGCATCCGGGGCGCCATCAGCGCCCACGTCGACCTGCACCAGCTGCGGCATCGGACCGCGCGCGGGATGCC
The DNA here is from genome assembly GCF_008274655.1 of Cognatilysobacter lacus. Classification (GTDB taxonomy): domain Bacteria; phylum Pseudomonadota; class Gammaproteobacteria; order Xanthomonadales; family Xanthomonadaceae; genus Cognatilysobacter; species Cognatilysobacter lacus. The sequence continues at coordinate 3,824 of NZ_VTRV01000157.1, read as the reverse complement.
ATTTCTTCAGCTGGAACAGGTAGGTCAGCACCTGCGCGACGGCCGCATAGAGTTTCACCGGGATTTCTTCGTCCACCTTGCACTGGCGATAGAGCGCGCGCGCCAGCGGCGGCGCCTCGACCAGCGTCACCTTGTTCTGTCCGGCGAGCTCCCGGATGCGCAGCGCCATTTCGTCGACGCCCTTGGCGACGACTTTCGGCGCGCGCATGGCGCCGGCTTCGTACTTGAGCGCGACGGCGTAATGCGTCGGGTTGACGAGCACGACGTCCGCGGTCGGCACGGCGTCCATCATGCGTTTGTTGGCCATCTCGCGCGCCACGTGCCGGGCGCGCGCCTTGATCTCCGGATTGCCTTCCGATTCCCTGGCTTCGTCGCGCACTTCCTGCTTGGTCATCTTCAGCTTCGCGCGCCAGGCGAAGCGCTGGTACGGCGCGTCGATCGCCGCCAGCACGCCCATCGCCATCACCAGCGCAAGGAACACGCGCAGCACGGCATCGACGCCGTTGGCGACCGCCATTTCCAGCGACTGCGACGGCATGTCCATCAGCCGTCCCATCGAGCCCTTGATGACGATCGCGGCGATCCCGCCGATCAGCAGCAGGCGCAGTACGGAGCGGGCGAGCTCGGCGAACGACTCCCGGCCATACATGCGCGACAGCCCGGCCGCCGGACTGAGGCGCGTGAAGTCGGCCTTGAGCGCGGACGACGAAAAGCGCAGACCGCTCATCAGCGCGGGCGCGACGAAGCAACCGGCGATGGTGGCGAGCATCAGCGGCGCCAGTGGCATGACCAGCGCAGCGGCGGTCTTTCCCGCATACGCGGTCAGCCGGTCGGGATGGCCGATGAGGCCCGGTTCGATCTGCAGTGCGTTGCGCATCCAGTCGCGCGAGGCGGCGCCGATGTGCGGGCCTGTTGCCTTCAGCGCCAGCGTGGCGCAGCCCAGCACGGCCACGTTCGCGAGCTCCTTGGAGCGTGGCGAATCGCCGCGCTCGCGGGCTTCGCGCAGGCGCTTTTCCGATGGGGCCTCGGTGCGGTCTTCGTTGCCTGACTCGGACATCGCGGTAAATCAGCCGGTGAGGGCACGGGCAGCCTGGAAGGCCTCCCCGAACAGCCGTTGCACCGGGCCTTGCAATTCCCTTGCCAGCGACATCAGCAGCACCAGCCCCACCAGCAACGCGATCGGAAATCCCAGCGACATCGGGCTGAGCTGCTGTGCCGCGCGCGAGAGCACCCCGACGGCCACGTTCACCGCCAGCAGGGCCATCATCACGGGCAGTGCGAGGAGCAGGCCGGTGCGCAGCGCCACGCCGAAGAACTGTGGCACCGACGAGACGAATGCGCCCCAGTCGTGGATCGGCGCGCCCACGGGCATCGATCCGTAGCTGTCGAAGAGCAGCTGGATCAGCGCCAGGTGGCCGTCGCTGGCGAAGAACACCAGCCCGAAGCTCAGGAAGAACCACTGCGCGACGACGGGCGACGACTCGCCACTGGTGGGATTCGCCAGGGTCGCCGACGCCAGCCCCATGCCCTGGCTGACCAGCTGGCCGGCGACCTCGCCCGCTTCGAACGCGATGCGCAGCATCAGCCCGATCGCGATGCCCATCGCAAATTCGCGGCCGACGGCCAGGAACGTCGCGGCGTTGACCCCGGCCGGCGGTGGCGCCGGCAGCATCTGCGACAGGGCGGCCGCGATGGCGATCGTCAACACGAGCCGCGACCGCGCGGGGATGCCGCGGCCACCCACCATCGGCAGCGCCTGGATCGCCGCGCCGATGCGCAGGGCGTACCAGAGCACCGACGCGAGCATGCCGAACAGGTTCAGGCCTTGCGCAGTGGTGAGGGTGACGGGATCCATCGGGCCGCTGGATGCAAGGCCCATTCCGTCGCGTCCCGGCGTGGGTCGCTAGCGGCGCGTCTGCATGTTCACGACGATCGGCCAGGTTCGCGGCAGATGCGCCGGCGGCCTGCGGAGACGGTCGGCGCCGAGGTGCCGGGCGAAGCAGCGTGCGATCGGCGAGGCGGGTCGTACGTCGGCCGAAAGCACGCGGCCTGTGCTGTCGACGTCAGCGACGAGTACGAATGCGCCCGCACCCGCAGGGTCAGGGCTTGCCGGAACGCAGGGAACGATCGCGGCATGGATCGCCGGCACCATCGCCATGTCGTAGGCGCGGCCGCCCGGCATTGCGATCGCCGCCTTCGCGGCTGCGACGCGCGCGTCGAAGCCGCTTGCGTGCGCTGTCGTTGCGAGCAGCAGCAGGAGTACGGGCGATCTCATCGGTAAGGCGCGCCGTGGCCGATGCAGGAGAGTTCGCACTCTCGCAGCGTCTCGGTGCACGGAAGCGTAACGGGAGGCGCGCCGGCGCGCCGCGACCCGGCTCAGCCGATCAGCTGCGGTATCCGCTGGAACAGATCGGCCGTGAACGACACCAGCCGCCCCAGCAGGAAATGCCCCATCACCGCGATGGTGGCGGTGAGCGCGATGGCCTTCACCACGAATCCGATCGTCTGTTCGTTGATCTGCGTGGCCGCCTGCACGACGCCGACGACGACACCGACGCCGAGCACGGCGAGCAGCGGTGGCGCGCCGAGCAGCAGCGCCATTTCCAGGCCGCGCGTGATTTCCGACATTGCGACTTCAGGCGTCATGGCTATCCCACCGGGTTGAAGCTGCCCGCGAGCGAGCCGACGACGAGTACCCAGCCGTCCACGAGCACGAACAGCAGGATCTTGAAGGGGGCCGAGATGATCATCGGCGACATCATCATCATGCCCATCGACATCAGCACGCTCGCTACCACGAGGTCGATGATCACGAAAGGGATGTAGATCAGGAATGCGATCTCGAACGCCGTCTTCAGCTCGCTGGTCAGGAACGAAGCGGCCAGCACGCTGAAGGGCACGTCGTTCGGCGTCGCGTACGGGCCGGTGTGCGAGAGGCCGGCGAACGTCATCAGGTCGGTGTCGCGCACCTGCGCCAGCATGAAGGCGCGGAACGGCTGCGATGCAGCGCCCCACGCGGACTTGAAATCCATGTGGCCGTCGAGATACGGCGAGATGCCGGCGCTCCACGCGGCATCGAACGTCGGCGTCATCACCATGAAGGTGAGGAACAGCGCGAGTGCGAGCAGAACCTGGTTGCTGGGGGTCTGACCGGTTCCGAGCGCCTGCCGCAGCAGGCCGAGGACGATGATGATGCGGGTGAATGCCGTGATGCCCATCAGCGCCGCCGGCAGCAGCGTGATGCCGGTCATCAGCAGCAGCACCTGCAGCGGCATGCTCACCGGTTGGCCGCCGATCTGGCCCACGTTCACGGCAGGCAGCGGGCGCGATGGCGCGGGCGAAGCGATCGGCGCCTGCGTCATTGCGGCTGCGGCTGCCGGCGCCTGCGCGTGGGCCGCATTGCCCAGCAGCCCGAACGCGAGGCCCAGCAGCAGTGCGAGTGCGCACACCGTGCGCGTCAGGCGGTCGAACGGAACGCTCATGGTTTCCTGCCGAAATGCTGCGCGAGCACATGCGCGAAGGCGGACGGTGCCGTCGATTCGACGACGGGCAGCGGATGCTCGAGCGTGTGCAAGGTGCGTACCCCGCCCTGGCCTACGCCCACCAGCACCTGTTGGCCGCCGACGTCGAGCACCACGGCGCGGTCGCGCGGGCCGAGCGCGACGCTGGCGACGATCTTCAACTGCGAGGACGCGCCGGCGCGCTGCATGCCGGGCATCCGTTTCGCGAGCCAGCCCAGGCCAAGGATCAGGCCGATGACCAGCAGCAGCGAAAACACGGCGCCGCCGATGCTGCCGGCATCGGCGCCGGGCGCGTGACCTGCG
>NZ_VTRV01000156.1 GCF_008274655.1 Cognatilysobacter lacus | reverse complement strand
CGTCGTTCGCGGCGGGCAGCGCCGTGGATGCAGGCGCGCCGTTCGGCTCAGGCGTGTTCGACATGACGCGCCAGGCAGTCCAGCTGCGCAGCCCAGCCGCGATCGTTCATGCGGAACGCCTCCAGGCGACGCGCCGGCGGCACCTGCTCGAACCCCGACTCAACGACGGTGACGCGCGTCGCGCCGTCGGGTGCCTCGCTGAGCGTGAACGTCACGAGCGTCGGGGTTTCCGCGCTGTAGTCCACCGACGGGTCCACCGGGTACGGGTGCCAGCGATACGCGAGCACGGTCTGCGGCTCGATCCGCTCGACGACGACGTCGAAATCGATGTGCTCGTGGCCGCAGGAGGTGATGGGCCCCCGCACGCGCTGCCCTGCGGTGAAGCTTTGGCCTTGCAGCTTGGCGCCGAACCACGTGCCGAACTCGGTGGTGTCGGTAAGCGCGCGCCAGACGCGCTCGCGCGGGGCGTTGATGACGATGCTGCGTTCGATAGCGTCGGTGGTGGCCTGGATGTCCATGGATGTCCTGAGTTGGGCGGCCGGCGGTGCCGGCGCGACGGGAAGTTGTGCAACCTCCGGGTTGCACGACGACTCTACCCGGCGGAGTGACTTTGTGCAACCTTGTGGTTGCTTATCGCAAGCCGGCCTGCGTCGAAACCATCTGGAGCGGCACCGCTAAACCTCCTTCAGGCAATGAGGTGCCGGTCCGCATGGCTCGACGTAAGAGGTCCAGACGCGACCTGGTGGCCGCACTACCGTGACCGTCCGACGCGGTGCTTGGACTGATGGGCTTCTGGGCCCCGCCCTGTGGCGCCGGACGGTGGCTCGCGCACCGGGGCGGCCCTTTCGTGTTCACCGCGATGGGCGGCCGATGCGAGTGGTGCGCCTACGGGAACGAAACACCCGGCCTTTAGTTCTATGCTGCGCCACCGCCGCAGCGTCGGCTCATGCAATGGAATGCCGACCGTGTCGATCGCCCCCCGTTTTGCTGGCGTGCTGATGTTGTGTCTCGCCGTAGTGGCTAACGCCCTAATGGCAGCGCCGGTCGCCGCGCGCGCCGCCAATCACCCGCGAGTCGCGCCCGCGTGCACGGCGAAACACAAAGGTCCGCTCGACGAGAAAGGCTTCGTCATGCTCGGCCGTATTGAGCAGTGGGTGACGGTGAAGGGCGACAGCTGCGCGAATCCGATCATCCTCTTCATCAGCGGCGGCCCGGGCAACCCGCTCAGCCCGTATTCCGATGCGATCTATGGCCAGTGGGCGCACGAATTCACGCTCGTGCAATGGGACCAGCGTGGCGCCGGCATGACCTATGGGCGTAATCCGCCGGCGGAAGATTCGGCTCTCACGCTCGAGCAGATGCGCGACGACGGCACCGAACTGGCGGCCTACCTCGCACGGCGCTACGGCCAGAAGAAAGTGATCCTGTGGGGCAGTTCCTGGGGCTCCATCCTTGGCGTGTCGATGGCCAAGGCGCATCCCGAACTGTTCCATGCGTATCTGGGCACGTCGCAACTGGTGAGCTATCGCGAGAACGAAGCGACCAGCTATGCCGGCCTGCTCGCGCTGGCGCGCAAGGCCGGCGACGCCGACGCGCTCGCAGTGCTCGAAGGTGTGGGCGCGCCGCCGTGGAGCGACCCGCGAAGCTTCGGCAAGGTGCGCCGCGTGGTACGGAAATACGAGTCGAAGGTGACCACGCCGCCGCCCGCCGCGTGGTGGAAACCGGCTTCCCCGTACGCGACGCCGAAAGCGCTAGCCGACTACGAAGCCGGCGAAGAGTATTCATTCGTCAACTTCGTGGGCATGCACGGCGACGGCATGTACTCGCGCGTCGACCTGCCGCGACTGGGTACCGATTTCGCGATCCCGATGTTCTTCGTGGAAGGTGCACACGACCTTCTGGCTACGCCCGACGTGGCGCAGCGCTATTACGAAAGCCTGCACGCACCGCAGAAGGCATTGGCGCTGCTCGAACACGCGGGCCATGATCCGAACCAGGACGTGGTGGACGCGGAATACCGGATGCTGAAAGAGCGGATCCTGCCGCTGGTGAAGTAGGCGCCGACCCCGTGCCGCTCAACCCACGCGAATCACCCGCTTGCCGAAGTTCTCGCCGCGCAGCAGCCCCACGAACGCCGCGGGCGCGGCCTCCAGGCCGTCGATGATCTCCTCGCGGTACTTCACCCGGCCGCTGCGCACCCAGTCGCCCATTTCGCGTGCGAACTGCGGATACAGGTGGCCGAAGTCGTCGAAGATGATGAAGCCCTGCACCAGGATGCGCTTGCGCAGCAGCTGCCCCAGCAACCAGTTCATGCGGTCGGGGCCGGCCGGCAGCGCGGTGGCGTTGTACTGCGACACGAGCCCGCAGAGCGGGATGCGCGCGCGGCTGTTGAGCAGTGGCAGCACCGCATCGAACACGGCGCCGCCGACGTTCTCGAAGTAGACGTCGATGCCCTGCGGGCACGCAGTCGCGAGCGCGCCCGGAAGGTCGTCGCCCCGGTGGTCGACGCAGGCGTCGAAGCCCAGCACGTCCACCGCATGTGCGCACTTCTCCGCGCCCCCGGCGATGCCGACCACGCGGCAGCCCATCAGCTTGCCGATCTGTCCCACCGTCGCGCCCACCGGCCCGGTGGCGGCCGCCACCGCGATCGTCTCGCCCGGCTGCGGCCGACCGATCTCCTTGAGGCCCGCCCATGCGGTGAAGCCCGGCATGCCGAGCACGCCCAGCGCCCACGACGGGTTCGACGGCGACGCGCCCAGGTTCGCCACGCCCTTGCCGTCGGAGAGCGCGTAGTCCTGCCAGCCGCCGTAGGCGAGCACCCAGTCCCCGGGCGCGAAGCCGGGCACGTGCGACTCCACCACCTGCGCGACGGTGGCGCCCACCATCACCTCGCCGATCCCGACGGGCGCCGCGTACGACGGCGCATCGCTCATGCGCCCGCGCATGTAGGGATCGAGCGACAGGTACACCGTGCGCAGCAGCATCTGCCCCTCGCCCGGCACGGGCGCGGGCGCCTCCACCCAGCGAAGGGTCTCGGCATCGGGCTCGCCCTTCGGCCGGGCATTGAGCACCCATTGCCGGTTAATGCGTTCGGAGGTGGACATGGGCGTGCTCCTGGGAAACCGGGAGGAGTCAGCGTACGCCGGCGCCCTGGTGGGGGACGTGCAACGGGGTGCAGGCCGCAACCGGGCTCAGCGTGGCATTTCGCGAAGCCTGGGCGCGTTCCCGCCCGGCAGGATCGCGAGTTGCTGTCGGCCCACGATGGCGCGGCCGCGGAGGGCCGCCCGACATCCATTGCGAATCGACCTGCCCCACCTCCCGGTCCGCGGGAAATTCGACTCTGCCCCCCTGCTTCTCAGGTAATGGGACCTGACTCCTTTTCCTGAGCTTCGAGTCAGTGGGCCGCCACTACCCGTCGTTCGGCGGGCGCTTCGCGAGCAGCGACTTCAGGTCTGCGAACGGGTTTGACGTGGCCGCAGGCACCTTGTCCTCGGCGTTCAACGCGCTCACCCCGGTGTGGTCGGTCTGGCGCGAGTGCTCGTTGTCATGGCAGTACACGCACAACAGCTCCCAGTTGCTGCCGTCGGGCGGATTGTCGGCGTGGTTGTGGTTGCGGTGATGGACGGTGAGCTCCCGCAGGTTGGCGCGGGTGAACTCGCGCGCGCAGCGGCCACAGACCCACGGGTACATCTTCAGCGCACGCTCGCGGTAACCCTGGTCGCGCTGCTCGGCGCTGCGCCGGGCGTCGGCAACGATGCGGTCGAGCTTGGCGTCTTGTGGGCTTGTCATGGTGACGGGTCCAGTCGGGCGGCAGGGAAAGCAATCGCTGGTCGCGCACGCGGGAGTATGACCGAAGAAAAAGGTCAGGTTCGAATTGGAAAGAACTGAACCTGACCCGTTGTTTTCCACGAGAGAGCGAACGAACGACCGACAATCTGCGCTAGGCGGTTCGGTCGACGAAGGCCTCGTCCAGCTTCTCGTACAACGCGAGAGACTTCACGACCTCAGTCTTGACGTTCTCGTACAGCGACTCGGCGATTACCCGGATTGCGTGTCGCTCCTGCGGGCTCAAATTCGGATAGCTGAATTTGACGATGTGCTGTTCGATGCGCGCCTGACGCGCCGCCGCAACCGATGGAGGAAGTCCGGTACACACGCGTGCGAGGTGATCTCGCCAGCCCACGAAACACTTCGTGTCGTCTTTGCACCGCTTGTTGCAGGCTTTGCAGACCGGAACGATGTTGCCCGGGTGGTGCAGGCCGTACTCCGTGCGGTTGAACATCACGAGGTGCTCTATCTGCATTGGGCCGTCAGTCGTTTCGCAGTACGCGCACGCGCCTCCAAAGTCTGCGCAGATTTCCTTCCAGGCGGTCTGCCCGGCGCCCGACGCGGTTGTAAATTTACGGCCCCAATAGTGCTCGCCGACAGAGGTAAGGAAGGAACGAACCGCGGTGTTCGCGGCATCGAAAGGTGTGTTGTAGACGGCCACGATCTTCCTTTACATCTCGGGAGTGGAGGCTTCGAGGAGCTTTGCGGCTTCGTCGGCCTTACGGCGCGTGCGCGCGGCGTCCCGACCCGGGTCTTGCTGTGCCGCGTGTTCGGCTCGGATCTCAGGTGGAATGACATCCACCTTTTTCACGGCTTGCAGCATGGCGCGGTCACCTTCGGCCAACTGGCAATTCCGATGAATTGTCTCCAGCTCGTCACCGGTTCGCGCCACTCGACTCTGCAAGTGCACGACCACGGCCAGCGTGTCGCCAAGGGGATCGAGCTCGGTGCATATGGCGTCGATCGTGGTCATCGAGCGCAGATCGTTGCGATCGACTAACGCTAGCAGATTGGTGCGGTCGAGCCAGACCACGGAATGGACGCCAGGCACCCGCTTCGCCGCGGCTCGCGCCGATTCCGGATCGATGGGGCGGCTCGCGTCCGGCAACTTCATGGCGCGACGCATGTCGTCGTTCATCTGCCCCATTTCATGGCGGAGGGCATCTTGGTCGCCGGCGTGCGCCGCGGCCTGCACCTTTGCGAGATGCAGCGCCGTCTCCGCCGAATTCATGGGCCGCCCCGCCTGAGGGCGTGCCGAGTCGTCGGGATGGCAGGCGGACAGTAGGGCGAGCGCTAGGCAGGCCAGTAGATAACGGGTCATGCGGTAGACGCTCCCCAGGCGGTGCCGGCAGTCTAACGGCCGACCGTCTGCGGCTCGAACCGCCGGCCGACTTGTGACCAGACAGATCACCTAGCCCCCCGCGGAGACGCCATGGTCCGAAGAAAGGAAAGCGCATTAGACGTACTCGCGGCATTGCCTTGGCAGATCGGCATCGCCCTCGGCGTCGCGGGGTATTGGTTCGTCCGCCACGGAGCGGCGAAAGTCTTTCACGCGAGCGGAGGCCCGATCGCCGAGGGCATGACCCGGGGATTCGAGACTGATGCTTTAGCCCCGCTCGCCTGGATGGTGCTCGCCGTGTGTTGGATTGGCGCTGCAGCGTCTTACATAAGACGCCTTCAACGGGCACGCCTGCTCGCGACTCGCAGCGACCTCGCCAGCATCGCCGCGCTCGACTGGCGTCAGTTCGAACAACTCGTCGGCGAGGCGTTCCGCCGGCAGGGTTACGCGGTGGAAGAAACGGGCCAGGGCGGTGCGGACGGCGGCGTCGATCTAATCTTGCGACGCGCCGGCAGCAGGACGTTGGTGCAGTGCAAGCAATGGCGCCAGCGTCAGGTAAACGTATCAACGGTGCGCGAGATGTGGGGCTTGCTTGCCCACCACGGGGCCGATGCGATCAAGATCGTGTGCGTCGGCGGCTACACAGACGATGCACGACGTTTCGCCCATGGCAAGGCGATCGACCTGATCACCGGATCCGATCTGGTGACCATGATCGCCGCTGCGCAGAACAGAGTCGCGACAAGCACGACCTTTGGGGCCGCGTCCGACAACCCGTCCGCCGCATCCACGGATATCGGCGCAACAGCCGCGAAACCTACGTGCCCGAGATGTTCCACCGACATGGCGCTACGAACGAATCGCCAGAACGGCGAGCAATTCTGGGGATGTTCCCGCTACCCGCAATGCCGCGGAACCCGCGCGCTCCAAGGCTAGCAAATGGAACCTGACCCCATTTCTTGCAGTGCAAGGAAATGAAACCTGACCCCTTTGTCTGGCCGCCACCACGCGCGACACGGCGCAGGTGCGCCCTCGTGAGGTCACGCCCGAACGCGCGCGCGACACCGCAGCGCAGCCGCGCGC
>NZ_VTRV01000155.1 GCF_008274655.1 Cognatilysobacter lacus | reverse complement strand
GATCTTCCTGCAGGTGAGCCGCAGCACCGTCGGCAGTGCCTCGGAGCTGTCGCGCGCGGTCGGTGGCGTGCCGCGCGGGCAGGCGATCATGCTGCTGGTCCGCCGCGGCGATTCGACCCAGTTCGTGGCCGTCGATCCCGCCGCCGGATGACCGGTCCGGCGGCCGCGCATCCCGTGTCCGCCAGGGGCGAGCCGGCCGCTATGCGATAATCCGGGGTTATTTCGCCTCGGTCGTGCCCGCTTCATGCAGCAGATCCGCAACTTTTCCATCATCGCCCACGTCGACCACGGCAAGTCGACGCTGGCCGACCGCATCATCCAGATCTGCGGCGGGCTCGAAGCGCGCGAGATGGAAGCGCAGGTGCTCGACTCGAATCCGATCGAGCGCGAGCGCGGCATCACCATCAAGGCGCAGTCGGTCTCGCTCCCGTACACGGCGAAGGACGGGAAGACCTATTTCCTGAATTTCATCGACACCCCGGGCCACGTCGACTTCAGCTACGAAGTCAGCCGTTCGCTCGCCGCATGCGAGGGCGCGCTGCTCGTGGTCGACGCCGCGCAGGGCGTCGAGGCGCAGTCGGTCGCCAACTGCTACACGGCGGTGGAGCAGGGCCTCGAAGTCGTTCCCGTGCTCAACAAGATCGACCTGCCGACTGCGGACATCGAACGCGCGAAGGCGGAGATCGAAGCCGTCATCGGCATCGACGCCGAGGACGCTGTGGCGATCAGCGCCAAGACGGGCCTCAACGTCATCGACGTGCTGGAGGCGATCGTGCATCGCATTCCGCCGCCGAAGCCGCGCGACACCGATCGCCTGCAGGCGCTCATCATCGATTCGTGGTTCGACAACTACCTCGGCGTGGTGTCGCTAGTGCGCGTCATGCAGGGCGAGATCAAGCCCGGTGACAAGGTGCTGGTGATGACGACCGGCCGCTCGCACCAGGTGGAAGGCGTCGGCGTGTTCACGCCCAAGCGCAAGCCGCTCGATGCGCTGCGCGCGGGCGAGGTAGGTTGGGTCACGGCGTCGATCAAGGATGTCCACGGCGCGCCCGTCGGCGATACGCTGACGCACACCGCGCTGCCTGCACCGACCGCGCTGCCCGGCTTCCAGCAGATGCAGCCGCGCGTGTTCGCCGGCCTGTTCCCGGTGGACGCCGAGGACTATCCAGATCTTCGCGAAGCGCTGGAAAAGCTGCGCCTCAACGATGCCGCGCTGCGTTTCGAGCCCGAGAGTTCCGAAGCGATGGGCTTCGGTTTCCGCTGCGGCTTCCTCGGCATGCTGCACATGGAGATCGTGCAGGAGCGCCTGGAGCGCGAGTACGACCTCAACCTGATCAGCACCGCGCCAACGGTTATCTACGAAGTGCTGAAGACCGACGGCACGGTCGTACCGATGGACAACCCGGCGAAGCTGCCGCCGGTGAACATGGTCGAGGAAATCCGCGAGCCGATCATCCGCGCGAACATCCTCACGCCGCCCGACTACGTCGGCAACGTGATCACGCTGTGCGAGGAAAAGCGCGGCGTCCAGGTAGGCATCACCTACATGGGCCAGCAGGTGCAGATCAGCTATGAGCTGCCGATGGCCGAGGTGGTGCTGGATTTCTTCGACAAGCTCAAGTCGGTGTCGCGCGGATACGCGTCGCTGGACTACCACTTCCTGCGCTTCCAGGCTGGTCCGTTCGTGCGCCTGGATACGTTGATCAACGGTGACAAGGTCGACGCGCTGTCGATCATCACGCATCGCAGCCACGCCGACCGCCGCGGCCGCGACCTCACCGAAAAAATGAAGGAGCTGATTCCGCGCCAGCAGTTCGACGTCGCGATCCAGGCCGCGATTGGCGCGCAGGTCATCGCGCGGACGACGGTGAAGGCGCTTCGCAAGAACGTCCTGGCCAAGTGCTACGGCGGCGACATCTCGCGCAAGAAGAAGCTCCTCGAGAAGCAGAAAGAGGGCAAGAAGCGGATGAAACAGGTCGGCCGCGTCGAGATCCCCCAGGAGGCCTTCCTCGCCGTGCTCAAGGTCGACCAGTAACGCAAGTGCCTTCAGCGGGGCCGGGCATCGGGAACCCTGCGCGCAGAATCCGTTCCAAACCTCCGTCACGAACATCCGCCTCCAAGGACTGCCATGCGCTGGTTCGAAATCATCCTCGTCGCGCTCACGCTGCTCAGCGGCGCCATCTGGCTGCTGGACAAGCTGTTCCTCGCGCGCCGCCGCGCGTCCCGCGGGGGGCTGCTCGACAGCACCGAGGATCCCATGCTCGTCGACTACGCGAAGTCCTTCTTCCCGGTGCTGGCCGCCGTGCTGATGCTGCGCAGCTTCGTCGCCGAGCCGTTCCGCATCCCGTCCAACTCGATGATGCCAACGCTGCTGACCGGCGACTTCATCCTGGTCAACAAGTTCGCGTACGGGCTCCGCCTGCCGATCACCAATACGAAGATCGTGCCGATCGGCGAGCCCAAGCGGGGCGACGTGATGGTGTTCAAGCCGCCCCAGCATCCCGAGCAGGACTGGATCAAGCGCATCATCGGGCTGCCGGGCGACCGCATCGGCTACCACGACCACCAGTTGTTCCTCAACGGCGCGCCGGTTCAGGTGCAACCCATCGGCGTCTACCAGGGCGTGGGCAACGGCGCCGAAATGACGGGGTCGGAAGAGATGCAGGAGGCGCTGCCCGGTCGGCCGCACCACGTGCTGGAGCGCACCGACCTGATCCGCGGCGACGGACAGGGCGACTGGGTGGTCCCGCCCGCGCACTATTTCGTGATGGGGGACAATCGCGACAACAGCGAGGACAGTCGATACTGGGGCTTCCTGCCGGAGCAGAACCTTCGCGGCAAGGCGTTCCTCGTGTGGCTCAACTGCGAAGGCTGGTTCTGCACCGGGGCCTTCGACAGCTCGCGCATCGGCAATACCATCCAGTGATACCGTCCGCCTCACGGACCCTCGGGGGAGAAGAGTCATGAGACGCAATCAGCAGGGTATGACCCTGACCAGCTTCATCCTGGTACTTGCCGTAGTTGGCGTGTTCATCTACATGGGGATGAAGCTGATCCCGATGTATTCGGAGTTCTTCTCCGTCAAGAAGGCGCTCGAAGGCATGGCGAGCGAGCCAGGCATGGCGGACAACCCGCCTGAGAAGATCAAGGATCTGTTCTTCCGTCGGATGGGTGCCGACTACGTGGACGATGTGAAACCCGAGAACTTCAAAGCGGCCCGGAAGGACGCGGGGTGGGTCGTCACCGTCGACTACGAGGTGCGGCGGCCACTGATCGCCAACTTCGAAATCATCGGGCATTTCAACGCGGAGAAGGAAATCAAGCGCATCTCCGAATGACGCAGTTCGACGCCGCGCGGGGCCATAGCTTTCTGCAGCCCGAACTGTTGCAGCAGGCGCTTCGCCATCGAAGCGCCGGCACGCCACACAACGAGCGGCTCGAGTTCCTCGGCGACGCCCTGGTCAACCTGTTCGTCGCCGAAGCGCTGTATGTCCGTTGGCCGAAGGTCGACGAAGGCGCGTTGACGCGCGCACGCGCGGAGCTCGTCCGCGAGTCGTCGTTGGCGCAGATCGCGCGTGACCTGGAGCTTGGTGCCAAGTTGACGCTGGGACCGGGAGAGATGAAGTCCGGCGGCCACCGCCGCGACTCGATACTGGCCGACGCCGTCGAAGCTCTGGTTGCCGCCGTCTATCTGGACTCGGACTTCGAAACCTGCCGCGCCGCCGTGCTGCCGTGGTTCGAACCGGCGATGGCGGCGCTGCCGCCACCCAACAAAGTCGGAAAGGACGCAAAGACGCGCCTGCAGGAATGGTTGCAGGGCAAGCAGAAGCCACTGCCGGTGTATGCGCTGCTCGCGGAGGAAGGCGAGGAACACGCGCGGACATTCCGGGTGAGCTGCACGCTGGAGCAGCCTGGCCTCGTGACCGAAGGCGAGGGCCTGTCGCGCCGCGCGGCTGAACAGGCGGCGGCCGACGCCGCGCTCGCCCGCATCGAGTCGCGCACGCCGCGCTAACGGCGGCCGCTGTCCGGGCCCGTACAATGCCGTGATGGACGCATCCCCCTTTCGCGCCGGCCACGTCGCCGTCATCGGCCGCCCGAACGTCGGCAAGTCGACGCTCGTCAACGCGCTCGTCGGCGCGAAGATCTCGATCACTTCCAAACGCCCGCAGACCACGCGCCATCGGCTGCTCGGTATCGCAACGTTTCCCGAAGGGCAGTTGATGCTCGTGGACACGCCCGGCATCCATCGCGAGCAGAAGCGCGCCATGAACCGCATGATGAATCGTGCGGCGCGCGGCGCGCTGGACGGTGTCGACGCGGCGATGCTCGTGGTGCAGGCCGGCCGTTGGGACGACGAGGACGGCCTGGCTTACGACGCGCTCAAGGCGGCCGGCGTGCCCGTCGTGCTGGTGGTGAACCAGGTCGATCGCATGAAGGACAAGACCGCGCTGTTCCCATACCTTGCGAAGGTGAGCGCTGGCCGCGACTTCGCGTCCGTGCACCCGGTATCCGCGCTCAAGCAGATCGGCCTGCAGGACCTCGTCCGCGCAACGCTCGCGCATATGCCGCAGCAGGACGCGCTGTATGGCGAGGACGAAATCACCGACAAGAGCCAGCGCTTCCTTGCCGGCGAGATGGTGCGCGAGCAGCTGATGCGCCAGCTGGGCGACGAGTTGCCGTACGCGACGACGGTCGAGATCGAGAATTTCGAAGTCGACGGTGAACTGCTGCGCATCGGCGCCGTAATCTGGGTTGAACGGTCCGGCCAAAAGGGCATCGTGATCGGCAAGGGTGGCGAGCGACTGCGCGAGATCGGCGCGCGGGCGCGCCAACAGATGGAAAAACTGTTCGAGTCGAAAGTGTTCCTCGAGACGTGGGTGCGCGTGCGCGAGGGATGGTCCGACGACGAGGCGGCGCTCAAGTCGCTGGGCTACCACGACTGACGCGGCCGCTCCCACGAGTTCGCACGCAATCGCCCGGCCGGGCGTGATGACGGCCGCGGCCGGCGGTGATCACGCGTGACCATCCGCTATGCCCAGGAAAACGCCTTCGTGCTGCACGCGCGGCCGTGGCGCGAGACCAGTTTGCTTCTCGAGCTTCTGACCGCGCAGCACGGGCGCATCGGCATGCTCGCGCGCGGGGTAACCGGGCCGCGACGCCAGCTGTTGCGCGCGGCTCTTCAACCGTTGCAGTGGATCCGTTTCGACGCCGTGCAGCGCGGCGAGTTGGCCCAGCTCGCCAGCGCGGAAGCTTTCGACGCGGCGCCCCGGCTGGTCGGCGATGCCGCGATGGCCGCGTTCTACCTCAACGAACTCACGCTGCGCCTCGCGCCGCGCCACGACCCCCAGCCGGACCTGTTCGCCGCCTATGCGCGTGCGCGTGAACGGCTGCGCGCCGCCGACCCGTTGGCCTGGACGCTGCGCCGCTACGAGCGCGACCTGCTCGACGCGCTTGGGCTGGGCTTCGACTTCAGCGCCGACAGCGATGGCGTCCCGATCGACCCCGCCGCACGTTACCGGCTCGATCCCGAGCACGGGTTACGTCGGGTGCTGACCGACCGCGGCGCTGCCGATCGCAACGACGCGCCGACCGGGCGGGCCGTACTTTCCCTTGCAGGCGACGAGATGCCCGCGCAGGGCGACCTGGCATCCCTGCGTCGCGCGATGCGACGCGTGCTCGAGCATCACGTCGGGCCGCGCGGCCTTACGTCCTGGCAGATGCTTGGCGAGCTTTCGCGCGTGGTCGCCAGCGGTCAATCGCCCGGAAACTGATCGAGCGTCGTGCGCAGCGCCGACTCGAATGCCGGCCAGCCGGTTTCAGGCGTACATGCGGCCAGCATCGCTGCTGCGTCGGCCAGCCGCGTAGCGCCCACGAAGCCGCAGCTCGCGCGCAACCGGTGCAGCTGCGAACGCAGCGCGGCCGCGTCGCCGGCATCCATCGCCGCGCGCAGCGACCCCTGCATCGCGATCAGTTCCGGCCGGAACAGGCCGCGCAGTGCCACGAGGTGGCTGCGGTCTCCCAGCAACGCTTCCAGCGCAGCGGCGTCGTCCCAGACGGGCAGGGCGCCGTGAGTTGCGGATGGCCGCGCCACAGTGGCTTCGTGGCCGAGCGCCATGCGGGCGGCGGCCACGATTTCCGACGTCGAAAGCGGCTTGACCAGCACTTCGCGGAACCCCGCGGCGAGCAGGCGCTCGTGTTCATCCGCTTCACGCGCCGCGGTGTGCGCGATCGCGGGTGTGGAGAGTCCGCTGCCGCGGAGTGCGCGCAGCAGGGCATCGCCGCGCCCATCGGGCAGGTTGGCG
>NZ_VTRV01000154.1 GCF_008274655.1 Cognatilysobacter lacus | reverse complement strand
CGATGACCATCATCTGGGGCCTAACACCTGAGTTAAGCCGCGCCGCGAAGCGGCGTCGGCTTGGACGAATTGTTAGGCCCCGGCTCGGCGTGAACGCTGCACGAGTAAGACCCAACACCTGCGGCGATGCTACGGCAGGTGAGACTGCGGGCGCCAGAACGGCTGACCGCAGCTGCTGCCCGAAGGCGCTGAGGCGAAATTGCTGGACCTGGCGCGGAACCTTCATCGACACGGCCGAAGGCGGGACTGAGCCTGCGTGCGCCCGATTGCTTCGCCTACGCCGGACGAGCGCTGCACGGCGCAACACAACCACGACCTGCACACGACGCTCTGAACCTACCAACCCGGGGCCTAACACCTGAGTTAAGCCGCGCCGCGAAGCGGCGTCGGCTTGGACGAATTGTTAGGCACTACGGCCGGTACTGCTCAAGTGATATTTTTAGGTCCTTGTTTCGCGACCGAGTCATTTCCGCGAGACAGCTATTGCGGAGCATGGGCTCGGCGGAGCCTCCCTCCATGTAGGAAGCTTCGAACTCACAGTTCAGATCTTTGAACTTGATCCATTGGAGTTGAACGGCTCGCATTCGAGCACGCCGATCTGGGTTGAGCTCACCCAACAACTGTTGGTAGGTTCGGTTGATCTCACGTGTGGCCTGCGCCAAGTCCGCGGCGGAGCATTCATTCATCTCTATCTGGTTCTGCGTCGACCTGCAGTTCGCGAATGCTTGTGTCGACAAGAGAGCCGCGAGTGCCAGCAACAGGATCCGCTTGATCATTATTCCCTCCAAGTAGGGCCTAACACCTGAGTTAAGCCGCGCCGCGAAGCGGCGTCGGCTTGGACGAATTGTTAGGTGCCGCACTATTGATGGTAGGCACCCTTTTCACACCAGAACTTCGTCTCGACGCCGGCCTGACCTTGGAAGAGCTGGGCGGCGAGCTGGCAGTTCTGGCGATTGTATTCATCTCCGTCCGCGGCATCGAAGGAGCCGACATGAACGCGCTTGACGCCCTTGGCGAGGGAGCTGCGATAGAGCGTGTAGGTATCGGCGCCGCCCGCACGGCTTGAACAACCGCCAAGTCCGGCGAGGCACGCGAGGAGCAACGATGCAATGACCGGCAAGCGCGACGTTTGTGTCATGCGGCACCTAACACCTGAGTTAAGCCGCGCCGCGAAGCGGCGTCGGCTTGGACGAATTGTTAGGCGGCATTACCTTGCCACCGCATACACAATGCTAACAGCGGGCGAGGTAGCTGCAGACTGTGCGGCCACAGGCGCACTGGTCACCGGCTCGCCGCTATAGGTAGCGACGACGCGCTTCAGGCCCTGCCACTTCAGCGTTACGTCTGTGCTGCAGCGGAACCACTGCTGTTTGTGCCCGCACCGCGCATTGGCTGGTTTGAACTCGCCTGGCACAACATCTACGCACACGTAGCACCAGCCGGCGGCTCCGCCACCCATATCGGCGTATGCGACTGCAGACGAAGATTTGTCCGGAGAGGCGGCGACGGACAAGACCTCGATTTCGTGTTCGGAGCTGTCCGGACCGATCGGCGAGCAACCAGCCAGAACAACTGCGAGCGCGATGAACTTTCTCATGCCGCCTAACACCTGAGTTAAGCCGCGCCGCGAAGCGGCGTCGGCTTGGACGAATTGTTAGGCCACATTGCGAGCTTTCACGCGCATGCGCAAGGCGAACGCTAGGGCAGTGACGAGGAGAACGACCGCCAGCGCGGCGAAGCCAAAGGCGGAATAAATGTGTACTGATTGGGCGCAGTCGAGTCCCGGCGCCGGAGAGGGTGTCATGCACCCAGGTACCGACACCAGTCGGGCCCACCAGTTCAGAAGCCCGTAGCTGATCAGCCCGCACGCTACGGCAGCCACGGCCAATCTCGCAGTTGAAACGCGCATTCGATGTTGTCTCCTAATGTGGCCTAACACCTGAGTTAAGCCGCGCCGCGAAGCGGCGTCGGCTTGGACGAATTGTTAGAGCCCGAACCCGGCTCCATAGACGCGAAACGGAACCACAGGTTGTCCTGCGGTGAGGGCAGGCCCTCTTGATGCGGGTCAAGACTCAGATACCAGCCCGTAGTGTCTGCCACAAGCGTGCACTGCTCGATGTGCTGAGCCGCGAAGTCCTCATAAGCGCTCCATTCGCTCAGACCCACTAGGCGGAAGCAGCATTGTTCACCGTCGCCGCTGCGTACGGTGAGCTCAGCCAGATGGGCCGAGGTTTCCCAGTCGTAAGCGACCAACAAGCTGGCAATGCTCTTATCGCGAAAGTCGGATGCTGTGACCATTCCGGAGGGCTCTAACACCTGAGTTAAGCCGCGCCGCGAAGCGGCGTCGGCTTGGACGAATTGTTAGGCCTTGGACCGGTAATGGCGCGACTAACCATTACCACGATGGGCCCAGCAAACAGGAACATGTGGGACAAAAGATCGAGGGCGGTGGAGAGTGGCTTAAACGTTACCGGCCTCGGATAGGCCGACAGTGGAAGCACCACGAGCCGCATGGAAAGAAAGACCAGGAGGCCGAACAACACCGCCGCGAGCAGCCTGTTATGGCGAAGGCGTGGAAGGCGGGATGCCAACACCGCGAACGCTGCAGCCCAACCAACGGACAGTGCGAAGTGACAAGCAATGCCCAAGGCCTGGACGCGGCTCCCGCCAGCCTGCGCAGACGTTCCGAGAAGTCCGCTGGCGATTGCCTGGAACACCTTGGAAGGCGCAGCGCCGTTGTACGCGGCGAAAGAGACGGCAAAGAGCAGGTCGAGCGCGCCGCCCACGAGACCGCCGACGATGATCGCAACAAGAAGTCGACGCCGCGCCATGAACTCTCCTACAAGGCCTAACACCTGAGTTAAGCCGTGCCGCGAAGCGGCGTCGGCTTGGACGAATTGTTATGCGCCGAGCCGATTACTCCGTGCACATGCTCTCCCATTCCGGATGCGCTACCCAAGCAGCGGAGGAGCGCGTAAAACTCCAGCCGTCACTGCCACAGCGGCCGAGATTACCGAGTTGTGCCGGGTTCTGCCGGCAGAGTAGGAAAGCCCCGTCCGGGCGCGAAAACCAGTAGTGGTGATTGCGATTGAAGGACCAGCCAAAGTGCCCCTCACTCGGCAACAGTGAGACGAGACTTTCGGCTTCGCGCGGAGCCCTGCGAAGCTGGCGCCACTCAGGCTGCTCCTGAAGGCCACACATGCCCCGGGCGTTTGCACAGCTTGTTAGGGCAGCTGCGACCGCGACGAAAATAATCTGGCGCATAACACCTGAGTTAAGCCGCGCCGCGAAGCGGCGTCGGCTTGGACGAATTGTTAGGCCCCGGCCCTGGCGAGGTACTGCACGGGGAGGAGCCAACACCTGCAGCCGATGCTACGGCAGGTGCGACCACACGGGCCAGCAGAGCCGAGAGGTCCGGCCCCACGAAGCGTTTGCAGCGGCTCGTTCGAGATCTGATGCCGAAGCCTCCGTTGCCGCCGAAGGCGGGGAGAGCGTGCGGCCGCAGAGTCGCAGCGACAAAGCCGGATTGGCGCCGCACGGCGCATGCGATTCGCAATCTGCGCACGCCGCCTTGAACATGCAATACGGGGCCTAACACCTGAGTTAAGCCGCGCCGCGAAGCGGCGTCGGCTTGGACGAATTGTTAGGCCCCGGCCCGGCGTGGACTGCACGAGCGGGACCCGACGGTTGCCCGCATGTTACGACGGGAAGAGCTTACGGGTGCGAGCGAACCTGGACGGAGCAGCCGCCCGAAGGCGATACACGGTTTGGCGGCAACGATGACGTAAGCCAGGGGCCGCGACCGAACGCGAGGGGTGGAACCACGACGTGCGTTGTTATCGCAACCTGCGCACAGCGCACTGAACCCGCATTACGGGGCCTAACACCTGAGTTAAGCCGCGCCGCGAAGCGGCGTCGGCTTGGACGAATTGTTAGGCCCCACCTGCCGGAACCACCGGTTGCTCGGCGGTGCGTAAAGAAGTGCGAGACCGAATGCCTTTGCGGCGAACCAAGCAAGTGCCAACGGGCCAAACGACAGGACGTGCGGCGCATTCTCCAGCAGGGCCAGCAGCGCAATGACCGCACCAAGAAAGCGCGCCCAGTCCCGACCGAGTGCGGCAAGCCCCAGCAGCCCCAAAAGGAAGACGTATACCCCGGCAGTGACAACAGCCGGAAGGAGCGGCGCTACTTCGGGCGCGCTGCCCGCGATCAGCGGCGCAATCTGCACGATGCCGTAAACATGGGCCGCCGCTAGCAGCAAGAGCGCCGCGATAAGAGTTTTTGGTCTCTTCATAGCGATCAATCCTCGTGTGGGGCCTAACACCTGAGTTAAGCCGCGCCGCGAAGCGGCGTCGGCTTGGACGAATTGTTAGGCCTTGGCGATAAGGCTGCTACCTAGGCCCGCGAACAGCACAACCATGAAACAGCTAACACCAATTACTAGGTACTTGTACGTGTCTCGCATTTCGGCGGCAACTGACGGCTGCAACTCCGCGACGATCGCGGGATTCTGCCGGATCGCCTGCAGCGCAGCATAGTTTCTCGCAAAGACACTGCCGCGAACCCCAGAGAAGCGCGCATAGAGTTGCGGATGTGCCGCTTGCAGTGAACGGCCGAAGTGATGCAGAGCGGTGAAGTACATGATGTACACCGCCAGCATAACGAGGGCGCCGAGCATAAAAACGATGTTCAAGATATCAACCATGTCTCACCCAAGGCCTAACACCTGAGTTAAGCCGCGCCGCGAAGCGGCGTCGGCTTGGACGAATTGTTAGGGGGCTGGCGGGAAGACCGCGCGAACCACCTTCGCTGTTTCTAGGTTCCACTCGCGAGTGGGGGTGCATAGGCTCAAGTACGTGGGCTCCCCCGCACGAGCCACGACTAGTAGCGTATCCCCCGGCGTGACTCGGGACAGCTCGGCGAACTCTACGACGCTCTTGGACGTGGGAGGGTTGTATTGCCAGGCCGAAATGACCTCCGACGCCAACGACGGATCACCCTTGAGGGCAAATTCTGGCTTAACGATGTGACGGATTTCTGTGCGGCGCTGAGCGGGCTTTTCGGCAGCCGCCGCCGTAGGCAAGTCACGGGCCAGCTCTGAGCGTATGACTGTGCCAACGTACACGACGCTGGCCGCGCGAAGTTCGGGCTCTAGCGGCTCGATTGCGCAGACAGCGTGCGCCGACAAGGGCGCGAGCGCAGCTACGATTCCGCACACCGCAAGAAACTTCATTCAGCCCCCTAACACCTGAGTTAAGCCGACCTGCGTAGTGGAGGCTTTGCAGTGGCAAGCTTTTCCTGCCACTGCAAAGCCGTAACGAAGCGGGGTCGGCTTGAACGAATTGTTAGAGCCCACGCAGCCCGGATGCCTTGGTGCGCTGCTCCACGTGGCCAAAGTGTGCCACGGAGGGCCGGACCGCGAGAAAGAGGGAGCGGGGCGCCGGAGGCGCGCCGAGAGGCGAGGGCGGTGACGCTGCCGGACCATGCTGGCCGGCAAGTTGGCGCTGCCATTCGCTCAACGCCGACTGCCGACAAATGCGGAGCAGCGCGAGCTTGCAGCTATGAACCTGCAAACCAATGTGGCCGTAAGCAAAAATATTTCGAAAAGCGAGTCGCCCGACTACCGCAGAGCATCCCGGCGTGGGCGCTAACACCTGAGTTAAGCCGCGTCGCGAAGCGGCGTCGGCTTGGACGAATTGTTAGGCCCCAGCTACGGCATGCTCTAGCTGCCTGAATTCTAGACCTTGGAACCCGCATTCCTGCCAACGCTGCACAAACCGCTCGCTAACGACCGGAGGACTTACGCGAAACCCGGCGACCTTGAACACGTCGCACTCCGGCAGTGCCGTTCCTTTCAAGACCCACTTTGTAACCCGCATTAGGCGGCCGCTCGCGAACCTGACAACTTCCGAACGCTCCGGATCTAGAACATCCAGGGTGGCTTTCGGGTTGATCAGGAAGAGCGTAAGTGCAGGGGCGCGCAGAGTTAGTAGCTCAGATGACGTGCTCAGGATATCGCCCATGGCGAGCACAACTTCGGGCCGCAGGACCAGTAAAAAGGCGCCCAGCGACGGGGCGGACGAGCGCGTGAGGCTCTTGGCGTTGTCTCTGCCAATTAAATGCACCGGCATAGGAGACCACTGCGAGGTGGGGTTTTCTCCAGCGATTGCCTCCTGGATCCGTAGGAAGTTAGCGCTGTCCACAGGATGGCAAAGCTCAAAGCCGTCCATGTGTTCCGGAATGTAGAAAGTTCTGTGTGACATCGGCTGGCGGCAAGCTGGCTCTGGGGCCTAACACCTGAGTTAAGCCGCGCCGCGAAGCGGCGTCGGCTTGGACGAATTGTTAGGCCCCAGCGATAAGCACCGCA
>NZ_VTRV01000153.1 GCF_008274655.1 Cognatilysobacter lacus | reverse complement strand
CCGCGGGCACTGGCGGCGTCACAGGCGACGCCGGGCTCGCAACCGGCGCGGTCCAAGCCGGAGCGGCGGGCGAGCCTGGCGCACGGTCACCGACCTCGAATTCGAGCGTGGCAACGAACGAGTAGCCCAGCGCATGCCGCGTGCGGATGTAACGCGGCACGTGCGGGTCGTCGCCGAGGGCATGGCGCAGTTGCGCGATCGAGCGCGTCAGTACCCCGGGCGTGACATGTCGATGCCCCCACACAGCATCGAGCAACGTTTCTCGCGGAACCAGTTCGCCTGCATGCCGCAGCAGCGTGATGAGCACGGCGTAGGCCTTGGGTTCGAGCGGCTGCGGTTCGCCCGCGCGCGTGACCAGGCAGGCCTGCGTGTCCACGCAGACATCGCCGAAGCGGTAGATCGCCGGATCAGCCGGCACATGGCCGGTGGCGTCGGCCATCGTGATTTCCTCGCAACTCCATCGGAACCCACGGCGAATCAGCCGATAAACATCGATGCTGCGTCATGACCGGAAACGGCGGAAAGCGGAGGCTTGGATCGTGCCGGAACCGCCGGCATCCACGGCCCACGAGGACCTGTCATGAACGCCTTGCTGACCACCGAACACCCGCTACCCCGTTGCATTTACCAGGGTGGCGATCCTAGCCGGCGCCGCCGCCACCTGGTCGAGGGCTTTCGGATCGATCCGAGCGCGGTCGACCGGTTCAATCGGCTGCTCCGGCAGTTCGCCGACACCGCGCCCGTCCTCGACGCGGACCGTCTCGCAACCGCAGCCCGCGAGCTGTCCTCGTCGGCCCGCGGGGCGACCGCAGCGTGCATCCGCGAACGATTGTTCCGGGTGAAAGCGGCCCAGACGATGGCTGCCGACGCCGCTTGGCAGGCGCCCCCGGAGACCGTCGAACTCGTGCGCAGGCTCATCGAGCAGGTCCGTCGCGGCGAGCACCTGCTGCCCGAGCGCATGCATCCGGTTGGGCACCTCGACGACGCGGTGCTGGTTGATGCCGCGTGGCCGCAGTTGCGCCGCGAAACCCTGGGGTACGCGGATTTCCACCGCCTGCGGCGGCTGGCTTTCGACCGCGCACAGCGCGACCGCTTCGACCGCGCTGCGTGGCGCCAGGCCCAACTGGACGAAGCACGCCTGCTCGACCACGCCCGCGAATGCCGCGAGGGCTCGTACCTGCCGGAAAGCGCGCCGCGTTTCGCCGTGCACTGAACCGTGACCGGCGGCGTTCAGGGCGCCGCCGTGTCAAGCCTTGTGGCGGTGGCCGGGGCTGATACGCTGGCGCGCGCTTTGCCGGTCGCCGCATGTCTCCCCGATTCATCCACCTCCACCTGCACACCGAGTACTCGCTCGCCGATTCGACCATCCGCGTCGACGAGCTGGTGAAGCGATGCGCGCTGCTCGGGCAGCCGGCGGTGGCTATCACCGACATCAACAACGTCTTCGCCGCGGTAAAGTTCTACAAGGCGTGCGAAGCGGCCGGCATCAAACCGATCCTCGGCGCCGACGTGGCGCTCGCCGACGGCAACGAGGCCGCCTCCCGCCTCACCCTGCTGTGCCGTGACCGCGAAGGCTGGTTGACGCTCTCCCGGCTGCTCACGCGCATGTGGATGGAAGGCCACCGCAACGACGGCGTCGCGCTGCGCCCGGAGTGGCTGCGCGACGACAACACCGGGCTGTTCGCCCTTGCGGGCCGCGACAGCCTTGCCGGCCAGCTCGCCGCCGGCGGCCGCCATGATCTCGCCGAAGCCTGTCTGGTCGACTGGAAGGACGTGTTCGACGACCGCCTGCACCTGGAGCTGGTGCGCAGCGGCCGCAAGGGCGAGGAGCCGTTCAATTCCTTCGCGTTGCATGCGTCCTCGCTGCGCGACATCCCGGTCGTCGCCACCAACGACGTGCGCTTCCTCGACGAAGACGGCTTCGAGGCGCACGAGGCGCGCGTCTGCATCGCCACCGGCCGCGTGCTGGACGATCCGAAACGCCCACACGACTACGCACCGCAGCAGTTCCTCAAGTCCTGCGAGGACATGGACGAACTGTTCTGCGACGTGCCCGATGCGATCGGCAATGCGCATGCGCTCGCGCTGCGCTGCAACGTGGAAATGAAGCTCGGCCAATACGCGCTGCCCGCGTTCCCGGTGCCCAGCGAACACACGATCGAATCGTGGCTGCGCAACAGCGCACGGGATGGCCTTGCCGGTCGCCTGGAAAAGGCGCCACCCTCGGGAGGGCGCACCCTCGAGGACTACACATCGCGCTTGGAAACCGAGCTCGACGTCATCATCAAGATGGGGTTCCCCGGTTACTTCCTGATCGTCGCGGACTTCATCAACTGGGGTAAGCAGCAGGGCATTCCGGTCGGTCCCGGTCGCGGTTCCGGCGCGGGTTCGCTGGTGGCGTGGGCGCTGGGGATCACCGACCTCGATCCCCTGCCCTACGACCTGCTGTTCGAGCGCTTCCTCAATCCCGAACGCGTGTCGATGCCCGATTTCGACATCGACTTCTGCATGGACCGTCGCGACGAGGTCATCGACTACGTCGCGCGCAAGTACGGACGCGATCGCGTCAGCCAGATCATCACCTACGGCACGATGGCGGCGAAGGCCGCCGTGCGCGACTGCGGTCGCGTGCTCGGCCATCCGTACGGCATGGTCGACGGCATCGCCAAGCTGATCCCCAATACGCTCGGCATCGGCCTCGAAGACGCGCTGGGCCGCTCCGATGCGTCGAGGAAGGATTCCGACCTCGCCTCGCAGGAACTGATCACGCGCTACAACGCGGAGGACGACGTCCGCGACCTGCTGGATCTCGCGCTTTCGCTGGAGGACCTCACGCGTAATGCCGGCAAGCACGCCGGCGGCGTCGTCATCGCGCCGAGCCCGCTGAGCGACTTCTGCCCGCTGTTCGCCGAACACGACGAGCACGGGCGCGGCGGCAGCCCGGTCACGCAATTCGACAAGGACGATGTCGAGGCCGTGGGCCTCGTGAAGTTCGACTTCCTCGGCCTTCGCACGCTCACCATCATCGACTGGGCGGTGAAGGCGATCAACGTGCGCCGCGCGGCGTCGGGCGAGCAACCGCTCGAGATCATCAGCCTGCCGCTCGACGATGCACGGACCTACGAAGTGTTCGCGCGCGGCGATACGGTCGCCGTGTTCCAGTTCGAATCGCGCGGCATGCGCGAGTTGCTCAAGCGCGCGCAGCCCGACCGCTTCGACGACCTCATCGCGCTGGTCTCGCTGTACCGCCCGGGCCCGATGGACCTGATCCCGGACTTCATCGAACGCAAGCACGGGCGACAGGATGTGGTGTTCCCGCACGCACTGCTGGAGCCGATCCTCGCGCCCACGTACGGCGTGGTCGTCTACCAGGAACAGGTCATGCAGACCGCGCAGATCCTGGGCGGCTATTCGCTCGGCGGCGCCGACCTGCTGCGCCGCGCGATGGGCAAGAAGAAGCCCGAGGAGATGGCGAAGGAGCGTGTCAAGTTCGAGGCGGGCGCGAAGGAGCACCACGGCATCGAGCCGCGCGTGTCCGGACCGATCTTCGACCTGCTGGAAAAATTCGCCGGCTACGGTTTCAACAAGTCGCACGCGGCCGCGTACGCGCTGGTCTCGTACCAGACCGCCTGGCTGAAGGCCCATTACCCGGCCGAGTTCATGGCCGCGGTGCTGTCGTCGGACATGGACAACACCGACAAGGTCACCGGCTTCCTCGACGAGGCGCGCGTGATGGGCCTCGAGGTGCTGCCACCCGACGTCAACGAGTCGTCGTACATGTTCGACGCACGCACGCCGCAGTCGATCCGCTACGGCCTCGGTGCGGTGAAAGGCGTCGGGCGCGGCGTCTGCGAGGCGATCGTCGACGCGCGCCGCGCAGGCCCGTTCACCGGATTGCTCGATCTTTGCCAGCGCGTCGACAACGGCCGCCTCAATCGCCGCGCGCTGGAAGCGCTCGTGCAGGCCGGCGCGCTCGATGCGCTTGGTCGGAATCGCGCGAGCCTGATGCTGCAGGTGCCCGAAGTGCTCCGCGCGACCGACCAGCGTTCGAAAGAAATCGCCGCGGGCCAGGCGTCGCTGTTCGGCGGGGTCGATACCGCGTCGGTGGCGCTTCACCTGGACCTGCCCGATTGCGAGGAGTGGCCACTCGCGAAGCTGCTGGAGTCCGAACGCGACACGCTGGGGCACTACCTCAGCGGCCATCCGTTCGATCCGTTCCGCGAAGACGTGCATGGCCTCGTCGGTTTCCACCTTGGCGATCTCGATCGCATCTGGGCGTCACGACCGGATATCGGCGGCCGCGGCGGCTGGCGTCCCGAAATGGAGACCACGGTGGCTGGCCTCGTGGTCGGCCTGCGCAAGAAGGGCGACTCGCAGGTGTTCGTGCAGATCGAGGACGGCCGTGGCCGCCTCGAATGCGCCTTCTTCGCGGAGACGTACGCGGAAAACGCGTCGGTGATCGCGCGCGATCGCCTGCTCATCATCAACGGCGGCCTGCGCGAGGACAGCTTCTCCGGCGGTTTCGCGCTGAAGGCACAACGCTGCTGGGACTTCGCGCAGATCTGCAGCCGGCATGCGCAGAAACTGCTGCTGCGGCTCGACCTTCGCGATCCGGGCACGCTCGGCCGCGTCGACGCGCTGCTCAACTCGCGCCGGCCCGGCCCGACGCCGCTGCGGCTGCACGTCATTACCGAGGGTGCGTCGGGCATGGTCGAACTGGGCGGTACTTCCGGCGTGCGCGTGGATAGCGAACTGCTGGACACGCTGCGCGCGACGCCCGGTGTCCTGACGGTGAAACTGGCGCTTTCGCGGCCCTGGGCGAACTGACCGAGACGCGCATCGCGCGAAGGTGCTCGCCCTTGCTGGTGGGACGCCTCCTCCCCTCGCCGGCCAGATGGGCCCGCGCTGGCCTGCTGATCTCGGCCGAAGGAGTGGCCACGGCGTCCCGAGGATCAGTACGGGTGCGAATGCCACCCCCGCACGGATAAACTGCCCGCCTTTCACCGCGCCGGCCCTGCATGAACCCGAACTACCTCGATTTCGAGCAGCCAATCGCCGATCTGGAAGCGAAGATCGCCGAACTGCGCCTTGCGAGCGACGGCAATTCCATGGACGCGTCGCCCGAAATCAGGGCCCTTCAGGACAAGGCGCGCAAGCGGACGGCGCAGATCTTCCGCGACCTGACGCCCTGGCAGGTGTCGCAACTGGCGCGCCATCCCCAGCGGCCGTACACGCTCGACTACATCGAGGCGATGTGCGACGAGTTCCACGAGCTGCACGGCGACCGCGCCTACGCCGACGACACCGCGATCGTGGGCGGGCTGGCGCGCATCGCCGGGCGCAGCGTGATGATCATCGGCCACCAGAAGGGCCGCGACACCAAGAGCAAGATCAAGCGCAATTTCGGCATGCCGCGCCCGGAAGGCTATCGAAAGGCGCTGCGCCTGATGAAGATGGCCGAGCGCTTCGGCCTGCCACTGCTCACCTTCATCGACACGCCCGGCGCGTACCCCGGCGTCGGCGCCGAAGAACGCGGCCAGTCCGAGGCCATCGCGCGCAATCTGATGGAAATGGCGGAGCTCGAGACGCCGATCGTCTGCACCGTCATCGGTGAAGGCGGCTCGGGCGGCGCACTGGCCATCGGCGTCGGCGATCGCACGCTGATGCTCGAATACAGCACCTACTCGGTGATCTCGCCCGAAGGCTGCGCATCGATCCTATGGAAGTCCGCGGACAAGGCGAAGGACGCCGCCGAACAGCTGGGTCTCACCGCGCGTCGCCTACGGTCCCTTGGGCTGGTCGACAAGGTGATTCGCGAGCCTACGGGCGGTGCGCACCGCAGCCCGGCGCAGATGGCGCGCCGACTGCGCACCGTGCTGATCAACGAACTCGACGCACTGGAAGCGCTTCCCGCCGACCAGCTGGTGCAGCGACGCTACGAGCGCCTGCGCGGCTACGGCGCGTACGAAGCCGCCTGAAGCGCGAGGCGGAAGGCCGCGCGCGGCCGGCCGTCGCGAGGCGGTGCGGCACCTAAGCCGGCATGCGGCCCTGTTTGACAAGTGTGGTCCGACGCGCCAGCGGGAACCTGACGCGCCCGACGCCGCGAGCTGCGCCGCAGCCAGGCACGTGCACGTGCGTTCCTGCGCCCGAAGCCGTGGCAGCATCCCTCCATGTCGATCGACGCACCCGCATTTTCGCCGCCGGTCCGCGCCCCTGTCTGCGTTGCGCTGAGCGGCGGGCCGGATTCGGTCGCCTTGCTGCATGCCCTCGCCCACGACGCGCAGGCGCGCGCTGACGGGCTTCGCGCGCTGCACGTGCATCACGGCATGCAGGACGCGGCGGACAGTTGGGTCGCGCACTGCGTTGCGATCTGCGCGTCATTAGATGTGCCGCTGGCCGTCGCGTTCGTCGACGTGGGCGCGCACGCGGGCCTC
>NZ_VTRV01000152.1 GCF_008274655.1 Cognatilysobacter lacus | reverse complement strand
CGCACAAGGAGGCGACGCATGCCGATGCCTCGCAGCGCGCGCGCATGGCGGAACTCGCGATCGCGGGCGAGCCTGGCTTGTCGGTCGACCGCCGCGAATTGGCGCGCGCGGTGCCGTCCTACAGCGTCGAGACGCTCGCGCACGTCCGTGCCGAGGTCGGCGCCGACACACCCGTCGTGTGGGTCATCGGCGCGGACTCGCTTGCGCAGCTGCACCGCTGGCACCGCTGGCGCTCGCTGTTCGAGCTGGCCCACGTGCTGGCCGTGGGACGCGCGGGGTTCCCGTTGTCCCCGGACGGTTTCGCCGGGATCGACGCTGCGCTCGCCGAGACGGTCCAAGGCCGCCTGCGCGCGCCGGAGCAGCTTCTGGCCACGGCGTGCGGGGGGCTGGCCTTGCTGCCGATGGATCCGCCGCGTCCCGAATCGTCGACGGATATCCGGCGCAGGATTGCCGCCGGTGAGCCGTGGAAGTCGCTTGTGCCGCCGCCGGTGGCCGACTACATCGTCCGTCACCGGCTCTATGCACAGCCGGATCCAGCCTGATCCCTATACTTGTCGCTCATCGCACGGAGTCGCCCCGCTTGAGTACCGAAGCCCACGTCATCAAGACCCGCATGCCCAGCCCGCCGCCTTCGGTGGATGAATTGTTGAGCACCGTCCGCGATGCGGTCGAAGAGCTCAAGGCGCGGGACGTGGTCGAGATCGACGTGCGCGGCAAGAGCAGCGTCACGGATTTCATGGTGGTGGCGTCGGGTACGTCGACGCGGCACGTGAAATCGATCGCGAACGAAGTGGTGAAGTTCGCCAAGAAGCTCGACGTGATGCCGCTGGGTGTCGAAGGCGAGCGCGAAGCCGAATGGGTGCTCGTGGATCTCGGCGACGTGATCGTGCACGTCATGCTGCCACGCGTGCGCGAGTTCTACGCACTCGAACGCCTGTGGACCGTGGGCGACGAACCACCGGCGCGTGTCGACGAGTTCGCGCACGGCCACCTCGGCAACGAGGACGACGACTACCCGGAAGCGGACCCGCTCGGCTTCAACGACGATGCCGACGAGCTCGACGCCGACGACCGTCCGCGCTCCGCGCGCTGAGCGCTGACGCCGCATGAAGGCGCGCCTGATCGCCGTTGGCGAACGCGCGCCGGCCTGGGTCGCCGAAGGGTTCGCGGATTACCGAACGCGCCTGTCGCATTGGCTCCCGTTCGAACTGGTCGAGATAGAACCCGGGCTGCGCGGCAAGGGGCGCGACGTCGTGCGTGCGCAGACGGACGAAGGCCTGAGAGTCGTCTCCGCCATACCGCGCAATGCGTGGGTAGTGACGCTCGACGGCGGCGGGCGCGGTTACACCTCGGAACAACTTGCACAGCGGCTGGAGCACTGGCGCGGGCAGGGCCGTGACCTCGCGTTCCTGATCGGTGGACCCGAAGGCCACGCGGACGCGGTACTGCAGCGTGCGGACGAGTCGTGGTCGCTGGGGCCGCTGACGTTGCCGCACATGATCGTTCGGCTCGTCGTTGCGGAACAGTTGTATCGGGCGGCGGCACTGGTTGCGAATCATCCATATCACCGGGCGTGACCGGCGGGTCGCCGAGTTCCGCCATGCGTGGCTCCGCCCGGTTGCCGCGCTACGGTTCCCGCTCGTGCTTCGCCGGGGGTGATCCTGCCGAGCGGTGAGTCCGAATCGCGTCGCGTTTGAGTGCGTCGCGTGGTTGTTGGCGCGTACGCCGGACTCGCGACGATGCGCCGGCTTCGCACGGCATCCTAGCCAGCAGCCGCGGTCGGCAGCCCGACCGCGGCATCCCGCTTCACTGCAGCTTGAACTCGACCGGTACCAGCCCGATCGCCTGCACGGCTTGCCCGTTGCGCATCGCCGGCTTGAACCTCCAGCTCGACAGCACCGCGCGTTTCGCTGCCAGGTCCAGCGCGCGATGTCCGCTGCTGCGCGAAATCGACACTTCCAGCGGGCGTCCATCGACCTCCACCAGCACTTCGAGCAGGACCGTGCCGGTGTCGCCGTTCAACAGTTCTTCGCGTGGGTAGCCCGGAGCGGGATTCGTCGCGTATTCGAGGTGGGCGCCGGTGAGCGGCTTGCCGTCGTCGGCGGGCCGCTGGTCACCGCCGGTTTCATGGGCGGTGTCGTGCGAATCGTCCGGTGGCACGACGAAGTCGCCGGCCTCCGCATGGTCCGCGATCGGCGGCAGCTCGGTCGGATGCGGACGGTCGGGCGCGTGTGGCTGGCTGGAGGCCGTGTGCGTCTGTTCCACCTTGACGCGGATCGGCTCGGGCTTCGGCGGCGGCGGGTTGTCCTTGATCTTGGTGGGCACGTATGTGGTGAAGGTTTCTCGCACGGCCGTGGCCACCATGGGCGCCGACACGGGCGCAACGAGGAGTGCGAGCAACAGGCCATTGATCGCAATCGCACCGGTGATGGCGGTGATGCGGCCGGGGTCGAGCTGTGCGACGCGCGGTGCGTGGATGGTCTGCATGGCCGGCTCCTCGTGTGGACAGTGCCGATGCAAACGCACCGGGTCGGCCGGTGGGGTTAACGCCGCTCGCGCGAACGAACCGGGTGGCGGCAAGCGCCGCGTGCGCACGAGACGCGTTTCAACAAAGAAAGAGCCCGCAACAAGCGGGCTCGATCTACGCTGCACGCAAGCCGGAGGCTCAATCGGCAGCCGGCTCCGGTGAATCGCCCTGCGGCCGTTCCAGCCCGCCGGCTTCAGGGTTCGGCTGCTTGCCCGTGCGCGGGTCCTGCGCATCAGCCCGGTCTCGCGGCTGGTTCTCCGCATAGCCGGGATTGGCGCCGGAACGTGGATCTGACGCGGCCGCGGTGTCGCGACCGCGCGGGATATCGGGCGAAGTCATGGTTATTTTCCCAGTTCGAACACGACATTGAGGCTGACAGAGAGGACGTTCTCGCCGGGCGAAATGGGCGTGGCCTCGTCGCGCGCCATCTTGGCCATCGCCATCATCGGCACGGGTCGTGGAATGGACGCACCGCCGGTCTCGTCGATGCTCACGATGCGTCGCACGTGCATTCCGAGCGACTGGGCATACATGTCCGCGCGCTTGCGCGCCTTTTCGAGCGCGGCACGGCGCGCCTCGTCCAGCACCGGTTCCTTCTGGTCGATGTCGAACGTCGGGCCGTTGATCTGGTTGGCGCCGTTCGCAACCAGCGCATCGAGGATGCGGCCGAGCTTGGCGATGTCACGCACGATCACGTTGACGTTGTTGCTCGCCTGGTAACCCGTGATCGCGGGCGGCTGGTTCTCGACGTAGCGGTACTGCGGGTTGAGATTGACGCCAGCCGTCTGCACGTCGCGTTCGGCGACGCCGGCCGCGCGGATCGCGGCAACCACCTTCGCCATCTGCTCGGCGTTCTGGCGCAGCGCGCCGTTGGCGTCCGCGGCCTGCGTGACCACCCCGGCGGAAACGGTCGCGATGTCCGGCGCGCGGCGTGCTTCGGCCTGCGCCGACACGGACAGCAGCGTGCCGTCGGCGGCATACGTCGGAACGGCGACAGTCTGCGCATCGACGGTCATGGCGAGGCTCCCGAAGGCGAGGACGGTGGCGAGGGCGAGGCTGCGAAGGGCGAGGCGCATCGTGGTCATCGGAACTCCTGGTTGGCTAGAGGGTCGGGACGCACAAGTGAACGACCGGTGAGGCGGGGCGGGGTCTTTCACCGATGGCGGATGTTCAGGCGGCGCGCATGAGAGGCCGGGTTATGCTTCGATCGATGCTCTATCTCGCCTCCAAATCACCGCGCCGACGCGAGCTTCTCATGCGACTCGGCATCGATCCCCGCCTGCTCGACATCGATATTCCCGAGGTTCGCCAGCCCGGCGAGGCGGCGTTCGACTACGTGCGGCGCGTTTCGCGCGAAAAGGCCGGCGCGGGGCTGCTCGGGATCGCCGGGGTGCCGGACGCGCTGGTGCTGGCCGCCGACACCGAGGTGGTGCTCGACGACGAAGTCTTCGGCAAGCCTGTCGACAGCGATGGCGCCGTGCGCATGCTGTCGCGGCTATCGGGCCGCACGCACCAGGTGATCAGCGTGGTCTGGATCCTGTCGGCCGGGCGCGAGGCGCAGGCCGCGAGCGTGTCCGACGTCACGTTCGCGGCGCTGACGCCAGCGCAGCTCGACGGCTACATCACCAGCGAAGAGTGGCAGGGCAAGGCGGGTGCGTACGCGATACAGGGGCGCGCGGAGGCCTTCGTCACGCGCCTCGACGGCAGCTACTCCGGCGTCATGGGCCTGCCCCTGCACGAGACCGCGAAGCTGCTCGGCAAATTCGGAATCGATGTGTTTGCGGGCGCGAAGGAATGAGCGAAGAAATCCTGGTCAACGTCACCCCGCGCGAAACGCGCGTGGCCGTCGTCGAAAACGGAATGCTGCAGGAGCTGCATATCGAGCGCGGCTGGCGGCGCGGCGTGGTCGGCAACATCTACAAGGGCCGGGTGCAGCGGATCATGCCGGGCATGCAGGCCGCCTTCATCGACATCGGCCTCGAGCGCGCGGCATTCCTGCACGCAGGCGACATCGTCAAGCCCGTGATCGGCGAAGCAGCCGCGGAAGAGGCGCCGCTGCCGGCGCAACCCACGCGCCCGATCACGGAACTGCTGCGCGATGGGCAGGACATCATCGTGCAGGTGGTGAAGGATCCAATCGGCAGCAAGGGCGCGCGCCTCACCACGCAGCTCAGCATCCCGTCGCGCTACCTCGTGCTGCTGCCGCGAACGCGCGTGGTGGGCGTGTCGGCCCGCATCGAGGACGAGGCCGAGCGCGCGCGCCTCAAGCACATCGTGACTTCGCTTTCGCCGAGCGGCGCGCAGCACGGCTACATCGTCCGCACCAATGCCGAGGGCCAGCCCGACGAGGCGATCGCCGAGGACGTCGCGTATCTCGGACGCGTCTGGGCCCTGATCGAGGAGCGCTCGCAGACCACCAAGCTCGGCGAGCGCGTGTACGAGGACCTGTCGCTGCCGATGCGCGCCGTGCGCGACCTGCTGCGTCGCGACGTCGAGAAGGTCAAGGTCGATTCGCGCGAGACGTGCGACCGGCTAAAGGCCTTCGCTGCGCAGTACATGCCGGGGCTCAACGAGAAGATCGAACCGTACGTCGGCGCGCGCCCGATCTTCGACCTGTACGGTGTCGAGGACGAGATCCAGCGCGCGCTGGAAAAACAGGTGCCGCTCAAGTCCGGCGGCTACCTCGTGATCGACCAGACCGAGGCGATGACGACCGTCGACGTGAACACCGGTTCATTCCTCGGTCAGCGCAATCTCGAGGAAACGGTCTATCGCACCAACCTCGAGGCGGCCCAGTCGGTCGCGCGTCAGCTTCGACTGCGCAATCTGGGCGGCATCATCATCATCGACTTCATCGACATGACGGATGCCGAGCACAAGCGGCAGGTGCTTCGTCAGCTCGAGAAAGCGCTCGCCCGCGACCACGCCAAGACCACCGTGTACGACTTCTCCCCGCTGGGTCTCGTCGAGATGACCCGCAAGCGCACCACCGACAGCCTGCAACGGCAGCTCTCCGAGCCCTGCCATGAATGCGGTGGGCGCGGTTCGCTGAAGACGCCGGAGACCGTCACCTACGAGATCTTCCGCGACGTCGTGCGCCAGGTGCGGCAGTTCGACGCGCAGCGGCTTCTGGTGATCGCCTCGCCGAAGGTCGTCGCGCGCATCACGGACGAGGAGTCGGCAGCCGTGGCGGAACTCGAGGAATTCCTCGGCAAGTCGATCCGTTTCCAGGCGGATGAGCAGTACTCGCAGGAACAGTTCGATGTCGTGCTGCTCTAGGCCCGGCGCACCCGCCGTGCCTGCGCGCCAAGGCGGCCGGTGATCCTTCGGCACGCCAAGCGGGCGCACGTCGGCCTCGGGTACATCCTCGCGGTCGCCGTACTGGCATTCGCACTGCTGCTCGGGCTCGTCAGCCTGGCGCTGCCGGTGCTCGCGCAGCATCCCGCGCAGGTGCGTGCGTGGCTCGAACACCGCACACGGCGACCGGTCGCGTTCACCGGCTTGCGCACGCATTGGACGAGGCTCGGCCCGCTGATCGAACTGCGCGGGCTGCGCATCGGCGAAGGCGAGCACGCGGTCGCGATCGGCGACGCCGAATTGCTCGCATCGGTCTATCTCGGCCTGCTTCCCGGCCACGCATTTACCGAGCTGCGCCTGCGCGGGCTCGACCTCACGCTGGAGCGCGGCGACGACGGCCTCTGGGACGTGCGCGGCCTGCCGGGCCAGACGCAGAACGCGGGCGGTGACCCGTTCGCGGTGGTCGAACGGCTCGGCGAGCTGCATGTGATCGACGGGCGCCTGTCGATCATCGCGCCGGCCTATGCCATCGACACCACGATTCCGCGCGTCGACCTGCGCCTGCGCGTGGACGGCCCGCATGTGCGCGTCG
>NZ_VTRV01000151.1 GCF_008274655.1 Cognatilysobacter lacus | reverse complement strand
CGGAGGCGCTGCGCATCGCCGGCCTCGGCGAGGCACTGCAGGCGCGCGGCCTTGACGTGCTCGACCGCGGCAACCTCGACGGCCCGCGCAATCCCTGGCAGGACCCGGTCGGCGGCTACCGGCACGTCGCCGAAGTCACCGAATGGAACCGCATCGTGATGGACGCGATGCATGGCGAACTCGTCGACGGCCGCGTGCCGATCCTGCTCGGTGGCGACCACTGCCTCGGCCTCGGCTCGATCGCCGGCGTCGCGCGCTGGTGCCGCGAGAACGGGCGCACGTTGCGCGTGCTCTGGCTCGACGCGCACGCCGACTTCAACACCAGCGACGTCACGCCGTCGGGCAACATCCACGGCATGCCGGTCTCGTGCCTGTGCGGGCTCGGGCCCGACTCGCTCACCCACCTGTCGGGCGTTTCACCCGCCGTGCGCGCCGAGGACATCCGCCAGATCGGCATCCGTTCGGTGGACGAAGGCGAACGCCGGCTGCTGCGCCAGTACGGCATCGACGTCTACGACATGCGCTACATCGACGAAGTCGGCATGCGCGCGGCGATGGAGGAAGCGCTCGACGGCATGGGCCCCGACACGCACCTGCACGTCAGCTTCGACGTCGACTTCCTGGATCCGTCGATCGCGCCCGGGGTGGGCACCACGGTGATGGGTGGCCCGACGTATCGCGAGGCGTCGCTGGTGATGGAGATGATCTGCGACACCGGACGCCTCGGCTCGCTCGACATCATGGAGCTCAACCCGCTCATCGACGACCACAACCGCACCGCGATCCTGGTGGTGGACCTGGTCGAGAGCCTGTTCGGAAAGTCGACGCTTCTGCGGGAATGATTTCGGCGTCGCGTGAGCGGCACCAATGCCGGCCGCGACGTGAAGGTGTGGCTCAAGCCGGAACGACGCGTTGACGGGGATGAACGCCCGGTGACGATTCACGCGCGAAAGCAGCGGCAGTGCACACGCGTTTCACGCTCGCTGCCGTGTCATCCGCCTACGCAATTCCCAGCCGCCCCGCGGCATCCCCCGGAGATGACACCATGAAGCGTCTGACTTCCCTGTTGCTGCTCGCCATGTTCTCGATGAGCTTCCTGTCCGCCTGCAACACGATGGCCGGTGCTGGCAAGGACGTGCAGAAGGTTGGCGAGAAGGTCGAAGACAAGGCGCAGGATTGCAAGGACGGCAAGTGCTGATCCACGCGGTTCGCGCATGACGAAAGGGCCGGAGCGATCCGGCCCTTTTTTTGTCCGGGAACAGCCGGGCCTACCAGCGGGGCGGCGGGTCGGGCACGAAGCCGCCCGGGAACGCCTGCGGCTCGTGGCCCCAGCGACGCCCGTATCGACCCGGGCCAATCCCGCGACGGGCCAGCGCATCGGCATCGTCGTAGCGGATCTCGGTGACCTGTACCGGTCGCGCGCTGGCGCGCAGGAAGCCGCGCCGTACCGCCGGCGCGTACTCGCGGCCGCCGTGGCCGGTACCCAGCTCCTGCGAGCGCGACTGCGCCATCGGCGGCGCCATCGGGGTGTCCGCGTCGCGGCGCTCCGGCAGGTACACCCGCGGAACCAGCCGCGCCTCGTCGAACACCGCGATCCCGATCACGCCGACGTTGTCGGGACGGCCGGTGCGCGCCGCGTAGCTGTCGCGGATATCGGCGAAGTAGAACTGCGCGACGTCGACCATCGACTTGCGCCAGCCGGCGACCTCCGTGGTCGCGTACGGCTCGAGCACGTAGCCGGCCTGGTTGGCGCGGGCGGTCTGCCCCGTCACCGCGTTGATGCCGTCCACGCTCAGCACCACGAGGACACGCGCAGGCGAATGGTTGGTCAGCTGCACCGCATACCGGTGGCCGGGCGTGCCGGGCACCCACGTCTGCCCCCGGTAGACGTACTGCGGCAGCTCGTCGTAGGCATCGCGGTCGAGGATGCGCAACTCCACCCGCTCGTCCATGTCGTGCCACTGGGCCTGCGCGGCAGGGGCGGAGGCAACCGCGACGAGGATCGCGGCGAAGGCGAGGGCGGCACGGCGGCGGACGTTCATGGCGGTAACCCGGCAGGCGTTGGATAAATCAACGCACGGCGCTTCTGAATGGGGTTGCGACCGCGGCCGGCCGGCACCAGCCGAGTTCATGCGCCGTTTGCCGACGAGGCCGCTGAGCCGCACGGTAAACTCGCGCACCGCCTGTGTCCCGCATCGAAATGACCCGTACCCGCGTCCTCACCGGCATCACCACCTCGGGCACGCCGCACCTGGGCAACTACGCCGGCGCGATCCGTCCAGCGCTCGAGGCCAGCCGCGATCCGTCGGTCGAAAGCTTCTACTTCCTCGCCGACTACCACGCGCTGATCAAGGTGATGGACCCCGCGCGCGTGCAGCGCTCGACGCTGGAGATCGCCGCGAGCTGGCTGGCCTGCGGGCTCGATCCGTCGCAGGCCTGGTTCTATCGCCAGAGCGATATTCCCGAAATCCCAGAACTCACCTGGCTGCTCACCTGCATCGCCGGCAAGGGCATCCTCAATCGCGCGCACGCGTACAAGGCGTCGGTCGACAAGAACCGTGAAGCGGGCGAAGACGACGATGCCGGCATCACCGCCGGCCTCTTCATGTACCCGGTGCTGATGGCCGCGGATATCCTGATCTTCAATGCGCAGAAGGTGCCGGTGGGGCGCGACCAGATCCAGCACATCGAGATGGCGCGCGACTTCGGCCAGCGCTTCAACCATCTGTTCGGCGAGCACTTCACGCTGCCCGAGGCGGCGATCGAGCAGCACGTGGCGACGCTGCCCGGCCTCGACGGCCGCAAGATGAGCAAGAGCTACGACAACGTGATTCCCCTGTTCGCGCCGCGCGAGCAGCTGAAGAAGCTGATCTATTCGATCGTCACCGACTCGCGCGCGCCTGGTGAGCCGAAGGACGCGGACACATCGAACGTGTTCCAGCTCTTCCAGGCGTTTTCGTCGCGGCAGCAGGCCGACGACATGCGCCGCGCGTTCGAGTCCGGCATCGCCTGGGGCGAGGCCAAGCAGGCGCTGTTCGACCGCATCGACGCCGAGATTTCGCCGATGCGCGAGAAGTACGAAACGCTGGTGGCGAAGCCGGCCGACATCGAGGCGACCCTGCGCGATGGCGCGGCGCGCCTGCGTATCGCCTATGCGACGCCGCTGCTCGCGCAGTTGCGCGAAGCCGTCGGGCTGCGCGACCTGTCGAAGGCGTCGGTCTCGGTTTCGACGCAGGCTGAGCAGCCGGCGCCAGCCACGTTCAAGCAGTACCGCGAGCCGGACGGCAAGTTCTACTTCAAGCTGGTGCGCGGCGACCGCGTGCTGCTGCAGAGCGCGGGCTTCGATGCGCCGCGCGACGCCGGCCAGCGCGTCGCCGCGCTCAAGCGGTCCGGCCATCTCGACGACGACGCCACGCTCGTGCCCGGCGACGGCGTGACGCGCGAGGAGATCGACGCCGCGCTCGCGCAGATGGCGGAGGACGCCGCGTGAGCCTGTCGGTGCAGCAGGCGCTCGCGCTGATCCTGTTCCTCCCGTGGTTCGTGATTCTCTCCGGCCTGTTCTGGGCCTACCCGCGGCAGCCGCGCACGGCGGCGCGGCGCGCATTCGACCTCGCATCGATCGCGCTCGCCGTGCTCGCCTTCGTGCTCGTTGCCCGCTGGGCGCACGGCTATGCGGTCCCGACGGGAACCGCCGGCAGCATCTGGCGCCAGGTGCTCGCCACCATCTCGGGCTACGGTGTCTTCCTCGCGGCGATGCTGGTCGCTTGGCTGCTGCGCCGCCGCTGGTTCGCGCGCGCGCTCTGACGCCGCGATCAGCGCGGCGTCCGCTTCTTCGGCACCGCCTTCCTCGCCGCCGCTCGCGGCTTCGATGTCGCCAGCGGTACCGCCGGTTCGGCGACGACGAGCGCGATAAGGTCGCCGACACGACAGTGCGCCTCGACCGCGTGCCGCAACGGCACGTCCGCGTGCATGCGATAGGTGTTGCGGCGCCCGTCGCGTTCGCGCTCGAGCACGCCCGCTTCCTCGAGGTCGGCCACGATGCGCTGCACGGCGCGCTCGGTCACGCCCACTTTTGACGCGACCTCGCGCAGGGTCTGGCCGCCGTCCGCCGCGAGGCAGAACAGCACGTGGGTGTGGTTGCTGAAGAAGGTCCAGCCTGCGTCAGCCATTCCGTTCGTCCGATCCTTGCGCCCAATACGCCGGAGCCGTTGACACGGCCCACGTTACGCGATCTAAAATACGCGACACAAATGTCGTGTATTGGAGATCGTATGTCTGCCCAGCTCCTGCCTCAGCTCCTGCCTCAGCCCGCATCTGCCCCGCTGCCGCATCGCACGATCGCCGTGGCCGCCGGTGACGGCATCGGCCCCGAGATCACGCAGGCGGTGCTGGACGTGCTCCGCGCCGCCGATCCCGCGTTGTCCTTTGCGCCGGTGACGGTCGGCCTCGAAGCCTACCGCGCCGGGCACGCCGCCGGCTTCGACCGCGACACGATCGACGCCATCGCCGAGCACGGCGTGATTCTCAAGGGTCCGATCACCACGCCGCAAGGCGGCGGCTACAAGAGCGTGAACGTGTCGCTGCGCAAGACGTTCGGCCTGTACGCCAACCTGCGCCCCTGTGTCGCTTACCACCCGTTCGTGGCCACGCACCACCCGGGCATGGACGTGGTGATCGTTCGCGAGAACGAGGAGGACACGTATGCCGGCATCGAGCACCGCCAGACCGACGAGGTGGTGCAGTGCCTCAAGCTGGTTTCGCGTCCGGGCTGCGAGCGGATCGTGCGCTACGCCTTCGACTACGCGCGCCTGCACGGCCGGCGGAAGGTCACGTGCATGACCAAGGACAACATCATGAAGCTCACGGACGGGCTGTTCCATCGCGTGTTCGACGAGGTCGCTCGCGAATACCCCGACATCGCCGCCGAGCACATGATCATCGACATCGGCACCGCGAAGATGGCGGTGGATCCGACGCGCTTCGACGTGGTGGTGACGCCCAACCTCTACGGCGACATCCTCTCCGACGTCGCGGCCGAAGTCGCCGGGTCGATCGGCCTCGCGCCGTCGGCGAACATCGGCCGCGAGTGCGCGATGTTCGAGGCCGTGCACGGCTCCGCGCCGGACATCGCCGGGCGCGACATCGCCAACCCGTCCGGGCTGCTGCTAAGCGCGGTGATGATGCTGGTGCACCTGGGCCGAGGCGCGGCGGCGACCGCGATCCACAACGCGTGGCTGCGAACCATCGAGGACGGCCTGCACACCGCCGACATCCACGGCGCGCACAGCCGCGAGCGCGTGGGCACGCGCGCCTTCG
The DNA here is from genome assembly GCF_008274655.1 of Cognatilysobacter lacus. Taxonomy (GTDB): domain Bacteria; phylum Pseudomonadota; class Gammaproteobacteria; order Xanthomonadales; family Xanthomonadaceae; genus Cognatilysobacter; species Cognatilysobacter lacus. The sequence continues at coordinate 1,189 of NZ_VTRV01000151.1, read as the reverse complement.
CGCAGGCGGTGGTCGCGCGCCTGGGCGAGCGGCCGCAGCGCATGGCCGCGGTGGACTATCCGGCGCACGAGACGTCAACGCCGATGTGCGCCGCCGACATCCCGACGACGCGAGCCACCAAGGCGCTCGACGGCGTGGATGTCTTCCTCGACTGGAGCGCGGACGGACGCGATCCCGACGCGCTCGGCGCAGCGCTCGACAGGCTCGCGGGCCCGCAGTTCCGCCTCGCGCTCATCACCAACCGCGGCGTCAAGGTCTACCCTCAAGGACAGCGCCAGACGACGCGCACCGATCACTGGCGCTGCCGGTTCGTCGCCGCCGACCACGCGCTGCGGCCCGCGGCGATCTGCGCGCTGCTGCTGCGCATCGCCGAGGCCGGCTTCGAGCCCATCAAGACGGAAAACCTCTACACCTTCGACGGCGAGCGCGGCTATTCACAGGCGCAGGGCGAATGAACACCGCACGCGCGCCCGACGCGGCCGGTTCGATGGCGGTCTACGCCGGCCGGCCGGTCGCGCTGCTGACCTGCCACGGCAAGCAGGCGCAGCTGGCACCCGTCCTCGAGCCGGCGCTCGGCTGCCGCATCGTGCACACGGACGGCTACGACACCGACCGGCTCGGCACGTTCACCCGCGACGTTCCGCGCGAAGGCACGCAGCTGGAGACGGCGCGGCGCAAGGCAAGGATCGGCATGCAACTCGTGGGGACCTCGGTCGGCGTGGCGAGCGAGGGCGTGTTCGGCGTCGACCCGGTCTTCGGAATGATTTCGTGGAACGTGGAGTTGCTGGTCTGGATCGACGACCGGCTGGGCATCGAGGTCTGCGGCCGCGCCGCGGCGCGCGCGCGCTTTGCCAGCCGCCGAGTCGCGTCATGGGCGGAGGCCGAGTGCTTCGCGGAACAGTCGGGATTCCCGGCCCACGGCTTCGTCGTGCGCCCCGACAGCGTGTCCGATCCGCGCATCCGCAAGGAGGTCGCGACGTTCGCGCTGCTACGCGACGCGTTCGAAGAAGCGATGGTGATGTCGGCGGACGGCTACGTCGTGCTCGAGGTGGATGCGCGCGCGCACCGCAATCCGACGCGGCAGGCGGTGATTGCGGACGCCGCACGTGACCTCGCGCAGCGCCTGGCGTCGCCATGTCCCCGTTGCCGGGTGCCCGGCTTCGCGCTGACCCACCGCGAGCGCGGCCTG
>NZ_VTRV01000150.1 GCF_008274655.1 Cognatilysobacter lacus | reverse complement strand
CGGGCGCCCCGGTACGCGGGCCCGACGGCTTGGCGCCGTAAGGCTTGCGCGCGCCGCCATCGGGATTGCGATGCCCGGACGGACCGGTTTCCACGCCGTCCGGCACGTACCAGGTACGGAACGCGGCAGGATTGCCTTCGGGTAGTGAGCGCGAGCCCTTGTCGGGGCGTTGCTTGAACGGCCGGTTAGCCTGCTTGGCCGCAGCCTCGCCACTCACGGTGAGTCCGCCCGGCTTGCGAGGGCCGCCGCGGCCACGGCCGCGGTCCTCGCGCACGTTGTCGAAACGACGCAGCTCACGCGCCTCGTCGGCCGACGTCGTGTGCCCGCCGACATAGCCGCCTTGGCTGCGCTCGCCACCGAAATGGATCGTCGCCTTGGCAGCACGGCGCTGGCCGATCACCGGCTGCAGCGTCAATGCCGAAGGCGTGCCGTCCTCGAGGCCCAGATCCGTACGCAGCTGTTCGACGCGGGACGTCGGCAGCTCCTGCGACTGCCCGCGCAGCAACTCGCGCGGCAGTTCGACCCCGCCATAGCGCACGCGCTTGAGGCGGCTGACCTGGCAGCCCTGCGACTCCCACAGGCGGCGCACTTCGCGGTTGCGGCCTTCCTTGACGACGACGCGATACCAGTCGTGCGATTCGCTGCCGCCGATCTTCTCGACCTCGTCGAACTTGGCGAGGCCATCGTCGAGTTGCACGCCCGTCGCGAGGCGCGCGATGGTCGCGTCGTCGACGCTCTCCTGGCCTTCCGGCGCGCGGACGCGGCAGACGTACTCGCGCTCGACTTCCTTCGACGGGTGCATCAGCGCATTCGCCAGCTCACCGTCGGTGGTGAGGAGCAACAGACCGGTCGTGTTGATGTCGAGGCGGCCGATGGCGATCCAGCGCGAGCCCTTCAGCGGCGGCACGGCTTCGAACACCGTCGGACGGCCTTCGGGGTCTTCGCGCGTAGTGACTTCGCCTTCGGGCTTGTTGTACATCAGCACGCGCGGGGCCTCGGTCAGCGCGGTCGCGACGAACTGGCGCCCGTCGATCTCGACCTTGTCGCCGCTGCCGATGGAAACGCCCACCTGCGCGACTTCGCCGTTGACCTTGACCAGCCCGTCGGCGATGCGTTGCTCGAGCGCGCGCCGTGAGCCGAGGCCCGCCTGCGCGAGCACCTTGTGCAGGCGCTCCTCGAGGCGGGGCGCGGGCGATGCGGATTGTTCGCGCCGGAGCGTGAGCTTGCGGTTCTTGTCTTCACTCATTTTCATTTGACTCCGCCGCATCCACGGATGCGGTCGTCATGTCGGGAACGGTCGTCGTCTCGACGGCGTTGTCTTGCTCGCGGTCGTTCTCGTCTGCCGCGCGCATCCCCGGCGCGGCTTCGGGATCGACGTCGCCGGCGGCGGCGTCGTGGGTTTCGGTGTCGTCGTCCTGGAAGACGACGGGGCGTTCGGCGCGGAAGTCGAAGTCGCCTTCGTCTTCGTCCGCGTGGTCCGCGTGTCGCTCGTCGGGTTCGCTCGCGTCTGCGGAAGCCGACGGCGGCTGGATGTTCGCCGACGCGTCGGCGTGCGTGTCATGAAGATCGTCGGGCGCGGCGTCGTTGCTTTCGATGCCGTCGCTGTCGTTGGCCGCGTCGCGACCTCCCGCAGCGGTGTCGGCGATGCCGGCCGCCATCCTGGGCACGACGCCGCTGGCGTCCTCGAACATCAGCTGGGGCTCGAGCTCGCCGATGTCCTTGAGCTCCGACAGCGGCGGCAGTTCGTCAAGGCGCTTGAGGCCGAAGTAATCGAGGAAACCCTTCGTCGTGCCGAACAGGGCAGGGCGGCCGGGAACGTCGCGATGCCCAACGACGCGGATCCATTCGCGCTCTTCGAGCGCCTTGATGATGTTGCTGCTCACCGTCACGCCGCGTACCTGCTCGATCTCGCCGCGCGTGATCGGCTGGCGATAGGCGATCAGGGCCAGCGTTTCCAGCGTCGCCCGCGTATAGCGCGTCTGACGTTCGGTCCACAGGCGCGTGATCCAGCCATGCACCTCGGCCTTGACCTGATAGCGGAACCCGGTCGCGACTTCCACCAGCTCGACGCCGCGCGACTCGCACTCAGCCTGCAGATGCTCGAGCGCGGCTTCGATCGAGCCTGCAGGTGCCGGCTGGTCGTCGGGAAACAGGTCGCGCAGCTGTGCGACCGCGAGCGGCTGGCTGGCTGCCAGCAGCGCGGCTTCCACGATGCGATTGATCAGCGTCTGGTCCATTTCCAATCCATGCGTCCCCTGTTGCGGCCGGTCCGCGCGTCACGCGTGAGCCCGGGCGTGGCGGTCATCCTGCTGGCCATCGCGCCGTCCGCCGGGTCACGCGGCATCGTTGGCGTCGCTGTCGAACTCGCTCGACAGTGCGATTTCAGCGGCATCCTTCATGAGTGCGAGCGACTTCACGTAGATGGGTGCCATCGGTGCGTCCTGCACGATTTCGACCAGTTGTTCCTTCGCCAGCGTGAGCATGCCGAGGAACGTGACGATCACGCCGGGGCGCCCTTCCGTGGCGTCAAAAAGCGTTTCGAAGCGGTGGAAGCCGCCGTCCGCGAGGCGCTCCAACAGCTCGCCCATCCGCTGCCGCACGCTCAGCGCGTCGCGCCGGATCGCGTGCTGCGTGAACAGCTCGGCGCGCTTGAAGACGTCGCGCAGCGCGAGCAGCATTTCCTTCAGCTCGACCGGCGGGGGCATCCGCACCACGGCTCGGTCGGGCACGTGCGCTTGGGCGGCGGCGGTGTCGCGTTCCATGCGCGGCAGCGAGTCGATGTCTTCGGCGGCCTTCTTGAAGCGTTCGTACTCCTGCAGCCGGCGAACGAGTTCGGCCCGGGGATCCTCTTCGGCGCCTTCTTCGTTGCTGACGCGCGGCAGCAGCATGCGCGATTTGATCTCGGCCAGGATCGCGGCCATCACGAGGTAATCGGCGGCCAGCTCGAAGCGCATCTCGTGCATGCCGCCGATGTAGTCGACATATTGCTTAGTGATGTCGGCGACCGGGATGTCCAGGATGTCCAGGTTCTGCCGGCGGATCAGGTAGAGCAGAAGGTCGAGCGGACCTTCGAACGCGTCCAGGATGACTTCGAGCGCGTCAGGCGGGATGTACAGGTCCTGCGGGATCTGCAGCACAGGCTGGCCGTGCACCACCGCCAGCCGCATTTCCTGCTGCTGCGGATGGCTCGGCGGAGCCGGGCTTGCCGGATTGTCCTCGGTCGCCTGAGGCGCGAGATCGTCGGTCATTCGGGACCGGCCCCTCCGGGCCTGGCACTGCACACTGCGGATCGGGCGGCGGATGCCGGCCCTCGGTGACGCGGATTGCGTATGCGACGTGGACGGCAGCTGCCGGGGCAGGGCGGTCGGTTTCGCGATCGGAAGGCCGGACGTGGGAGCGAAGCCCCGGTGCGGCTGTCGCCTGGCGGGCAGGTCGACGGACGGGGCAAGCCTACGGGCCGCAGGCGATGCTGTCCAGCTATCCCGGGCGCGATCGCTAGAATCGCGCTTTGTCCGGAGAAGACCCCATGTGGTACGTGATCGACGCGCGCGATGCCGCGGACGTGCTTGCACGCCGCCTTGAAGCCCGGCCGAAGCATCTCGAGCGCCTCAACGCGCTGCGCGACGCGGGGCGCCTGCTCGTCGCCGGCCCGTGCCCGGCGATCGACGCGGAAGACCCTGGTCCTGCGGGGTTCACGGGCAGCTTGGTCGTCGCCGAGTTCGAATCGCTCGAAGCCGCGCGCGAATGGGCGGGCGCCGATCCCTACGTGGCCGCGGGCGTGTACGCATCGGTCGACGTCAGGCCGTTCCGCAAGGTACTTCCGTGACACCGGAGGCCCGCACCGGCGCGATCCGCGAATGTCTGCAAGCCGCGTTCGCGCCTGCCGTGCTCGAGGTGGTGGACGAGAGCCACCTGCACGCGGGGCATGCCGGCGCGCGCGACGGACGGGGACACTTCCGGGTCGCGCTGGTCAGCGGGCACTTCGGCGGGATGGCGCCGATCGCAAGGCATCGCGCCGTCTATGCGGCTCTCGGAGACCTCATGACGACGGACGTGCATGCGCTCTCGATTGACGCGCGCGCGCCGGGCGAAGTTTCGGGCTGACCGGTTCGTCCCGACTTCGATCGAAACGCCACGTCGGGCCGGACTTCAAGTGACCGGACCCCACGCCTAGCCGGGCGGCTTCTAGGGGCACCAATGCACGAGCAGCGGTGGCCCGCCGGCGAGGCGAACCGCGGCCAGCGGTGAGGCCCCGCCGTCCGTAGCCGCCATCGCGACGTCGAAGTGGCGTCGCTGCGCATCGCCGCGCAGCAGCAGGATGCGGGTGCCTGCGCGCGACAGGCCGAGTGGCGTCGCCGTGATGCGCCGCGGCCACGGGCCAGCGGACGGGCTGAAGGCGCCGTCGAGGCACATGTAGTCCTGCCGCGAGGCGAGTGCACGCGCGTAGTCGGGCGAGTCGGTGAACAGCGCGGCCACGTGCCCGTCGTCGCCCATCGTGAGCACCGACACGTCCGGCATCTGCCGCGCGTGCGCGTTAGCGATCGCCACCGCGTCCTCGATCCGGCGCCCGGCCAACGTCAGCGGCTCGAGCCGCGCGCCGGCCGCCCGGTCCACCAGCAGGTGGCGGCGTATCGCGGAGGCATGGCTGTCGGGGTCGTCGGGCTGCAGCCAGCGCTCGTCCACCAGGCCCACGTCGACCCGCTGCCAGTCGAGTGGCGCCCGCGACAATGCTTTCAGGACCGGCACGACGCCCTCGCTCGGGGAGAGCAGCAGCCGTGAGCGCGGACGCGCTGCGAGGTCCCGACGCAGCTCGGCAACGATCATTACCGCCGCGGCCCACGTCCAAACGTGGGCGTCGCGGTGGAGGTAGAGCTGGGCGTCGCCGACCGCGAGCGTCCGATGCTCGGTGGACGGCTCGCCTGGTAGGGGGCCGAAGACCATCCATCCATCATGAGGCCTCGACCGGGGTAAAGCTTGCCGCGCCGCGGGGCGGGCGGCTCCCGCCGCTATACTCGCGGGCCGCTTCCGCCGCCCGACAGCCCGCTGCGCGCGCCGGGCCCACGCCAGAGGCCGCTACGCCGCATGCGTCTTTCCACGATCAAGCTGTCGGGCTTCAAGTCCTTCGTCGACCCGACCACGCTTCACCTGTCGGGCAACATGACTGGCGTCGTCGGCCCCAACGGCTGCGGCAAGTCGAACATCATCGACGCCGTGCGCTGGGTCATGGGCGAGAGCTCGGCCAGCCGCCTGCGCGGCGACTCGCTGACCGACGTGATCTTCGCCGGGTCCTCGGCGCGCAAGCCCGTGTCGCAGGCGATGGTCGAGCTGGTGTTCGACAACAGCGACCACACGATCACCGGCGAATTCGCTGCATTCAACGAGATCTCCGTCAAGCGCGTGGTCTCGCGCGACGGCCAGAGCCAGTACTACCTCAACGGCACCAAGTGCCGTCGGCGCGACATCACCGACCTGTTCCTCGGCACCGGCATCGGCCCGCGCAGCTACTCGATCATCGAGCAGGGGATGATCAGCCAGATCATCGACGCGCGGCCCGAGGACCTGCGCATGTACCTCGAAGAGGCCGCGGGCATCTCGAAGTACAAGGAACGCCGCAAGGAGACCGAGACGCGCATCCGCCACACGCGCGAGAACCTCGACCGCCTGAACGACCTGCGCGAGGAAGTCGGCAAGCAGCTGCAGCACCTCGCGCGGCAGGCGAAGCAGGCGGAGCAGTATCAGGCGATCCAGGCGGAGCGTCGCATCAAGGACGCCGAATGGAAGGCGCTGGAATTTCGCGCCCTCGACCGCAAGCTGCAGTCGCAGCGCGAAAAACTCGCGCAGGCCGAGACGCGCCTGCAGCAGCTCGTCGCCGAGCAGCGCGAATCCGAGCGGCAGCTCGAGGAAGGCCGCGTCAAGCGCGAGGAAGCCGCCGAGCATCTGGCCCGCGCGCAGGGCGACAGCTACGAGGTCAGTGGCGCGCTGGCGCGCGTGGAGCAGCAGATCCAGCACCAGCGCGAGATGGCCACGCGGCTGGAGCGTGCGCGCGACGAGGCGATGTCGCAGCTGTCGGAGATCGCGACCCACATCGGCAGCGACCAGGCGCGCCTGGATGCCCTGCGCGACGCACTGGAAAACGACGAACCCCGGCTGGAGGCGATGCGAGATGAAGAGATCGCGCGCGCCGATGCGTTGCGCGACGCCGAAGCCAGGCTTGCGGACTGGCAGCAGCGTTGGGACGCCCACACGCGCGCGCAGGCCGAAGCCTCGCGCGCTGCCGACGTGGAACGGGCGCGAATCGAAGGCCTCGACCGCACGGCACTGGACGCCGAGCGGCGCCGCGATGCTCTCGTAGCCGAACGCGCCGGGCTTGATCTCGACGCGCTGGGCGAGTCCGCGGAGGCGTTTCTCGAGCAGCTGGAGACGCAGAAGATCGCCGTCGACTCTCTGACGGGTGAGCTGGAGCAACGCAAGCAGGCGCTGTCGGCGCTGCAGGAACGCCAGCGCGAGGCGCAGTCGCAGCTCGCGGACACGCGCAAGCAGGCAGCATCATGTTGATGCTGTTCGTCGCCATGTTCTTCTTCGGGCTGTTCGGCCTGACCACGCGCCAATTCCTGCGG
>NZ_VTRV01000015.1 GCF_008274655.1 Cognatilysobacter lacus | reverse complement strand
CGCCCGCTCCTCGCGTGGACGCCGGCTCGGCGCCCTGTTGCAGGGCCCGGGCGGACTCGCCGAGAGCTACCGCGCCTACCGCGGCGTCTTTGCACCCGACGAGGTTCAGCGCCTTGTCGCCTACTTCACGGGCCTCCCGCTGTCCGGGCGGTCGCCCGACGCCGACGACGTCCTTGACCTGCCCGCCGACCCGGCCGATTGCGTGAGCTACCTCGAACTCACACGCTACATGCGCAACCAGCTGCTGCGAGACAGCGACGTCATGAGCATGGCGCACGGGCTGGAACTGCGCTTGCCGCTGGTTGACCAGCGCCTGTTCGACACCGTCGCCCGGATCCCGCCGTCCCTCCGCCTGCAGCCCGGGAAGCGCCTTCTGGTCGACGCTGTGGGCGACCTGCCCGAGAGCGTCACCGACCCGGCCAAGCGCGGGTTCGCCTTCCCGTTCCAGGCATGGTTCGGCCAATCGCTCGGCGCGCGCCTGGGCGCCGATGCCGGGCGGCTGCCCGTGCAGCCCGTCGAGTGGTACCAGCAGTGGGCGATCCTTGTCTTCACGCACTGGTTCCGTGCGTGCCGACACGCGGTGCCGTGACACCCCGAGGATCGCCCGGCCCGGCGGCGCGCGATGCCGCGCTCACGCCAACCGGCCATAATGACCGGTAGCGGCCTGCCACTCGGTGGCGGCCATAGGATTTGCCACGCATGTTGAAACTGCAGATCGGCGCAGGCCTCGACGGCCCTGCCAGCTGGATGAATGTCGACGCCTCCCCGACCGTCCGCCTCCAACGGCTGCCGGCCTTGGGCCCGCTGTTCGAGCGCTGGCTGTCCCCCAGGTTTTCGCGGCGCATCGTCTATGGCGATGTGGTGCGCGGGCTGGCGCTGGCGAACGAGAGCGCAGACGTCGCCTACTCGTCCCACATGCTCGAACACCTAGCCTACGATGACCTGCGCACTGCGCTGCGCGAAGTGCATCGCGTGCTGAGGCCGGGCGGCGTCTTCCGCAGTGTCATGCCTGACCTCGAGGCCGAGGTGGCCACCTATGTGGCCTCGACCAACGACGACCGCGCCTCCGAGTTCCTGCGCGCCACGCTGTTGGGGATGTCGACGCGCCCGCGCGGGATGCTGGGCCACCTGCGCGCCGCCGTGGGGAACAGCCAGCATCTGTGGCTGTGGGACTACCGGTCGATCGCCACGCGCCTGGCCGAGGCCGGGTTCACGGACATTCGCCGGGCGGCCTTCAACGATTCCGCCGAGCCGGTGTTCGCCGAGGTCGAGCATTTCGAGCGCTGGAACGGCTGCCTCGGATTCGAATGCAGGAAAGCCGCGCCGTGAACCCGATGGCATCGCCGCGCGTGCGATCCAACCATGGCGGACGTCCGCTGCGGGTGCTGCACGTGATCCCGTCGGTCGCGGCCGGCAGCGGCGGGCCGAGCCGCGCGATCGCACAGATCGAGCGCGTGCTGAGCGGCTCGGGCGTGGAAGTCGTCACGGCGACGACGGACGACGGCGGTGAAGGCCACGACCGGGATGGTTCGATCGGCGACGAAGGCGCCGTGACTCGGTGCAACGGCGCCATTCGCCACCACTTTCCCCTGCAAACGCGCGCCTACAAGACTTCGCTTCCCCTGCTGCGATGGCTGCGCCGCGCGGTGCCGGGCTTCGATGTCGTGCATGTGCATGCCGTGTTTTCGTTCGCTCCCGTCGCCGCGGCACGGGTCGCGCGCAGCGCCCGCGTTCCGTATGTGATCCGGCCGCTCGGCGTGTTGAACCGCTATGGCATGACGCAGCGCCGCGCGGGCCTCAAATCGCTGTCACTGCGCATCGTCGAAAGGCCCCTGCTGCAGGACGCCGCGGCGGTGCACTTCACGTCCGAACAGGAGCGAGAGGAGGCCGAGAGCCTCGGCTTCCCGATGCGGTCGGCCGTGCTGCCGCTCGGCATCGATGCCGCCGTCGCGGCCACTCCTGAACTGCTGCTCCAATCCTTTCCGCAGCTGCGCGGTAGGCGTCGCCTGCTCTATCTGTCGCGGATCGACCCCAAGAAGAACGTCGAGGCGCTGCTTTTGGCGCTCGCTCGCGTGCGGGCAACGTCGCCCGACGTCTCGCTGCTGGTTTGTGGCACCGGCGACGCCAGCTACCTGCAGCGGCTGCGGGCGCTCGCGGAACAGCTGGGCGTCGCCGATCGCGTTGTCTGGGCCGGTCACGTCGATGGCGAGCTGAAGGCCAGCGCGTTCGCGGCCGCGGACCTGTTCGTGTTGCCTTCGTTTTCGGAAAATTTCGGCATTGCGCCGGTCGAGGCGGTGGCCGCGGGCGTTCCCTGCGTGCTCGGCGAAGGCGTTGCCGTTGCATCGCGTATCGACCAGGCAGGCGCGGGCATCGCCGTCGCGCCGGATGCCGAAGCGGTGGCCGCGGCGATCACGCGTGGACTCGGCGACGCCGAATGGCGGCAGCGGGCGTCGGCCAACGGTCGCGCGCTCGCGGCGAGCGACTACAGCGTCGAGGCGATGGGTCGCGGCCTGCTCGATCTGTACGCCCGCATTCGCAGCCCGGGGGGGCGTCCTTAATGAGCCGGGACATCCTGGTTGTCGGCGGAGCCGGCTACATCGGGTCGCACATGGTGCGGATGCTGGCGGACGCCGGACATCGCGTCACTGTGTTCGACAATCTCTGCCGCGGCCATCGCGACGCGGTCGGCGACGCGCGGTTCATCGAAGGCGACATCCGCTCGTCCGGCGACCTGCAACGCGGCTTCGCCAGCGGACGCTTCGACGTGGTGATGCACTTTGCCGCTTTCGCCTATGTTGGTGAGTCGACGCAGCAGCCGGCGCTGTACTACGACAACAACGTAACCGGCAGCCTCCGGCTTCTGGAAGCGATGCGCGAGGCGGGCGTCAATCGGCTGGTCTTCTCGTCTACATGCGCCACCTACGGCGATCCGGTCGAACTGCCGATCACCGAATCCCATCCGCAGCGCCCCGTGAACCCATATGGCGCCACCAAGATGATGGTCGAGCACGCGTTGCGTGACTACGGTCGCGCTTACGGATTCGACAGCATCGCGCTGCGCTACTTCAACGCCGCGGGTTGCGACCCCCAGGGCCGTGTCGGCGAACGCCATTTCCCGGAAACCCACCTCATTCCGCTCGCGCTCGAAGAGGCGCTGCGCGTTTCGACCGGAGGCGATCCCGCCAGCACCGGGCTCAGTATCTATGGCAACGATTTCGACACCGTCGACGGCACCTGCGTGCGCGACTACATCCACGTCGACGACCTCTGTCGCGCGCACCTGCTCGCCGCCGACCGTCTCTTGTCTGGGGCGTGCCGAGGTGCGGAGACATACAACCTCGGCAACGGTCGCGGGTTCTCCGTGCTTGAGGTGATCGCCGCCGTGCGTCGCGTCACGGGGGTCGATATCCGCTATCGCATGGGCCCGCGCCGCGTAGGCGATCCCGGCGGCCTCGTCGGCAGCGCGGTCAGCGCGGGCGAGGTGCTCGGATGGCAGCCGCGCATTCCCGGCATCGACGAAATGGTCGCGACGGCGTGGCGATGGATGCTCGCGAACCCGACGCGGGGCGCTCATGTGGGCAACGGTGTCGCGAGCATGCCGGCCCCATGACGCTGGACATTGGCGCGGCGCGTTCAGCGCGTCCGTATTCCATGCGCGAATACGCCGGCCGCATCGCATGGGCGCTTGCAACGCCCCTGTTCCGCTTCACGCCGAAGCCGCTCTTCGGCTGGCGCAACTTCATGTTGCGCTGCTTTGGCGCCCGCATCGGTCGCAACGTGCGCATCCATCCGTCGGTACGCGTGGTGATCCCGTGGAACCTGGAGGTCGGCGACGACGCAAGCCTCGGGGACGATGTGTTGGTCTACAACCTGGGCCCGATCATTATCGGCGCGCGCGCCAGCGTGTCGCACCGCGCGCACCTGTGCGGCGGCAGCCACGACCATGAGGACCCGCGCCTGCCGCTGCTGCGGCTACCGATCCGTATCGGCGACGATGCGTGGATCTGCGCGCAGGCGTTCGTCGGGCCCGATGTCGTGGTGGGGAACGGGGCCGTGGTGGCCGCCTGCGCCGTGGCCGTGCGCGCGGTCGAGGACTGGACGATCGTCGCCGGCAATCCGGCGCGACCGATCAAGACGCGCAGCGTCCACGGCGGGCCGACGGCATGATTTCCTTCGTGATCCTCACGTACAACGAGGCCGCGAACCTGCCGCGCTGCTTGGCGAGCGTGGCGTGGTCGGACGACATCGTCGTCATGGATTCCGGCAGCACCGACGCGACCGGCGCGCTTGCCGAGGCGGCCGGCGCGCGCATCCTCGTGCGACCGTTCGACACTTTCGCGCACCAGCGCAACCACGCGATGGGCGCCTGCGAATTCCGCAACCGATGGGTGTTCCATCTCGATGCCGACGAGGTCGTCACCGACGACCTTCGGCGCGAGCTATGCGCGATCGCCGACTCGGGCGAGTCGCCTTTCCCGGTTTATCGCGTGCCCTCGCGCCTGATCTTCATGGGCACATGGCTGAAGCATTCGGGTCTCTACCCGTCATACCAGGTGCGCTTTGGCCGTGCGGACGAGTTGCGATTCGTGGATCACGGCCATGGTCAGCGCGAGGTTCAGCCGCCGGAGCTCGTCGGCACGCTGCGCGCGCCGCTCGACCACTACAACTTTTCCAAGGGCGTCAACGACTGGCTTGCGCGCCATCTGCGTTACGCGCATGCCGAAGCAATGCAATCGCAGACGGAGCGTTCGCAGCCCGTGGCCGTGCGCGAGCTCGTCCATGGCGATCCAACGCGTCGGCGCCGCGCGCTCAAGCGGGCCGCCGCGCGCCTCCCGATGCGCCCATTGCTGCGCTTCCTGTACGTGTATTTCGTGCGCCGGGGTTTTCTCGATGGCCGCGCCGGCCTTGACTACGCAGTGATGATCGCGGTGTACCAGTACTTCATCGGGCTCAACGAGCGGGAGCTGACGAATGGCCGCTGAATGGGGCGCTCCAGGCGGCGACGTCGAGCGCACGCACGACGCACGCGTGCAGGCGGATCGCCCCCACCGCATCGTGCTGCTGTGCGATTGGCTACCTCCCGATTTCGGCGCCGTGGGGCAGTACGCCGTTGGATTTGCGCATGAACTCGCGGCGCAGGGGCACGACGTCGCGCTAGTCGGCTTTTCCTCGACCGCCGGTAGTGAAGAGCGCGAGCGCGTAGGTGGCGGGCAGCTGCTCACCCGGCGCCTGTTCCGCCCCACCTACGACCGCGCCAACCTTCTGGTCCGCGGCATCTGGACCGTGCGCGCAAACCTCGCGCTGCTGTGGGGCGCGCGTGGCGAACTGCGACTCGCCGACGAAGTGCGCTTCACGGGTTCGCCGCCATACCTGCTGCATTTCGTCGCGCCGGTGGCGTTGCTGCTTGGCCTGCGCACCCGTTACCGCATCACCGACTTCCACCCCGAGTGCCTGATGGCGGTGATGCCGAACCCGGGAATCGGCTTGCGCCTCCTGTCCCGTGTAACCAATTTCTGGCGTCGTCGAATCGATGTCATCGAAGTCATCGGCGACGACCAGGGCCGTCGGCTTGCGGGATGTGGCATCGACCCCGCGAGCATCGAGCTGCGCCGCGATCCGTCGCCCGTCGAATTCGGCCCAGGTACGACGCTCGAGCCCGCGCCTGCGGCTGCGAACGGGCGCCGCGTGATCCTGTACTCCGGCAACTGGGGCGCCGCACACGATCACGCCACGTTCTTGTCGGGCTATGCAGACTTCTGCCGCGCGCATCCGGACGTCGCTTTCGTCTGGCTCAATGCCACCGGGGCTCGGCTGGATGTCATCGTGGCATCCCTCGAGTCCATGGGGCTGCCCTTTGCAAGGACGCAGCCCGTTCCGCTGGAACGGCTGGCGGGGGTGTTGCGCGCGGCTGATCTGCACCTGATTACGCTCGACGACCGCTTCGTCGGCTATGTCATGCCGTCGAAAGTGTATGCGTGCATCGCTTCGGGTCGCCCCATCCTGTTTGTCGGCAGTGCGGAATCCGACGTGCACGCACTTTGCGTCCTGAATGTTCCCGCCGACCGCTACGTGCGGGTCGATGTAGGAGACGCGGCGAGCGTAGCCTCGGCGATCGAAACCCTTCTGGCCGTCTCCCCGGGCGCGGCCTCGACTGAGCAACGGAATTGAGAATGAAGCGAGCACTGGTTCTGGGTGGTGGGGGATTCATCGGAAGTCACCTGGTGAAACGCCTCAAGGGCGAGGGCTTCTGGGTGCGCGCGGCCGATCTCAAGAAGCCGCGCTATGCCGAAACCGCGGCCGACGATTTCCACGTGGCCGACCTGCGCGACTACGGCAGTGTCGAGCGCGTGTTCGAAGGTGGATTCGACGAGGTCTACCAGCTCGCCGCGGACATGGGCGGCGCGGGCTTCGTGTTCACCGGCGAGAACGACGCCGACATCATGCACAACTCGGCTCAGATCAACCTCAACGTGCTCGAGGTGTCTCGACGCATCCCGGTGGGTCGCATCTTCTACTCGTCGTCGGCTTGCATGTACCCGGAGTACAACCAGCTCGACCCCGACAATCCGAACTGCACCGAGGGTTCGGCGTACCCGGCCGCGCCCGACAGCGAATACGGTTGGGAAAAGCTGTTCAGCGAACGCCTTTACTTCGCCTATGCCCGCAACCACGGGCTGACGGTCCGCGTTGCCCGCTATCACAACATCTTCGGTCCAGAGGGGTCGTGGGACGACGGCCGCGAGAAGGCCCCTGCGGCGCTAAGCCGCAAGATCGCGATGGCACCCGAAGGCGGAGAGATCGAAATGTGGGGCGACGGGCGCCAGACCCGCTCGTTCCTGTTTGTGGACGAATGCATCGAGGGCACGCTTCGCCTGATGCGTTCCGACTTCGCCGGCCCGGTGAACATCGGCTCAGACGAGATGGTGTCGATCAACCAGTTCGCCGACATGATCATGCAGATTGCCGGCAGGACGCTCACGGTGCGCCACATAGATGGGCCGACCGGCGTGCGCGGGCGCAACTCGGACAACGCGCTGATCCTCGAGCGCCTGGGTTGGGCCCCCAGCCGGCCCCTCGCCGAGGGGCTCGCCGTCACCTACCGTTGGATCGAGTCGCAGGTGAAGCTGGGATGTTCGGATAGTGCGCCTGACGCCTGACGCCTGACGCCGCCTGCGCTCGTGCCGGCGCCCCCGACCTTGGCGCGAAGTCGTTCACCCGATACGGACGCGCCCGCAGGCAACGTGCTTTACGGCCGTCCAACGACGGCCCGGTGCTACCTGCGTACGGGCGAGGGGCGGCGTGATGGCCCACGGAGCGCATTGACGGGGTCGTGAACAGGATGTTCCACCGGGCTAGGTCCGGGGCGCGCCGCGTGCCAAAATGTGATGTTGCCCACCCTTTTGCGCCTTTACTGAGGCCGGTATGGATTCGTTTGCAAGCCGCGTCGCACTGAGCGTCGCACTGACGGCACTCTTCTTGTGGACGCTGCAGCCGCTCGCCTACCGCTTCGGTCTTCTTGATCGCCCCGGCGGCCGCAAGCAGCATGCGCGTCCTACGCCCATCACGGGCGGGCTTTCGATTGCGCTCGCCGTGTACATCACCATCCTGGCCACCACCCCCGCTTCCGCGGTTCCGTGGGCCTACATCAGCGGCTCGTTCCTGCTGATCGTCGTCGGCATGCTCGACGATGCCTTCGACCTGCACTGGAGCCTTCGCGTGCTCGCGCAGTCGGCCGCCGGCTTGATCATGGTCTACGGCGGCGGCGTGCAGGTCGAATACGTGGGTTTCATCTTCAGCTCGACGCCCATCGTGCTCGGGCCGTGGGCGGCGCCTTTCACGGTGTTCGCCACGATCGGCATCATCAATGCCGTGAACATGTGCGACGGCAGCGACGGGCTCGCTGGTTCGCTGTGCCTTGCGGCGCTTGCGATGTTCGGTGCTGCGGCGCTGTACGCAGGCAATGATCGCCTGTTCGCGGACCTGCTGCCGTTTGTTTCCGCGCTAGTGGCCTTTCTCGCGTTCAACATGCGTTTCCCGTGGCAACGGCGTGCAAAGGTATTTCTCGGCAACGCCGGCAGTGCTTTCCTCGGATTCACGATCGCGTGGGTGGTATTCCGGCTCACGCAGAACGCCGCCCACCCGGTCTCACCGGTGCTTGCGCCGTGGCTGCTCGCGCCTCCGCTGATCGACTGCCTGGTCCTGATCGCGCGGCGCTTGAAGATGGGGCGTTCGCCTTTCCTTGCGGATCGCGACCACATGCATCACCTGCTCCACGAAGCCGGTTTCGGGCCGAACGCGATCGCGGTCGGGCTCACGACTGTTTCGCTGGTGATCGGTGTAGCAGCAGCGCTCGTCCTGCGTACGGATGCCATTGCAGAAGGGCACCTGGTCGTTGCTTTCGGCGTGATGCTCAGCGCGTATTACTGGCTGACGTCGCAGCGTGACAGGGCAATGCGGATTCTCGGCCCGCTCAACGCCATGCTGCGTCGGGTCCGCGGCGGCGTGGGCACGGCCGCGCGGTCACCGGGCTACGCGGTAGCGGTTTCGGATGAACAGGTCGAGTACGTTCCGGGCGCGTCGGGCACCCGTTAGGCGCGTCGTTCGGGCGCGCGACAGCCGGCGCCACGGTTTCTGTGCGGGGCCAGCGCAAAAGCGGGGCAGTTCCGGCGTCGTAGACCCCGCGCCGCGATCCTGGCGCTGACCGCATTTGCGGCGCCATCCATCGCTTCGACAGCACCCTCGCGAATCGAGCTTCGTCACCTCGCCGTGATTGCGGCGCGAACGAGCGACGTCCCACGTCCCCAAGGTTCGTCGGAGATAACCGGTAAGGTTCAACGTCCCGCCCGATTGCCTACACTTCGCATGCGGGACAACCCGCCTGACGCCCGCGCATCCAGCGTAGACGGCCCCGGCCCCCTTCCCGCCATGCGCGTGGAGGCCGTCGAGGACCGCGGAAGTCGCGGCTGCTGGCCCTGTAACTATTGCCGACCAGGCCCGAACGCATGACCGATCCGTCCAACCCCGCGCACCAGCATGCAGGTCGACAGTCCGACGCGCCGATCGAGGTGCAGCGCCCCGAGCCCGCTGAACTCTCGCGCATGCGGCGCGAGCTCGATGCGGCGCGACGGGTCGCCGAACACGCAGTTTCGATGCTCGAGGCGATTCGCGCATCCACCTCGTGGTCGCTGACGCGGCCCCTGCGGGTTGTTTCGGAGCGCTTGCGCGGTCGTCGCTGGCGCGAGCCGGCGTCGCCGTCGCTGCCCTGGGCCACTCCTTCGACCCTGCGGGCGCGAACGGGCGCGGAAGAGTCGGTCGATACGTCCGCGCTGGTCGAGCGTCTTGCTTTCCCGACTGCGGCGAGTCCGCGCGTGTCCATCATCGTTCCGACCTACGGCAAGCTCGGCGTCACCGCACGGTGCCTGCGTTCGATCCAGGAGCATGCGTCGGCGACGTCGTTCGAAGTGATCGTGGTCGAAGACCGGTCGAACGACCCTGACATCGGTCGACTGTCGGCAGTACCGGGCCTCGTGTACCGTGAAAACGCGTCTAATCTCGGGTTCCTGAGGTCATGCAACGAGGCGGTCAACTCCGCGCGTGGCGAGTACATCTGTTTCCTCAACAACGACACGGAAGTCACCGCGGGCTGGCTCGACGCGCTCCTCGATATACATGAGCGCTTTCCCGATTGCGGCATCGCGGGCGCCAAGCTGCTTTTCCCGGATGGCTCGCTGCAGGAGGCCGGCGGCATCATCTGGGCCGACGGGTCCGGGTGGAATTTCGGTCGCGGGCGCGACCCGCGCGCGCCGGAGTTCAATTACGTGCGCGAGGTGGACTATTGCTCGGGCGCGGCCCTGCTGCTGCGCACCGAGCTGTTCAAGGACGTGGGACGCTTCGACGAGCGCTACGCACCCGCCTACTACGAAGACGCCGACCTGGCATTCCGCATCCGCGAAGGCGGGCTGAAGGTGTACTACTGCCCGCGATCGGAAGTGGTGCATATCGAGGGTGTGTCCCACGGGACCGGCGACGACGCTGGCATTAAGTCGTTCCAGGCCAGGAATCGCAAGGTATTCCGCGCGCGCTGGCGGCACGTGCTGGACCGCGACCACTACCGCAACGGCGACCGCGTGTTCCGCGCGCGCGAACACGCCCGCCACAAACCGGTGGTGCTGGTGACGGATCACATGGTGCCGCAGCCGGACAGGGATGCGGGTTCGCGCGCCATGTTGCAGACGATGCTGCGCCTGGTGGCGATGGGAATGGTGGTGAAGTTCTGGCCGAACGATCGCATCTACGACCCGCGCATGCGCCACCTGCTCGACGACGCCGGCGTCGAAATCGTTGCCGGTGACAGCTGCGGCGGAAGTTTCGAAGCGTACGTGCGGGACGTCGGACAGGAACTCGATTTCGCCCTGCTGAGCCGCCCCAATTTTGCCGAGCCCTACCTGTCGCTGCTGCGCGAATACAGTCGCGCGCACATTGTGTTTTATGGACACGACATCCACCACCGGCGAATGCTGGCGCAGGCCGAGGTGACCGGGGATCCGCAGGTTCGCCGCGCTGCCGTGGAAATGCGCGGGCTCGAGGAGTCGATCTGGCTGCAGGTGGACAGCATCATCTATCCCTCGCGCGAAGAAGCCGGATTGGCCGCAGCGTTCGCGGGCGAGGAACGGGTCCATTCGGTTCCGCTGTACTGCTTCGGCGAAAGCGAGCTGACCTTCCCCGTGCCGGATCCGGACGCCGTCAAGATCCTGTTCGTCGCAGGGTTCGGACATCCGCCCAACGAAGACGCGGCGGAATGGCTGGCCAGCGAGATCCTGCCGCGCGTTCAGCGCGCGCTGCCGAACGCCACACTCTGGCTTGTCGGTTCCAATCCCACCGCGCGGGTCCGCGCGCTGGCTGCGCGCGGCGTGAGGATCCACGCGAACGTATCGTCCGAGGAGCTGGAGGCGCATTACCGCGATGCCAGCGTCGCAATCGCGCCATTGAGGTTCGGCGGTGGCGTCAAGCTCAAGGTCGTCGAGGCGATGGCGCGCGGCGTTCCGATAGTGACCACCTCCGTGGGCGCGCAGGGGCTCGACGCCGTCGGGGGAGCGCTTGCGATTGCCGACGACGCGCAGGCGCTCGCCGCGCTGGTCGTGAACCTCGCGCAGGATCCGGCGCTCGCGCGACGCACGGCGCTGGCCGCGCACGACTATCTGCGTGAGAACTACTCCGAAAGCGCCATGGAGCAGGCGCTCGCGCGCGCGTTCAACGCTGTCGAAGGTGTCGTCGCCTCCTGAGCACATCGCGCCGGGCGAGCCGATGGCTACCGGTGCGCACACTGGAGCGGGCAGCGGCTTCGAAACGACGCGGCTAGCGCGCCGGGCAGTTCCGCAAAGGGGCTGCGTCGGTCAGACGGTACAGCACATAGTCGCCTCGCCGGGTCTGCTCGACCGCGCGACCGGACGCCTGCCAGCTCAGCATCGCGCTGCGGACGAAATCGAAGAGCCTGCGTTGCGTCGCGACGTGCGGCAGGCGGTCGTCGGCCGGCAGCACCACGAGCTGGGTGCCCGTCGCCTTCATGAGGCGCCCGAACGCGTCGGTCGAGGCGAGCGAAGCGGCGTTGTCCCAGTCCATCTCCTGCAACGGCTCGTAGCGCGCGGGCAGGGCAAACGCGGGGCCGGAGTCGGGCAACAACCCGGTCACGCGCGTGTGCACGTTGCACTTTCCGAGATAGTTCGCGACGTAGGTTAGGTTGTCCTGTGCCAGGTAGGCGTCCAGTTGCTGGCGTGCGTCGAACGGCGAGCGCAGCAGCGTTCGCGGAGGCACCTCGGTTCCGGTCACCCAGTTCGACGTCAGCAGGTACATGGCGGTACCGATGACGGCGCTCGCCAGGAGGCCTGCGTCCACCAGCCTCGAGGTGCGGATCGCTGCAAATCCGGCAATCGCCAGGCAGGCCGCGGGAACGATGAAGTAGTTGCCGTCCCCGCCGCGGACCGGCCACGCGTTGAGGCAGATCACCACCGGAAACAACAGCCCGATGGCTAATATCACGCCGTGCCGTCGCAACCAGGCAACCCGGGACGGCGCAATCGCAAGCCGCGCGAGCACCACCAGGGCGCCGACAAGCCAGACCGCGCCCATCCACTTGATTACGTGGAAGCGATAGCCCGAAGGCGCAACCGCGAAGTTCAGGACGTCCACGAGCCCGCTGGCGCCCGCCGGCGCTTCGCCGCCGGTTAGCGAACCGATCGGAAAGCGCAACTTCCACCCGAGCGCGTCGAGCGAATGCTGCAGCTTCGCGTTGGTGATTAGCCAGGTGCCGGTAAGCGCGAACGTTCGGTAGTGGACGAGGCCGACCGTCCACACCGCGAGCGCTGACAGCATGCCCGCGCCACCGCGCAACCAGGCGAATGCAGCGGTCCGTCTGTGCAGCACCAGGCGCACCCAGAGCGCGACGGTCGCGAGCAGCAGCACGGCAAGCCACGGTAGCGTCGATAGGCGAAGCCCCGTCGCCACCAGCGCGCACGCCAGCACGTCGGCGAGCAGTCTGGAGTCGCGGGTCCGCGCGAATTCCTGGACGAACCGCGCGGCCAGCAGCACGAAAGCCGCTGCGAGGACATCGCCCTTGCTCGTCTCGGCGGCACCGAGGCATGCGGGAACGCAGGTGAGGGCGACCGCAAGCAACGTCGACGTGCGCGTCGAAATGCCCTGCGCCATGGCACAGGCGCGGACCACGAAGACCAGGAACAGCGTGGCCCACAGATTGAACGCGAGGTCGATCGACAGATCGCCGTGCCCTTGCAACGGCGACAGCGCCACCTCGTAGAGCTTGGGGTAGTAGTGCACCTGGGTGGTGAGGCCCAGATAGCTGTAGATTCCGTGCTCGCCGAACAGGACGCGGTCCGGGCGCAGGCCGTACCAGATGGAGTCGTAGTAGAGGACCGTGTTGGTCCGCACCAGCAGCCCGAGGAGGGCGGTTGCGAGCAAGGTCCAGCCAGCCGAGGCCAGCGCGTTGCGTTCGCCTCGCACCCTATCGGCCGCAGCATGTCCCAGCGAACGCCATCGGCCCGCCCCTAGGGCGAGCCCCGCCAGGGCGAGGGCCGCGCCCAATAGCTGCGTCTGCCGGAAACCGAGGCCGTACCACAGGCCGCCGGACCACAGCACGCAGGACAGCGTGAGCAGCCCGACAAGGACGCGCCGTCCTTCGGCCAGGTCGGCGGACGCTGGCTGCGGCGCCAATGCGCGCGACAGGAAGCTACCGAGGCCGTAGATGCCCGCGCAGTACACGCCGCTCGCGATCAGCGCGAGGTCCACCGAATGCAGACGCACAAATAGTACGACCACGGCGGCGCTTGCCACCGCGAATGCCGCGCTGCGCCGCAGTCGCGATGCCGCAAACAGCAGCACCCACACGACCATCAGTTCGAGGCCGCCCTGCACGAAGGTGGGCTGCCGCAGATGCCAGTCGAACGTGCCCGATCGGAGCAGTTCACCCGCGCCGGCTGCGGTTGCCAGGACGCACGCGGCTGCAACGAGTGCGCCGACACCGTTCACGCGAGCCACGGTGCCTACCTCGGCCGCAGATGCCGAACCGGTCACTGGGTAACGCGCCGGATCAGGTTCCGCAGGGACGCGACCCCGCCGTGCCACGCCCCAGCTCGGTGCCGGTTTCGTGGTCGCGGACGATGATCACGGAGCCCGGGCCGAGCCATTCGGCCGTTTGCTTGGAACCAACTGGCCCCTCGGTGGCGAACAGGTCCTCGGCGCCGTCGGCGCGCAGCGCCTTCACATCGACTGTTGCGCTACGGGATGCCGACGCGTCCCACTTGACCGTACCGACGACCAGCTTGGGCGGCGTGCAGTTCTCGTACGTGGCGGGTTCGAAGGAGACCTTCGCCTTCGAGGCCGTGCCGGCCGGCGCTGCGCCCGCGGCATTGGCGGCCGAAGCACTTGCCGCCGCTCCGGTGCTTGCCGAATTCTCGGGTTCTGGCTGACGCGGACCGCAGGCAGTAAGAACGAGCATCGAGGCGAGCAAGGTCAGGTGCGGGCGCATGTGGGGTGCTCCGGAAAGGATGGGGAAGTATAGGATCGCGGCGCCGGCCGCGGGCCCTCAGCTCGTCACCGCGACCGGTAGGCGCTCGAGCACCGCGTCCGCCGCGGCGAGCACGCGCTCGAGGAATTCGCCAAGGCCGACCCACAGGGGCATCCGCACGAGGGACTCGCTCGCCGCATCGGTGATCGGAAGATCGCCATTGGCGCGGCCGAATTTCAACCCGGCAGGTGAGGAATGCAGCGGGATGTAATGGAATACGGTTCCGATCCCCAAGGCCTTCATGCCGTCGATAAACGCGGTGCGCCGCGCGTGCGTGGGGAGCAACAGGTAATACATGTGCGCGTTGTGGTCGCAGTGCGCCGGAACGACGGGCCGACGCAGTCGGCCTGCCTGCTCGTGGGCGGCCGCCCATGCGTGATAACGGTTCCAGATCGCCTTGCGCATCTCGGTGATCCGCTCGCCTTCGTCGACCTGGGCGGCGAGGAAGGCAGCGGTGATTTCACCGGGAAGGTAGGAGGAGCCGACATCGACCCAGGTGTACTTGTCGACCTGGCCTCTGAAGAAGCGGCTGCGGTCGGTCCCCTTTTCACGAAGTATTTCGGCGCGCTCGGCGAAGCGCGGGTCGCGCAGCAGCAGCGCCCCGCCTTCGCCCGAAATGATGTTCTTCGTTTCGTGGAAGCTGAGGCAGCCGATGTCGCCGATCGTGCCGAGAGGGCGACCCCGATACGTCGAAAAGATCGCCTGCGCGGCGTCCTCGACGACATGAAGGCCGTGGCGGCGCGCGACTGCCAGAATCGCGTCCATCTCGCATGCGACGCCCGCGTAGTGCACCACGCAGATCGCCCGCGTGCGCGGGGTGATAGCCGCTTCGATGAGGCGCTCGTCGATGTTGAGCGTGTCCTCGCGTATGTCGACGAACACGGGGATCGCGCCGCGAAGCACGAAGGCGTTCGCCGTCGATACGAACGTGAAGGACGGCATGATCACTTCGTCGCCGGGCTCGAGGTCCAGCAGAAGCGCCGACATTTCGAGGGCCGCCGTGCACGAATGCGTCAGCAGCGCGCGGCTGGCGCGCGTGCGTGTTGCAAGCCACTCGTGGCAGTAGCGGGTGAACGGGCCGTCGCCCGACAGGTGCCCGTTCGCATGGGCCTGCGCGATGTTCGATAGCTCGCGCCCGGTCACGTAGGGTTTGTTGAACGGCAGCATCGTCGGCATGTTCATAGGGTAACGGGCCAAAGGCACGGCGTGCGGGCAGGCGTCCTAGCCCCAGGAGGCCAGCACGATGATGCCGGTCACCACCAGCGCGGTGCCAAGCAGTTTCGCTGCGGTCAACGGCTCGCCCAGCACGATCGCGCTGAACGCGAGAACAAGCACGAAGCTTGACGCCGTCAGCGGATAGGCGCTGCTCAGCGAAAGCTTGCTCAGCGCCAGCATCCAGCTGAGCGAGGCCGCGAATGCGGCACCGAGGCCGCTGAGCACCCACGGATTGAGCAGCAGGCGCACCAGGAACACGGCCTTGTCGGCGGCGCCCGCGGGCGCCATGCCCGCCAAGCCCACCTGCCACTTCAGGACCAGCTGGCCGTACACCGTAAGCAGAACGGTGATGGCGACGAATACGTATCCCACGATCAGGTCCTTTTCAGCAGGTCGCAGTAGGCGAGCACGCATGTGTCGCCGTCGGCGTCGCGGACCGTCGCCACCGCGAGCCGGGCCCGGCCGACGGGGCGCGGCAGCGCTCTTACCGTGAGCCGGTAGGACACGCCGGTTCGGATCGGCAGCAGGAACGATAACGAGGAGCGCAGCAGAAGCGTCCCGGGGCCGGGTGCTTCCATGCCGAACAGCCGCGAGAGTTCGGCCCCAACACGCATTCCATGCACCAGCGGGCGATCGAAACCTGCATCACGCGCGGCTGCGTGGTCCGTATGCATCGGGTTTCGATCGCCGGTGAGGGAGGCGAACGCGTCGACGTCCGCCTGGCTGAAGTTCACCGAATGGTCTGACAGTGCGTCGCCCGCCGACAGCAGGGCATTCACGTGCCACGTGTCCAGCGCTTCGGACAGGAAGAAACCTTCGCGTGCCCACACCTTCTGCACCGCGTAATTCCACACCTGCGTGGAAACGCGCATGCTGCGGCAGCCCTCCTGCGCGAATGCCGACTGCGTATGCCGGATGAGGTCCGTATATAAGCCCCCACCCGCGTGGTCGGGGTGTATGCCATAGAGCACGCCTTCCCCTATGGTTCCGTCGCGGGCACAACAGGCAAAGCCGATTACCTCTCCGGCCTTGACCGCCACCCACGTCGCTCTGGCTTCATGCGGCGGGCGCACATAGCCCATCGCCCACTCGACATAGCCGTCGAGCACGTCCGCATGCGCGAACAGCGGGTTAGCATGATAGTGGCTGCGATAGGCGTCGAACGCGGCGATCACCAACGCTTCTACCGCCGCCACGTCATCGGCGTGGGCCGGTCGAATCACGACGTCCGCATTGCGCAGCGCGCGATGTTCGAGCCGGTTCAGGTCGCACGCGTAGTAGACGAGCGTGTCGGCGTGGATTACCGACATGCCGTAGCGCTGCAATCCATGCGCGGCGAGAGGAGTGGGCCCGCGCAGTATCGCGACGTCCGCGCCGTCCGCGAGCAGCGTCTCGAGCACAGCCTTTTCGTCCACCCGATCGAATCGGCCGCGCATCACGCGCAACCCGAAGCGGGCTGATTCCAGCGGCGAGTGCGCGAGCGGTAAAGTCATGGCTGGGCCGTGTCCTCCCGCACGATGTAGGCCGGGCGACCCTTCGACGCGTTGAACAGTCGCCCGAGGTAGAGACCGGTGACGCCGATGCTGAAGACGGTCGCGCCACCGAGAAACCAGATCGACGCGATGATGCTGGTAAAGCCGGCGACGGCGATGTCGCCGGCGACGTATCGGTAGATGCTCCAGCCTGCGAACGCGACTGAAAACGCGGCGAGGAGGATGCCCGCGCGCACGACGAGCCGGAGCGGCTTGTCCGAATACGAAAGCACGATGTTCATCGCGAGCTGCAACAGGCGCCGGAGCGTGTAGCTGCTGCGACCCTCGCTGCGCTCCGCGTGCCGAACCGGCGCGAGTACGGTCGGCAGGCCCATCCACTTCACCATCAACGGGAAGCAACGGTCGCTCTCCGGCATCGAATTGACGGCATCGATGGCGCGCCGGCTGTAAACGCCGAAGTTCGCTGTGCGGTGGTCGTGGTCGATACCGGTCAGGCGGCTGAGCATGCGCGCGAAGACGTAGGACGTGCCACGCTTGAACGCGGTGTCCTGGCGCTGCGAGCGGGCCGCCATCACGACGTCGGCGCCGGTGGTGCGCCAGACATCCAGAAGCGCCGGGATTTCTTCCGGCGGATCCTGCAGGTCGCAGTCGAGCACGACCACGGCGTCGCCGCGCGCGGCCTCGATGCCCGCCGAAATCGCGTAGTGCTGGCCAAAGTTCCTGGACAGCCGCAGGCCGCGCACGTCGGGAAAACGCGCTGCAATTTCGCGGATGCGATCCCAGGCGCGGTCCGGGCTGGCGTCGTCGACCAGGATGATTTCGAGCGACACAGCCTGCGTATGCAGGGCGCGCCTGAGGCGCTCGGTCAGTTCCTCGAGGCAGCCTTCACACCCGTACACCGGCACGACCACCGACAGCAGGTCGAGCTGGGCATCGCCTCTCGGTGGGAGGTGAAAACCGTTCATTGAACTTGCCGCGTAGCGGACTGGTTCGACGTGCGCCGATTCGCATCGACGGGGCTTACAAAGCCGAGCTTCGCGTACCCGCCGAGTGTCGGCCGGCATTTGCGCGCAGCGTGGGGCGCAGCGGGTGTGAGCCGCAACAGGCCGCCGGACGTCATCGGCGTGCGCCCGTGCAGGCAGCGCGAGCGGGCGCACGAGCGAGTGCGTTCGACCCCATGCGTGGCTTACACCGCCGCCTGCAATTCCGGCAGGATCTGGAACAGATCCCCGGCCAGGCCGATATCCGCGATCTCGAAGATCGCCGAGTCCGGATCCTTGTTGATGGCGACGATCGTGCCGGCATCCTTGATGCCGGTCAGATGCTGGATCGCGCCGGAGATTCCGACCGCGATGTAGAGCTCGGGCGCGATGATCTTGCCAGTCTGGCCGACCTGCATCTCGTTCGGGCAGTAGCCGGCGTCGACGGCAGCGCGCGATGCGCCGACCGCCGCACCGATCCTGTCGGCGAAGTCGTAGATGATCTTGAAGTTCTCGGCCGAGCCCACGCCGCGTCCACCGGACACGACGCGCTTGGCGCTCTGCAGGTCGGGGCGATCGCTGGAACCGGCGGCAAGCCCGACGAAGCGCGTGTGCGTCGGCACCGCGGCCTCGACGTTCAAGGTTTCGATCGCTGCGCTGCCGTCGCGCGCGGCCTCGGCGAACGACGCGGTGCGGATCGTCGCCACCACGGTCACGCCCTCGGGTACTTCGACCGTCACGATCGCGTTGCCGGCGTAGATGGGGCGCTTGAAGGTGCGCGGGCCTTCGACGGCCATCGCGTCGGACACCTGCGGCGCGTTCAGCAGCGCGGCCACGCACGGCATCACGTCCTTGCCGAAGGTCGTGCTCGGGCCGAACACGTGCGTGTAGTCCGCGGCGACCTTCGCCACCTGCGGCGCGAGGACCTGCGCGATCGCGTGCGCGTTCGCAGCGCTGGCGACCGTGAGCACGCGGGTCACGCCGGCGAGCTTGGCCGCCTGCTCCGCCACCGCGGCCGGATCATCCGACAGCACCAGCACATCGATCGACTCGGGCGACAGGCCCTTCGCGGCGGTGACGCACTTGGCGGTGGAGGCGTTGAGTTGTCCGCCCAGGTGTTCGGCGACGATCAGGACCTTCGACATCGGGATTTCCTCGGGTGACCACGTTCCCTTGCGGGATCTTCGTGTGCGGCCGTCGCGCGTCGCGCGGTCGACCGGCGTGACTTAGAGCAGGCCGCGCTGCTTGAGCGTGGCGACGAGTTCCGCCGCGTCCTTGACCATGATGCCCTTGCTGCGCTTGGCGGGCGCGGCGTACAACGTGGTCGTCAGGCCGGCGCCGGCGTCCACGCCGAGATCGGCGAACGCGAGGGTCTCGAGCGGCTTGCTCTTGGCCTTCATGATGTCGGGCAGCTTGATGAAGCGCGGCTCGTTGAGGCGCAGGTCAGTCGTGATGACGGCGGGCAGGTCGACTTCGAGCGTCTCGAGGCCGGCGTCCACCTCGCGCGTCACCGTGGCCTTCCCATCCGCGACGTCGAGCTTCGACGCGAACGTCGCCTGCGGGCGGCCCCACAGCGTGGCGAGCATCTGCCCGGTCTGGCTGGCGTCGTCGTCGATGGCCTGCTTGCCGAGGATCACGAGGTCGGGCTGCTCGCGCTCGACCAGCCTGAGCAGCGTGCGCGCGGCGGTGAGCGGCTGCACATCGGTGCCGGCGTCGACCACCACGTGGATCGCGCGGTTGGCGCCCATGGCGAGGCCGTTGCGCAGGTGCGGCTGGGCGTCGGCGGGGGCGATCGTTGCGACGATGACTTCGGTCGCGATCCCCTTGTCACGCAGGCGCAGCGCTTCTTCGAGCGCGATTTCGTCGAACGGGTTCGGCGAGAGCTTGACGCCGTCGGTGACGACGCCGGTGCCGTCGGGCTTGACCTGGATGCGGACGTTGTAGTCCACCACGCGCTTGTAGGCGACGAGGATCTTCATCGGGCGGGATTCCATGGCGGGCGCGCGGCGCGCGCTTGAGGCGGCCGATTTTAGCCGACTGCGACGACCCGCGCCGTCAGCCGGGCGTGAGGGGGCACGGGTTATCCTGCGGGCGCCTTCCCTGTGGATGATCCGATGCTGCATCCCGTCGTGTTGAGCGGTGGCAGCGGTACGCGGCTGTGGCCGCTGTCGCGGCAGAACCAGCCCAAGCAGTTCCTCGCGCTGATCGGCGACCGCTCGCTCTACCAGGAGACGGTGTTGCGCGCGAGCCGACTGCCCGGGGCGGCCGCGCCCGTTACCGTCTGCTCGGACGAGCACCGTTTCATGGTGGGCGAGCAGTTGCAGGCCGTCGGCCTCGCCAATGGCGGCATCCTGCTGGAGCCCGCCGCGCGCAACACGGCACCCGCGATCGCGCTGGCGGCGTGGCACCTGGCGTCGCGCGATCCGGACGCGCTGATGCTGGTTCTGCCCGCCGACCACCTCATCGAGGACGAAGCCGCGTTCCGCGAAGCCGTGACGCACGCGGTCGGCCTGGCCGACGCGGGTTGGCTGGTCACCTTCGGGATCCGTCCGGATTATCCGGAGACCGGCTACGGCTACATCCTGCGCGGCGACCCGCTCGACGCGGCGGGTTTCGCGGTGCGGCGCTTCGTCGAAAAGCCCGACGCCGCGACCGCGGAAACCTACGTGGCCGATGGCGGCTACTCGTGGAATTCCGGCATGTTCCTGTTCCGCGCCGCGCGTTATCTCGAGGAACTCGAACGTCATGCACCCGTCATGGCCGACGCGGCGCGCAGGGCGTATGCCGATGCGCGCGTGGACCTCGATTTCATGCGGATCGATGCCGACGCCTTCGCGGCAAGCCCGGCCGATTCGATCGACTACGCGGTGATGGAAAAGACGACGCACGCCGCGGTCGTGCCCGTGAGCTGCGGCTGGAGCGACATCGGCTCGTGGTCGGCGCTGTGGTCGGTGGCCGAGCGCGACAGCGACGGCAACCGCTACGAAGGCGACGTCATCTCGATCGACACCACAGGCAGCCTGGTGCGTGCATCGGAGCGCCGCATGATCGCCACGCTGGGCGTCGACGACCTGGTGATCATCGACACCGCCGACGCGACGCTCGTCGCGCGCAAGGACCGCGTGCAGGACGTCAAGCGCATCGTGGAGCAACTGGAAGCGGCGGGGCGCCAGGAGCACCTTTTCCATCGTCGCGTGCTGCGACCCTGGGGCAGCTACGACTCCATCGGAGTTGGCGTACGTTTCCAGGTGAAGAAGATCGTCGTGAAGCCGGGCGCCTCGTTGAGCCTGCAGGAACACGCGCACCGGGCGGAGCACTGGATCGTGGTGTCGGGAGTGGCGGAAGTCACCTGCGACGACCGGGTCTTCGTGCTGCGCGAGAACGAAAGCACCTACATTCCACTGGGAAGCGTCCACCGCCTGCGCAACCTCGGCACGGTGCCCGTCGAACTGATCGAAGTGCAGTCGGGCGGCTATCTTGGCGAGGACGACATCGTTCGCCACGAGGACGTCTACGGTCGTACGTGACCCCCGGGAGGTCGGTTGGTCACCGCTGCATCGCGCACCCGCGTCGTGGAAGGCGCGCGTCAAAGGTTGGCACAGCGAGGACGGATCCGTTTGGACATTTCGTCGGTCGAGTACCACAGCGCGCGGCGTGCGCGCATCACGTCGATGATCGATCGGGCAGGGCGCGGCCTCGAGATCGGGCCCAGCCACAACCCCGCGGCGCCGAAATCGGCGGGTTACAACGTCGAGACCGTCGACCACACCGACCGTGCCGGGCTGCTCGAGAAGTACCGCAGCGACGTGGGCATCAACCTCGACAACATCGAGGACGTGGACCACGTCTGGACGGGCGGAAGCCTGTGCGAACTCGTGGGCGCTTCAGCCAGCTACGACTGGATCATCGCCTCGCACGTGATCGAGCACATGCCGGATCTGGTCTATTTCGTCACGGAGTGCCAGGCGCTGCTCAAGCCCGATGGCGTGCTGTCGCTGGTGGTTCCGGACAAGCGTTACTGCTTCGACCACCTGCGTCGCTGCTCCTCCAGCGGCGACGTGATCCAGGCCCACCTGGAGAGACGCACGAGGCATACGCCCGGCCAGGTGTTCGACCATTTCGTCGGCGCGTGCAAGCTGGATGAGGCCGGTTCGTGGCATCGCGACACTGCGGGGCGCATCGGACGCGTATACACACCTGAATTCGCGCAAGCGATGCATGAGGCAAGCCGCATATCGCGCGACTACCTAGACATCCATGCGTGGGTATTCACGCCGTCGAGTTTCCGCCTCGTCGTGCACGACCTGAACGCCCTCGGCTACGCGCGCGTCGACGAGATCGCCTTCACTGACACGCGCGACTGCGAATTCTTCATTGCCTATGCCAATCGCACCAGTGGTCAGTCGCAGGACCGTCTGCAGCTGGCCAAGCAGGCGCTGCACGAGCAGCGGCAGGCCTATTTCCCCTAGCGGGGAGGCGCGCATCGGCCGAACGTACGGTGCGGCATCCACCCGGCGCGGCTAGAATCCCAGCTCCCGATACGGAGTGCCCGCATGGCCGCGCGCAGCAAGGTCTACCCCGACGCGAAGTCGGCGCTCGCCGATGTCGTCGCCGACAACCAGACGCTCGCCGTCGGCGGCTTCGGCCTCTGCGGCATTCCCGAGGCGTTGATCGCAGCGCTGCGCGACTCCGGCGCCACCGGGCTCACCGCGATTTCCAACAACGCGGGTGTCGACGGGTTCGGCCTCGGCCAGCTGCTGGCCACGCGCCAGATCCGCAAGATGATTTCGTCCTATGTCGGCGAGAACAAGGAATTCGAGCGCCAGTTCCTCGCCGGCGAACTCGAACTCGAATTCAACCCGCAGGGAACGCTGGCCGAGCGCCTGCGTGCCGGCGGCGCAGGCATCCCGGCGTTTTTCACTCGCACCGGCTACGGCACCGTGGTGGCCGAAGGCAAGGAGACGCGCGAGTTCGACGGCCAGATGTACGTAATGGAGACGGCGCTGCGCGCGGACGTGTCGCTGGTGAAGGCGTGGAAGGCGGATGCCACGGGCAACCTCGTCTTCCGCAAGACCGCGCGCAACTTCAATCCGGCCTGCGCGATGGCGGGCAAGGTCTGCGTGGTCGAGGTGGAGCAGCTGGTGGACGTCGGTGCGATCGACCCCGACCACGTGCACCTGCCGGGCATCTACGTCGACCGCATCGTCGTCAACGCTTCGCCGGAAAAGCGCATCGAACAGCGCACCGTGCGCGCGGCCTGACACCGGTCCGAACTCTTCGGCGGGCCGATCGCCCGCCACATTTCACCGACGGGCAGTGCGCCCGCCGCAGGAGAATGCAAATGCCCTGGACCCGCGACGAAATGGCGCAGCGCGCCGCCCGCGAACTCACCGACGGCGCGTACGTGAATCTCGGCATCGGCCTTCCGACGCTGGTGGCGAACCACATCCCCCAAGGCATGGAGGTCTGGCTGCAGAGCGAGAACGGCCTGCTGGGCATCGGCCCGTTCCCGACCGAGGCCGAGATCGACGCCGACCTGATCAACGCGGGCAAGCAGACCGTCACCACGGTGCCGGGCGCGAGCTTCTTCGGCAGCCACGACTCGTTCGCGATGATCCGCGGCGGGCACATCGACCTGGCGATCCTTGGCGCGATGCAGGTGACCCACAAGGGCGACCTCGCCAACTGGATGGTGCCCGGCAAGATGGTCAAGGGCATGGGCGGCGCGATGGACCTCGTCGCGGGCGTCAAGCGCGTGGTGGTGCTGATGGAACACACCGCGAAGAACGGCGAGCACAAGATCCTGCCCGAATGCACGCTGCCGCTGACCGGCGTGGCCGTGGTCAACCGGATCATCACCGACCTGGCCGTCCTGGACGTCACGCCGGAGGGCCTGCGGGTGGTGGAACGCGCGCCCGGCGTGACCTCCGAGCAGCTTGCCGAGAAGACCGGGGTGCCCGTCGCCGGCTGACCCGCGTGGCTGAACGGCGCGGCCGAGACCGCTGAATCGCCGATCAGCGGCCATGGAGATTGGCGGCGAGCGTCACACTCCGCCGCGGCCGATACGTTGCATTCGCGCCGCCGTCGCTCCAGCATCACCCTCGTACATCAGGGGGATGCCATGGATTTCCGTCTACCGCTCGTGGCCGCGCTGGCCCTTATGGCCGGCGCGTGTTCGCATCATGACCAGGCTTCGGTGGGTCCCGCCGGGTCGCACGCGACCGCGGGAGCCTCCGTCGCCATGTCGGCCAAGGCCGCGTCGGGCGCACCCGGGTGGGCGCTCGCGAAGGGCTACGCCAACCGTTTCGGCGCGGCGCCCGACCACGGCGCGCTGGTGGTGTATCCGCAAGCGCCGGTAGTCCGGCACGACGGCGCGTATACGTCGTATCTCGCCTCGATCAGCGAAGCCCATGCGCGCGACGCGATCGGTGGAGTGCTCACCGTGCCGCTGCCGTCGGGCGAGCAGCTGCGGTTCCGCTATGAGCGCCATGTCGAGCATGCCGACGGCAACTGGACGTGGATCGGCGACGCGATCGGTGCAAAGGGCCAGCAGGCCATCATCACCTTCGGCGAAAAGGCCGCATTCGGCACCATCGGACATGCGGGTGAACAGCCCTGGCGGCTGACCGTGCAGGGCGGCGCGTCGTGGCTCGTTCGCACCGACGGGGCGCAACTCGCCACTGTCGCGGCGGCGCACCCGAGCGAACCCGACTACCTCGTGCCCCCGGGCCAGCTCGCGGGCACGGCGCACCGGCCGGCATCGAGCGGGGCGACCACGGCGGCCAGCGGTACCGCCGCCGCGGCAGGTACGGGAACCGCGTCGAACACCGTCGACCTGGTGGTCGGCTACACCTCGGGCTTCGTCAGCTACTACGGCGGCGACTCGCAGGCGCAGACGCGCCTGAACAACATGGCCGACATCACCAACGAGGCCTACGTCAACAGCGGCATCGATGCGCGCGTCCGCCTGGTCAAGACCCTTCTCGTCTCTTATGCGGACAACACCTCCAACGACACCGCGCTCGAGGAGCTGACCGGCTTCAAGGCGCCGTCCACGCGCACCACGCCGAACGCGGCCTTCAGCGCGCTGCGCGCGGCGCGCGACCAGTACGGTGCGGATCTCGTGTCGCTTGTGCGTCGCTTCCAGGAGCCGGAGAACGGCGGCTGCGGCATCGCATGGCTGATCGGCGGCGGACAGAGCACCATCGATGGCACGGACGAGTTCTTCGGCTACTCCGTGGTGAGCGACGGCCGCGACCAGGGCACCGACGGCAAGACTTATTACTGCCGCGAGGAAACTCTGGCGCACGAGCTCGGCCACAACATGGGCGCGCAACACGACCGCGTAACCGCGCAGGGCAGCGACGGCGTGCTCTCGAAGGACGAGTACGGGCGCTATGCGTATTCCTTCGGCATGAAGACCGACAGCGCGAACGGCAACTTCTACACGATCATGGCCTATGGCGATTCGGGCCAGACCTCGTACCGGATCTTCTCCGACCCGCGCAGCACGTTCTGCGGCGGCCTTGCCTGTGGCGTCGACAACCAGACCGACAACGCGCGCACGTTGGCGCAGACGATCCCGATCATCGCGACATTTCGGGCGACGGTGGTGCCGGTTCCCGGCCCGGTGCCCGGCCCCGCGGTGACCGGCGTGCGTGGCGACGCGAATGCCGACGGTCGTGCCGACATGATCTGGCACAACCCGTCGGCGCAGCAGTTCCAGCCCTGGTACATGAATGGCACCAGCTGGACGTACGGCAACGCGAGTTCGATCCCGAGCAAGTACCGCATCGGCGCGATCGGTGACTTCAACGGCGACGGCCGCGCAGACGTGCTGTGGTACGACACCGCCCGCACCGAGCTGTGGGCCTGGATCGCGAACGCGGACGGTACGTACTCGACGACCTACCTGCGCAGCTACCCGGCCGGCTGGGAGCCGGTGGGCGTAGGCGACGCGAACGCTGATGGGCGCGCCGACATCTTCTGGCAGAACCCGAGCCAGCAGGGCATGCAGGTTTGGCTGATGAACGGCGCATCGTGGACGTACGGCCCCAACAACAGCGTGGGCAGCCAGTACCGCATCGCGAGCATCGGCGACTTCAACGGCGACGGGTTTGCGGACGTGCTCTGGCGCGACACGTCCAACACCACGCTTTGGCAGTGGCAGGCGAACGCGGGCGGCGGTTACTCCGTCATCTACATGCGCGACTACCCGCAGGGCTGGAGCATCGTGGCCACGGGCGACATCAATGGCGACGGCAAGGCCGACGTCTTGTGGGACAACCCGACGGCGCAACAGACGCAGTCGTGGTTCATGCAGGGAACGACGTGGACGTACGGGCCGCTCAACGGCATCCCGAGCCAGTACCGGGTGTCCACATCGGGCGATTTCAACGGCGATGGACGCATGGACGTTCTGTGGACGGACAACGCGACGCTGTGGACGTGGCAGGGCAACGGCGACGGCACCTACGGGATCAATTACCTCCGCGACTATCCGACCGGCTGGTTCCTGTGGAACTACGGCGGCATCAACTACAACGGCGGCGTCTACAACGGCGCCTGAGCCCTCCGAAGCTCCAATTGAAACGGCCCGCATCGCGGGCCGTTTTCGTCTCTGCCGTGAGGCTCAAAGCATCTGGTAGTTCGGTCCCGATCCGCCTTCCGGCGTCACCCAGGTGATGATCTCGTACGGGTCCTTGATGTCGCAGGTCTTGCAGTGCACGCAGTTGGCGGCATTGATCTGCAAGCGCCGACCGTTGCCTTCGCCCGAGGCGTCCTCGACGATCTCGTACACGCCGGCCGGGCAGAACCGCGTGCACGGATTGCCGTATTCCTCGGTGCAGCGCGACACGCAGATCGACGTGTCGAGCACCTTGAGGTGCACCGGCTGGTCCTCGTCGTGCTCGGTGGCGGCGAAGTAGACGCCGGCGAGGCGGTCCCGCGGGGCCAGCGTGCGCTCGCCCCAGCCGCGGTCGGGCGACTCGTACTCCGCCAGCTTCTCCATCTGGCACCAGTCGGGCTGGTTGCGCAGCGTCCACGGCGACTTGCCGCGCGTAACGGTTTCCCATGCAGCGTTCAGCAGGCCGAACCACAGGCCGCGCTTGAAGGCGGGCTTGATGTTGCGAACGGCACGCAGCTCCGTCATCGCGTCGGAGCCGCGCAGCTTCGCGTCCCAGCCCGCCGCCGACAGCTGCGCCGCCGCGAGGTGCTCGGCTGCCAGCATTCCCGACGCGATCGCCTGGTGCGTGCCCTTGATCTTCGGCACGTTAAGCAGGCCCGCGGTGTCGCCGATCAGGATCGCGCCGGGCATTTCGCAGGTCGGCAGCGACTGCCAGCCGCCGGTCACGATCGCGCGCGCGCCCGCCGACAGGATCGAGCCGCCGTCGAGCAACGGCTTGACCGACGGATGGTTCTTCCATTGCTGGAAGGCTTCCCACGGCCGGAAGTTCGGATCCTTGTAATCGAGCCCGCTGACATAGCCGACGGCGATGCGGCCCTTGTCGAGGTGGTACATGAAGCTGCCGCCGTAGGTCGCGTTGTCCGCCGGCCAGCCGAAGCTGTGCACGATCTTGCCGGGCGCGACGCGATCCTCCGGCACCTGCCAGAGCTCCTTGATGCCGATCGAGTACGTCTGCGGGTCATGGCCTTCGTCGAGCTTGAACTGCTTGACCAGACGCTTGGTCAGGTGGCCGCGCGCGCCCTCGGCGAGCACGGTGACCTTCGCGTGGATATCGATGCCGGCCGTGTAGCCGGCCTTGTGCGAGCCGTCCTTCGCC
The DNA here is from genome assembly GCF_008274655.1 of Cognatilysobacter lacus. GTDB lineage: Bacteria > Pseudomonadota > Gammaproteobacteria > Xanthomonadales > Xanthomonadaceae > Cognatilysobacter > Cognatilysobacter lacus. The sequence continues at coordinate 1,228 of NZ_VTRV01000015.1, read as the reverse complement.
ACGCCCATGTCGCCGATGCGCACGCCGATCACTGCACCGCTGTCGTCGTGGAGCGTCTCGCTGGCCGCGAAGCCCGGATAGATCTCGACGCCGAGGGCCTCGGCCTGCGGCGCGAGCCACGCGCACATCGCGCCCAGGCTCACGATCACGTTGCCGTGGTTGTTCATTCCCGGGGGTACCGGCAACTTGCGTGCGCCCGTCTTCGACAGCAACCAGAACTCGTCCTCGGTCGCGGGGATGCAGATCGGCGGCGGGTTCTCGCGCCAGTTCGGCAGCAGCGCGTCGAGCGGGCCGGTTTCGATGACGGCGCCGGACAGGATGTGCGCGCCGATCGTCGACGCCTTCTCGATCACGCAGACCGAGATCTCGGGGTTCAGTTGTTTGAGCCGGATCGCGAAGGCCAGCCCGGCCGGCCCCGCGCCGACGGTCACGACGTCGTACTCCATCACGTCGCGTTCGATCTCGGGGATATCGGTCATGGCGGGCTCCGCGGTCTGACCTTGCATTGTCGCGGTTCGCGCCCGGCGCGCCAATCGGCCGCGGAACGCGTGTTAGCGTGCCGCGCATGTTGGGACGCCTGGATCTCCCCGATGCGGACGTGCGGCTGCAGCCGGCTTGGCTCACGGCAGCCGATGCCGCGATGGCGTTCGCCACGCTGCACCGGGCGATCGACTGGGAAAACCACCCGGTGCGCCTGTTCGGGCGCGAACACGCGGCGCCTCGGCTGAGTCGCTGGTTCGGCGATGCGGGCACGGCGTACCGCTATTCGGGAATCGTGCGCGAGCCGTCGCCGTGGTTGCCGCCGCTCGCAGCGCTGCGCGAACGCCTCTCGGCGGAGCTGGACGTCGAGTTCAACAGCGTCCTTGCCAACCTCTATCGCGACGGCCGCGATGCGATGGGCTGGCACGCCGACGACGAGCCCGAGCTCGGCAGTGATCCGGTGATCGCATCGCTGAGCCTGGGTGCCACGCGGCGCTTCGTGGTGAAACATCGCGACGGCACCCCACGGCTGGCCGTCGAATTGCCCGCGGGTAGCTTGCTGGTCATGCAGGGCCGGACGCAGGCCAACTACCGCCACGCACTGCCGCGTACCGCGCGACCGGTACGGCCGCGGATCAACCTGACCTTCCGGAACGTCGCGACGCGGCGTTAGCGCGAACGCTGGTCGCGCGTGGTGCGCCTCGGCGGACGTCCTGAGGGCGCGGCGCGCCGGGTCGGCCTGGGACCG
>NZ_VTRV01000149.1 GCF_008274655.1 Cognatilysobacter lacus | reverse complement strand
CCGCAGGCGCTGCAGCAGCGTCGGGTCGACGTCGTCGGTAAACGGCGGCGACCACGTGCGGACGCGCCCCGGCCCGCGTGCTGAAAGCGGCGCGACGGCCGCGACGGCCAGCGCGTCGCTGCCCGACATCAGCGAGGCCGCACGATTGAGCCAGCCGGTCTGCAGGTGCTGGCTCGCGTCCGCGCCGTTCTCCACATTGTCCTGGGCCTCGAAATGCGAGCGGCCGCGGTAGGGCGGTGCGATCGCCACGACCGGCAGCAGCTGCCGCGCAGCGAACAGCCGCGACGCGAATGCGAGCGACGGATGCAAACCGAAGCCGGCGGTTGCCGGCAGTGCGTCGGTGACGGCGAGGTCACCGCGCAGGCGCAGATAGTCGGGATCGCCCACGGGCGGTAGCGCGTGCAGCGAGTCGAGCCCGCCGCGCAGAAGCACGACGACGAGGCGCGTGTCGGCACCTTGCATCGCGGCGAAGGCAGGCAGGCGCGGCCAGAATGCGACCGTGGCGCTGGCGCCGGCGAGCGCGATGAAACGGCGGCGGCTCGGATCCATGTCAGGTCCTCCACTGGAAGGCGGGGCTGGCGAACAGCAGCGCGAGCCCGGTGCGTGCCGATTCGGCGCGGCGCACGGTGGTGGCGGTCGCGTCGTCGAGTCCTGCGCCGAGCGCTGCCCGCGCCGTCGCGAGCGGGTCGGCGACCTCGGTAGCGGCCGCAAGCCGCTGCGCGGCCTGGATGCGCTTGAACAGCGCATCGCCGCCACTCCACGACGCGGTCGTATCCGGAAAACCGGCGGGCGAGCGCGGCGTGAACGCGGGTTCGCCGAGTTGGGTGAGCACGGGCTGCAGCCGGCCGATCGGCAGCGGGGCGTCGAGCGCGCGCAGTGCCGAAACGACGAAGTCATCCGGCGCCTTGAACTTGCGTGCAACCGGCGCCCACGCCTCCGGGCTGTCGATCAGCGCACGGTAGACGACGGGAAGATCGCCGCCGCTACGCAACCACGCCTGCGTCATGCGCTCGACGATCGCGTGCGGCGGGTCGTCCGCGACGAAATGGCGCGCCAGCTTTGTCGATACATGGCGCGCGGTTGCCGGATGGCGGGCAAGGTCCGTCAGCACCGCGCGGGCCTGGTCGATGCCGGCGTCGGCGTAGCGCCGTCCCACCACTGTGCGCGCGCCGGATTCGTGCGCGTTCGGGCGGAATACGAAAGCGGAATCGGGCTCGGAATCGAGTGCTTCGCGCGGGGCGGGCGTGCTCCAGCCCGTCAGCGCCCGCGCGAGCTCGGTGACGTCCGTCTGCGAATAGCCGCCATCCACACCGAGCGTGTGCAACTCGAGGATTTCGCGCGCGAGGTTCTCGTTGAGCCCGAGCCGACGCTTACCGGCCTGCCGTTGCGCAACGCGGGAGTCCTCGCCGATCGACCGGGTGTTGTCGAGGTAACGCAGCATCGCCGGATGTTGCTCGACAGCGACCAGGAGATCGGCGAACCGGCCGGCGACATGCGGGCGGATCGCCTCGCGCTCCATCGGCGCCGCGTAGAGCAGGGCAGGCCGCTTGTCGATGGACACCGCGAAATGATTGGACCAGAAGCGTACGAGCCGCTCGGCGAAGCCATCGGGCGTGGTCGCCGCGTGGCGGTAGCGCGCGTCCAGCTCGGCGCGGACCAACGCGCGAAGACCGCCGCGGGCCCCGCGCATTGTGTCGGCCATTGGTTGGGTGTCTTCCTGTTGGCGTTTCATCCGGCGGCGCTCTTCGAGCGCGACCGCTTCCTGATGGACGTAGCTCGCGCTGGTCGGCAGCCCGGCGAAGGCCGCGCCGTCGCCGCCCGAGGACAGCTGCCGCACGAGCAGCGCCTGCGGATCGTCGCTGCGCGCGAGGTCGCCCGGGCGGGCGCCCAGGCCGAAGCGGTTGTATGCACTGGCGAGGCGGATGTCTTGGGTCATGTCGGTCTCCACGTGCATGAACGCGCGATCGGGCAGGCGGTTGACCGGTCGCGCGGGGTTCCGCGCCGCCGCCCCAAAAAGGAAAGGGCCGCATGCGCGGCCCCTTCCCGGATCACACCGAGGCGGTCAGGACGCCTTCGTCGCCGCAATCCACCGGTCGATCTTGGCGTCGAGTACGTCCAGCGGCACCGCCCCGTCCTTCAGCACTTCGGCGTGGAACTGGCGGATGTCGAACTTCGGGCCGAGTGCCTGCTCGGCGCGCGCACGCAGCTCCTTGATCTTCAGCTCGCCCGACTTGTAGGCCAGCGCCTGGCTCGGCCACGCGACGTAACGCTCGGCTTCTGCGGTGGCGTCGGTTTCGCTGGCCGCCGAGTTGTCGAGCATGTACTTGATCACCTGGTCGCGGGTCCAGCCCTTGCTGTGCAGGCCCGTGTCGACGACGAGCCGGATCGCGCGCCACAGCTCGTTCTGCAGATAGCCGAAGTAGCTGTAGGGATCCTTGTAGACGCCGAGGTCCTTGCCAAGCGATTCCGAGTACAGGCCCCAGCCCTCGGCGAAGGCCGTCTCGCCACCGAAGCGGCGGAATTTCGGCATCGTCGTCAGCTCCTGCTGCAGCGAGATCTGGAAGTGATGGCCCGGGATCGCCTCGTGCAGGAACAGGTCTTCCGCGTCCCACGTCTTGCGGCTGGGCAGGTCGTACGTGTTGACGTAGAAAATGCCCGGGCGCGTGCCGTCCTCGCTGCCGCTCTGGTACTCGCCGCCCGCCGCCGACTTTGCGCGGAACGCCTCGACCGGGCGGATCTCGAACGGGGTCTTGGGCATCAGCGAGAACTGCGAGGGAATGCCCGCGTTGATCGTCTTTTCGAGGCTGCGGAAGAACGTGAGCAGCTCGTCTTCCGTCTTGAAGCTGAAGCGCGGATCGGTGCGCATGAACTTGAAGAAGTCCTGCAGCGAGCCCTTGAAGCCGACCTGGTTCATCACGCCCTGCATCTCGCCCTGGATGCGCGCGACCTCGCTCAGGCCCAGGTCGTGGATCTGCTGCGGCGTCCGGTTCGTGGTGGTGCTGTTGCGGACGTCGTACGCGTACCACGCCTTGCCGTTGGGCAGCGCGTCCAGTCCGACGGTTTCGCGTGTATGCGGCAGGTAGTCGTCGTTGATGTAGGCACGCAGGCGCTTGTAGGCCGGCATCACGTCGCCGGTGATCATCTGGCGATACGCCTTCGTCAGGCGCTCACGGTCGGCGGCCGAGAACGTCTTGGGCATGTTCGCGACCGGGCCCCAGAACAACGTCTTGGTCGGGTCATCGTTGATCAGCGCATCGAGCTGCGGCACCACCTTCACCATCAGGATGCGCGGCTGCACCACGCCGGCCTTGACACCCTCGCGCATGTTCGCGATCGAGGTGTCGAAGATCTTCGGAAGCTGGTGTGCACGCTTGAGCCAGTTGTCGTAGTCCTTGACGGTCTTGAACGGCTGCGGACCGGTACCCGAGCCGAACATCGCGCCGTAGCTGGCGATGCTGCCCATCTGGTTGACCGGCATCATCCAGTCCGGAAACTGCTCGCCTTCGAGCGAACGCTTGGCACCGTCGACGAAGATCTCGTAGCTCAGCAAGTCCTGGCCGGTCAGGCCGTCGGAGCCGACCTTCTGCACCGCGGCGAGCCACTTCGTCGTGTAGTCGTGCATCTTCTTGCGGTACTCGGCGCTGCCGAAGTCCGGAAGCTGGTCGTTGTAGCGCGGGTCGCCCTGGAACGTGGCCTGCAGCGGGTTGAGCTTGAGCAACTCCTCCCACGACTGCTCGTACATGGCATTCAGGCGCTGCGCCTTGGTGGTTTGGGTCGCGGCGGCATGGGCGTGGGCCGCGGCTGGTGCGGCGACGGCGGGCAGTGCGGCGGCACAGACGGCGAGCGCAACGGCGAGGGTGAGCGGGCGCAGAGTCATGGCAGGGTTCCGAGAAGGGACTCCCGCAGCATGGGCCAGCCGGCGCGGTCCTTCGCCGGTCGGAAGTCACGGTCGGCCGGTCAATGCGCCGCCTGCGCCCGCAGTTCGTCGGCCCGCGCATGGCCGAGGTAACGCACCATCGCGTTCTTCATGGCGTAGATCAGCGGGATCATCGCCACCGCCGCCACCATCTTGTAGACGTAGTTGACGGTGCTTACCGCCAGGAACAGGCCCATTGGCCAGTGCTGCGGCCCGATCACGAACGCGATGTAGAGCACGACGAAGCTGTCGACCAGCTGCGACACGGCAGTGGAGCCGGTGGAGCGGAGCCAGATCGCGCGGTGGCCGGTGGCGCGGCGGATGCGGTGGAACACCGCGACGTCGATGAACTGGCCGAGCAGGAAGGCCACAAGCGAGCCCGCGATCGTCCACATGCCCTGGCCGAAGACGGCGGAGAAGGCGGCCTGGTAATCGTCCACGCCCTGCGCCCTCGCGGCGCCCACCCACCAGCCCGCCGGCGCCAGTGAAATCGCGGCGAAGGCGAACGCAAACCCGTAGACGATAAGCGCGGCGGCCAGCAGCGAAATGATGCGCACGCCGCGCCGCCCGTAGAACTCGTTGATGACGTCGGTCATCAGGAACACCACCGGCCAAAGCAGCGTGCCCGCGGTGAAACTGAGCGAGCCGTTCTGCCCGAACAGATGCCACTCGAACGGGTGGACACCCAGCGTGTCCTCGAGCGCGAAGATCTTCACGCCGATGAATTCGGCCAGCACCGTGTTGACGCAGAACAACGCAGCCAGGCCGATGAACAACCGTACCGCGCGATCTTCGAGGACGTGCGGCGTGCCATCGATCGCGATTGCACTCATGGGGATTTCCACAGGTGGTAGACGACGCCGCGGCGATCGTCGCTGAAGTACACGCCGCCCGCACCGTCGTCGATGACGCCCGCGGGGCGGCCAAGCACGCGCGTGCCGTCGAGGAAGCCTGTCACCAGGGGTTCGACGCTCCGTCCTGCGTGGTCGACGCGAACCAGTGCATAGCCATGGCCGATGCGCGGATTCGTCGAGCCGTGCAGCGCTACGACGTAGTGGCCGGCGAGGGCATCGTCCGGGCGCGCCGCGCCGGGCATCGCCACGACGCCGAGCGCCGAGGCATGCGCGTCGAAATGCGCGAACGGACGCGCGACGCCCCTGCAGCCGCCGGGGCGCGGGAACTTCGGATCCGGGTGCACGTGGCCCGCTGCGGAGTAGCAGTACGGCCAACCGGCATCCATGCCATCGACGACGCGGTACATCGTTTCGTCGGGCCGGTCATGGCCGAGGTGGTCGACGCCCTGGTTCGTCGCGACGAGCGCATCACCGTCGCGGACGAGGCCGACCGCATTGCGCAGGCCGCGCGCGACGGTGCGTCGGGTTCCGTCGGGCGCGATCGCCACGATCGACGCGCGCACGGCTTCCTTCTCGATGCATGCGTTGCAGCTGCTGCCGACCGAGACGAGCGTGGTGCCGTCGGGTTCGACCAGCACCGTGCGCGTGAGGTGCCACCCGCCGTATTTGTACGAGAGGCCGTAGTCGGGGAATCGCGCGAGCGTCTGCGGTTCGCCTGCCACGGCGCCGCGTTCAACGTCGTAGCGATACCGCAGCAGCGCCTGCGTCAGCGCGACGTACAACCAGGCGTGCCCGGCGGCGTCGACATGGAACGCGATGCTGTTGGGATTGCGCAGCCCCGACAGCAATGGCTGCGGTGCGGGGAATTGCCCGGTCGCCGGGTCGGGAACGCCGAGCATCAGCACGCGCCCCTGCCGGTTGTCGGTCAGGTCATGCATGTCCGTGACGAGCAGCCGGCCGCGCGGATCGCGCGCGAAGAAGCGCACGCGCTGCAGGCCCTGCACGACGGGTTCAAGCCGGTAGCCCTCGATGACGCGCAGCACGAACGGCGCGCCTTCCTGCAGCGTGATCGTGCGTGCGACGAGCCGCGGCGCAGCGGCATGCGCAGGCAGCAGCGCCAGCGCGAGCAGCGCCCCGAGAACGCGCCTCACGCGTCGGCCCGCGGCAGGCCGGAAAACGGAATCGTGTCCGGCGATACCGCCCCGCCGGAGATGATGAAGCTCATCGCCTGGTCGACGGTCCAGTCGGTCGGCGTGATGTTTTCGATCGGCACGATCTCGAGATACCCGGACGTCGGGTTAGGCGTCGTCGGGACGTAGACGGCCGCCAACTCGCGACCGGTGCCCTGTTCTCGCAGCACGCGGGTCACGAAGCCGATCGATTTCATGTGCGCATTCGGGAAATCGACCAGCACGACCCGCTGCGTGCCATCGGGCTTGGTCTGCAGGATATCGAGCAGTTGTCGCGCGCTGCCGTAGATGATGTTTGCGAACGGAATGCGCTTGATCAGCGCCTCGAACCAGCGCAGCAGTTGTTGGCCCAGTACGCGCCGCGCCATCACGCCCGAAAGCAGGATCACCACGAGGGTCGCGATCAGCGCGAGCGCGTTCTGCACCCAGGGGCTGGCGATCCACGCGAGCGACCGGTCATTGGCCGCCCAGCCCTGCAGGGCGGGCTCGATCAGCGGTCGACTGATGTCCGACAACATCACGAAAACGAACTTGACCACCACCCACGTCAGCCAGATCGGCAGCAGCGTGAGGAGCCCGGTCAGGAAGAGTCGTTGCAGAGTCGGTTTGCCCATGCGGCGATTGTAGGGCCGCCCGCCCGGCGATCAGCGCTCGCGCAGGAGGCGGAAGCCGACGTCGTCGTAGCCGCGGTTGGCGACCAGGGGCTCGGGCGAGTTGCGACCGCGCCACGAGCCGGCGCTGACCACGCGCTGCAGGCAGCTCG
>NZ_VTRV01000148.1 GCF_008274655.1 Cognatilysobacter lacus | reverse complement strand
GGGCGCCGTGCGGGTCGCCGACCGCCGCGCCGCGGAACTGGCCGCCGAGCCAGAGCATGCCGCCGCGGTCGACCAGCAGGGTATTGAAGCTGTCTTCCGGAAGCCCGCCGACGACGGCGTGGTCTTCGCGCAGTGCCGCCACCGCGCCGGTGGACGGATCGAAGCGCCGCAGCCCGTGGGGATAGACCGACAGCCACAGTCGGCCATCGGGCGCCTGCACGATCGCGCGTACCTGCGCGGGCGCCCCGGGCGCATCGCCCAGCCACACCGGAACCCGTCGCCCGTCGCGCACGCGTTCGAGGCCGTGTTCGCCGCCGAGCCAGAGCCGGCCCTGGCGATCCTCGTGCAGCGAATAGGCGGCGGAGGCATCGCCAACGCGCGCGGGGGCCTTCGAGTCGACCACGAAGAGCCCGGCAGCGGTCGCGTACCAAAGGTGGCCGGCGCGGTCGCGCAGCAGTTGTGGGTTCGGCTGGCCCGGGCGGTACGGCGCCGGTGGGGCGAAGACGCGCCGACGCGTACCGGTGGCCGCGTCGAGACGGTCGAGGCCGGCGACCGTCGCCACCCACACCGCGTCGCGCTCGGCCAGCAATGCGAGGACCTGCCGGTCGGCCCGGCGATCGGGCGTCGAATCGACGTAGCGGCGGATCCGCCCGGTGCGGAGGTCGAGCTGCGCGACGTACTGCGAATACGTGCCGATCCACAGCACCGGGCGCTCGTCGGCGGCGAGTGCGGTGACGAAGCTGTCGGGCAGGCTGGCCGCGTCCTCGGGGTCATGGCGGTAGACGCGGTAGCGCTCGCCGTCGTAACGGTGCAGGCCCCCCTGCGTGCCGACCCAGATGAAGCCCAGCGAATCCTGCGCGATCGCGCCGACGGAACTCTGCGTGAGGCCGCGCTCGCTGCCGATCCGTTCGAAATAGAAGTCGCGCGTGGCTGCCCGGGCAGGCACGGCGAGCGCCGCCAGCGCGAGCAGCGGCACGAGGACGATCCGCAGGCAAGCGGTCAGGGTGGCACGCACGGTAGGGGCGGCCGGAGAAAGCGTGTTGCAGTGTAGGCACCGTCGATCGCGCGTGCCAACCGCGTGTCCGGGGCCAACGGGTCGCGTTGCTACACTCGTTCGCCCCGATCCTGGCGCCGACGTCCCGTGGCCGAATCCGACCTTCCTTCCGCCGCCGATATCGATGCCGAAGCCGTGCGCTTCGGCCTGGCATCCACGCCCTACGAGCTTCACGGCGCGCTCTGCGGCTGGCTTTGCGGCGGCGGGCGCGACGCCGCCGCCTGGCTCGCGCATGTCCTTGCCGACGATACGCTGCCCATGCCGCCGTCGGGCTCGCCGCTCGATCGGCTGCGCGAGGCGACCGCCGCGCAGCTGTCCGACCGCAGCTTCGAGTTCGAGCTGCTCCTGCCCGATGCGGACGAGCCGCTGGCCGAGCGCAGCGGCGCGCTGTTCGACTGGTGCCGCGGCTTCGTCGGCGCGTTCGGGCTGGCGTCGGGTGCGAACGCGCCGCTGTCCGAAGAAAGCCGCGAGGCGCTCGCCGACATCGCCAAGCTCGCCGCCGCGCAGCCCCAGGAAGATGGCGACGAAGAAGACGAGCAGGCGCTGGTGGAGATCGAGGAATTCGTGCGCGTTGCCGCGCTGCTGATGCACGGCGACTGCGTGCTCGCGCCAGAACATCGGCAGCGGCTGAACTGAGCGCGCGCGTTGCCCGGCCCCGCGGCTCAATCGCGGGCGCCCGTTGACGCTTTCAGGCCGTAAGATCGCCACGATGGCTCGATCATCCCCCGATAGCCGCGCTGCTGCGCGCACGCCCCATGCCAAGCGGCGTCGCCAGCTCATGCGCATGGCGGGCGGGGACGCCATCGTGATCGTGCCGGCCGCGGCGGAACGGATACGCAGCCGCGATACTCACTTTCCATATCGGCAGGATTCGGACCTGCTTTACCTGACCGGCTTCCCGGAGCCGGACGCCGTGCTGGCGCTCATCCCGGGTCGCGCGCACGGCGAATCAATCCTGTTCTGCCGCGAACGCGATCCCGAGCGCGAAGGCTGGGACGGCCCGCGCGCCGGGCCCGAGGGTGCGGTCGACGTGTTCGGCGTCGACGATGCGTATCCGATCTCCGATCTCGACGACATCCTGCCGGGCCTGCTCGAAGGCCGCACGCGCGTCTACTACCACTTCGGTCGCGACGCCGACTTCGACCTCAAGCTGATCGGCTGGCTCAACCGCGTGCGTGCGCAGGTGCGGAGCGGCGCGCAACCGCCGCACGAATTCCTAGAACTTGGCCACCTGCTCGACGAGCTTCGCCTGTTCAAGGATGCCGGCGAATTGAAGCTCATGCAGAAGGCGGCGGACGTCAGTGTCGCGGGGCACCAGGCGGCGATGCGCGCGGCGAGGCCGGGCATCACCGAGTACGAAATCCAGGCGGAAATCGAATACGTGTTCCGGCGCAGCGCGGCGGTGCCGGCCTACAACTCGATCGTCGGTGCCGGTGCCAACGCCTGCGTGCTGCATTACGGCGCGAACAGCGCGACCGCGCGCGACGGTGACCTGGTGCTGGTCGACGCAGGCGCTGAAGTGCATGGCTACGCGGCCGATATCACGCGCACGTTTCCGGTCAGCGGCCGATTCAGCGCGCCGCAGCGCGCACTGCACGACCTGGTCTGCGATGCGCAAACGGCCGCGCTCGCGAAGGCACGGCCGGGCGAGGCATGGGATTCCCTGCACGGCGCCGCGGTACGCACGCTCGCCGAGGGCCTGCTGCGGCTCGGCCTGCTACGGGGCAAGCTCGAAAGCGTCATCGCCGACGGCAGCTACAAGCGCTTCTATCGACACAAGACCGGCCACTGGCTCGGGCTCGATGTGCACGATGTCGGCGACTACCGCGTCGATGGTCAGTCGCGCGTGCTGGAGCCCGGCATGGTGTTCACCATCGAGCCCGGCCTCTACATCGACGCCGCCGACCGCACCGTGGATGCCAAGTGGCGCGGCATCGGCATTCGCATCGAAGACGACGTGCTGGTGACGAAGAACGGCCCGCGCGTGCTCACCGACGCGCTCGCGCGTTCGGCCGACGAGGTCGAGACGCTCATGGCCGCGGGCTCGCGCTAGCGCACTTGCCGCTGCTTCGTGGTCAGACCGAAGCGGTTACCAGCTCGCGCCATCGGCCACGAGTGCACCGACGTGCGCCGCCGCGCTTTCGGCCAGCGCCTGCAGGTCGTAGCCGCCTTCCAGCATCGACACGATTCGGCCCTCGCAATGACGACGCGAGATCTCGCGCAGCTGGCCGGTGATCCACAGGTAATCCACCGCGTCGAGGTCGAGCTGCGCAAGCGGATCGCGCTGGTGCGCGTCGAAACCCGCTGAAACCAGGATGAGCTGCGGCGCGAACGCGTCGAGCGCCGGCAGCAGTATTTCGCTCCATGCGCGCCGGAAGCCTTCGCTGCTGGTACCCGGGGTCAGCGGCGCGTTGTACACGTTGCCGATCCCGCGCTCGTCGGCGTGGCCGGTTTCGGGGTAGAGCGGCAACTGGTGCGAACTGCAGAAGACCACGCGCGCATCGGCCTCGAAGATCGCCTGCGTGCCGTTTCCGTGGTGCACGTCGAAGTCGACGATCGCCACGCGCGACAGCCCGTGCGCGTCGAGCGCGTGCGCCGCGGCGACCGCGATCGAGTTGAAGAAGCAGAAGCCCATCGCGGTGTCGCGGGTCGCGTGATGACCCGGCGGACGTACCGCGCAGAACACGCGTCGCGCGCGACCGGAAAGCACGGCGTCGACGGCCGCCACGCCGGCGCCCGCGCAGCGCAATGCGGCCTCGGCGGCGCCTGGGGACAGGAACGTGTCGGGATCGAGCTGCACGTGGCCGGAGGCGACCGGCGTGTCCAGCACCTGGCGGATGAGCGCGTCATCGTGCACGCGCGCGAGCTGCCCTCGCGTCGCCAGCGGCGCCTGCGCCCATGGCAGGTCGGGATAGGTGTCGCGAATCGCGTCGACGACGGCCGCAAGCCGTTCGGGGCGCTCGGCATGGCCGGCGGGCACGGTGTGCGCCGCGCAGGCCGGATGGGTGAGGAGCAGCAGGGGTAGCGCGTCGGTCATCCGCTGATTGTCATCGATGGCGCGCGCTCGCCGGGGCGAAAGGCGGTGGGGTCACGGTGTCTGCCGCTTATCGCCGCGGCGCATTCGCGCCGGTCACCGTTTGCGACGCCGGCGCGCGTTGGGCCGCGCGGAGCGGGCCGGTCAACCGTGGCGCCGCTCGTGGTTCCAGATCACTTCGCCATGCCCGCTCGAGCGGGCCAGCACGCGGGCGAGCACGAACAGAAGGTCCGAGAGCCGGTTGAGATAACGGATCGCTTCGGGACGCACGACTTCCACGCGCGACAGCGCCACGCATTCGCGCTCGGCGCGACGCACGACGGTGCGTGCCACGTGGCAGCGCGCCGCCGCCTCGCCGCCGCCGGGCAGGATGAAATCCTTCAGCGGCGGCAGCGGGTCGTTGAAGCGGTCCAGTTCGCTTTCCAGCCGCTGGACGTCGGCGTCCACGATCGCCGCGTGGCCGGGAATGCACAGCTCGCCGCCGAGATCGAACATCTGGTGCTGGATCGACGTCAGCAGGTGCGCGATCTCCGTCGGCAACCCGGCGGCGAGCACCAGGCCGATGCATGAATTAGCCTCGTCGACCGTGCCGTAGGCATCGACGCGCGGCGAATCCTTGCCGGTACGGGTGCCATCGCCGAGCCCGGTCGAGCCGTCGTCGCCGGTGCGCGTGTAGATCTTCGAAAGGCGATTGCCCATCAGCGCGTCGCGACGGCGTCCGCTCCGCCGCGCGCGAGCGACGTCGCGGCGACGTGCACCACCGCGGCGACGGCGACGTATGCGCTGGCCGTCGTCAGGTAGCCGGGCAGCCAGTCGATGTAGTTCTGCCACCAGCCCGCGAGCGTCGGTGACGCGACCGAAGCCGAGACCCAGTAGAAGCTGCCCTGTGCGATGAGCTGGCAGACCGCGGCGGCGGTCACCAGCGACGCGCCGGCCAGGCCGAGCGTGCGCAGGTTGAGCGCGATGCCGCGGCTGCGCAGCCACATGCCGCCCGCCCACATCGAGAAGTACGCCGGCACCAGGCACCAGTAGGCCGGCGACACGCAGTAGTGCTGCCAGAAGTTGGTGCCCGTGCTGCTGATCACCGCATAGTCGACGGCGACAGCGAGGGCCATCAGCAGCGGAAACGCCCAGCGCGTCCAGGCGGACAGGTAGACGCCGCCGAGGAAGAACACCGCCCACGACGCGTCCGGCACGGGCGCGAAATGATTGATGCGCGTCGCCGCCATCAGCGCGGCGAGCAACGTGAGGATCAGGGTGCGCTGGGCAGTGGGGGTCATCGGTCGCTCCGGAAAACGGGGCCGGCGCGAGCACCGGCGAGTCCTGCATTCTAGCGGAGCCCGTCGGGGCAGGCCGTATCATTGCCGCATGAACGCCGTCGCCCCGCGCATGCACGACCTGGTCATCGTCGGAGGCGGCTTGGTCGGTGCCAGCCTCGCGCTCGCGCTGGAGCCGCTCGGGCTCGACATCGCGCTGGTCGACGCCGCGGCCGCGGGCGAACTGCCGCCTGTATTCGACGAGCGCTCGCTGTCCTTCGCCGAAGCCACGATCAACGCGCTGACCGCGCTCGGCGTGATGCAGGCGCTGGAGGCGCACGGCGGCCCGATCCGCCGCATCGTGGTGACGCGCGCGGGGGATTTCGGGCAGGCGCGGCTCGACGCCACGCGCTACGGGCGCACCGAGTTCGGCCAGGTCGTCGTCGCGCGGGACTTCGGCCAGGCGCTGGAGGCACGGCTGGAGCGGATGTCACGGCTCACGCGATATCGGCCCGCGCGGCTGATGTCGACATCGATGGACGGCGCGCTGCGTAGCGTCGTGCTCGACCAGGGCGGCGAAACGATCACGCTCGCCGCGCCGCTCGTGGTCGGGGCGGACGGCACGGCCAGCGCGTTGCGCACGTCGCTCGGCATCGAGGCCGATTCGCACGAGTACGGGCATGCGTTGTTCGTCGCGCGCCTGCGCACCGGGCGCGCGCCGGATGGCACCGCCTACGAACGATTGACCGACCACGGCCCCACCGCGTTGCTGCCGCGTGCCGACCGCCATTTCGGCCTCGTGCATGGCGTCGCCGACGACGAGGCCGATGCGGTGCAGGCGCTCGACGAAGACGCGTTCCTCGCGCGACTGCAGTCGCGACTGGGCTGGCGCCACGGACGCCTGCTGGCCTGCGGCGAGCGCAGCCGCTACGCGGGGCGCCGCGTGATTGCGCGCCGCGTCATCGCGCCGTGCGCCGTGCTTGTCGGCAATGCGGCGCAGACGATTCATCCGCTCGGCGCTCAGGGTTTCAACCTCGGCCTGCGCGACGCGCTGACGCTGGCGGAAGAAATCGCCGTCGCGCTGGGCGAGGGCGGACAAGCAGCGATCGGGCACGGCAGCGTGCTGCAGCGTTACGTGGACCGACGCAGCGAGGACCGACGACGCACCCTCGCGTTCTCGGATGGGCTGCTGCGCGTCGGCATCGCACCCGGAACGCTGCTGCGTCCGCTCCGTTCGCTCGCGTTGCTGTCACTCGATCATCCGTCCTGGTTGCAGGCCTGGCTGGTGGGCGGTGCGATGGGCTATCGCGGCGACGTGCCCGCGCTGTGCCGCGCCGACGACGGCAGGCGCAGCGCATGACCCGGCGCGACGCGGTCGACATCGCCGTGATCGGCGGCGGTGTCGTCG
>NZ_VTRV01000147.1 GCF_008274655.1 Cognatilysobacter lacus | reverse complement strand
TGATCTCGGGGCGGGCTGCGCGGGGCGATCGCGTGCTGGTATTCGGTTCGTTCCACACCGCTGCCGACGCGCTGCGCGTGCTCGGTCGGCCGGCCGCGGGCGCTGCCTGAACGCGATCCGCGCGGCCGGGGCGCGCGAGGGGCGGCGCGTATAATTGGCACCGACAAGGCGGGCCGCCCCCGCCGCTTGCGGACGCGATGGAACTTGCCCTCAAACAGCGGCTGCTCGGTGCGGCGGTGCTCATTGCGCTCGCCGTGGTCTTCCTTCCCTTGCTGGTGATGGGCCCGGCGCCCGACAGCGGCGCCTCGAGCGTTCCGCTGCACGTGCCCGCAGCACCGGACACCGCCGGCGATACGCGCACGCTCGACCTGCCGCTTGCGCCTGCCGCGGCCGGTGGCGCGGTTCTGCCCACACCGGCACCGCCCGCGCCTGATGCTGTAATCGACACGCCTTCCGCGGAAAATGCAGCGCCCGCGGTCGCCGCTGGCGATTACGCGGTCAGTTTCGGCAGCTACGCCACTGCCGCCGATGCCGCCCGGGTTGTCGCCGCGCTCGCGACGGCTCACCTTCCCGCATACCAGGAAGCCGCCCCACTGGGCACGCGCACGGTCCACCGCGTTCGCATCGGCCCGTATCCGACCGCGGCGGCTGCCGAGGCCGCGCGGATCGCCGCCGGGCGCGTGCGCAGCGACGTCAACACCCGCGTCGTGGTGCTCGATGCCCCGACCCGGGCCAGCAGCTCCGCGGCCGGCAACGTCGTGGCTCCCGCGGCGTCATCTGCGGGCGTCACGAACCCTGCGTCGGGGGAGGCGCACGTTTCCACGGCGCCGCGTCCAGCCACTCCCGCTGCAGCGGCGGTCTCAGGCACGACGGTCACCGCCGGCACGGTTCACGCGCCGGTCGCCCCCGCCGAGCCGCCGAAGCCCAGTGCGCCGCCTGCGGCCCCGGCCCCGGCCGCCTCCAACGTCGGCTTCGCAGTGCAACTCGGCGCCTTCGCCAACCCGGATGAGGCCACGCGCCTGCGTGACCGCGCGCGCGCCGCAGGTTTCTCCGCGTTCGTCGAGCAGGTCCACACCGATCACGGGAATTTGAGTCGCGTGCGCGTTGGGCCGACGGCCGACCGCGCGGCGGCAGACGCGTTGCGTTCGCAGATCGCCTCGAAGCTCGGCGTCAGCGGCATCGTGCGACCGCATCCCTGAGATGAGTCCGCTCGACTGGCTGCTGCTCGCCATCCTCGGCGTCTCGGCGTTGACAGGATTGCTGCGGGGTTTCGTCGGCGTGGTGGCGTCGTTCCTCGCGTGGCTGCTCGGCGGCACCGCGGCGTTCGAACTCGGCGGCGGTGTCGCGCGGATGCTCGCCGACCGCCCCGACCCAACGCCGGTGCAACTGCTGATCGGATACGGCGCGTGCTTTCTCGGCGTGGCGATCGTGGTCGCCTTGCTGTCGATGCTCGCGCGTCGAGCATTGGCTGCAGCGGGCCTGGGCGGCATCGATCGTGCGCTGGGCCTCGCGCTCGGCAGCGTGCGCGGCGCGGTCATGGCCTGCGCGATCGTGCTGCTTCTGGGCTTCACGCCGATGCCGCGGCAACGCCAGTGGCAGGCCTCCGCGCTGGTGCCGGTGTTCAAGCCCGGCGCGGTCTGGCTTTCGACGTGGCTGCCGGTGTGGGCACGTGAACGGCTCGACCTCGACGGCCGCATGCCCGCTCGAACCTTCCCGGAACTGCCCCCATTACCCGGGCTCCCCGCCTGACACCCCTGCAGGACACCGAATCATGTGCGGCATCATCGGAATCGTCGGCCAAAGCGACGTCGCGGGACAGCTCTACGACGGCCTGACCGTCCTGCAGCACCGCGGGCAGGACGCGGCCGGCATTGCCACCGCCGCGGGCTCGAAAATCCGCGTCCACAAGGGCAACGGGCTGGTCAGCGATGTTTTCGACGAGGCGTCGATGCAGCTGCTGCACGGCAACTTCGGCATCGGCCATTGCCGCTATCCGACCGCGGGCAGTGCCGGTTGTGACGAGGCGCAGCCGTTCTACGTCAACTCGCCCTACGGCATCGCGCTCGCGCACAACGGCAACCTGATCAATACCGACGCGCTGCGCCGCGAGGTGTTCGAGCAGGACAAGCGCAACGTCAACACGGAATCGGATTCCGAAGTGTTGCTCAACGTGTTCGCGCATGAGCTCGACACCCAGGGCGAGCTGTCGCCCGAGTCGGTGTTCAAGGCCATCGAGGGCGTGCACCGGCGCTGCGTCGGCGGCTATGCGGTGACGGCCGTTGTGCTCGGTTTCGGCATGGTCGCGTTTCGCGACACGCATGGCATCCGCCCGCTGGTCCTCGGCAAGCGCGTGCGCGACGGACGTGACGAATACGCCGTTGCCTCCGAATCGGTTGCGCTCGACATCCTCGGTTACGAGCGCCTGCGCGACGTGCGCCCGGGCGAGGGCATCGTGGTGACCGCCGACGGCACGTTGCACGCGCGCGCTTGCGCGGAAGAGCGCGCCGCGACGCCCTGCATCTTCGAATACGTCTATTTCGCCCGGCCCGACTCGATGATGGACGACGTGTCGGTGCACAAGGCGCGCATGCGCATGGGGCAGAAGCTGGGCGAGAAGATCCTTCGCCTGCGGCCGGACCACGACATCGACGTGGTCATCCCGATCCCCGATACGTCGCGCGACGCGGCGCTGGAGATCGCCAACACGCTGGGCGTGAAGTACCGCGAGGGCTTCATCAAGAATCGCTACGTGGGCCGCACGTTCATCATGCCGGGCCAGGGCGAGCGCGCGAAATCGGTACGTCGCAAGCTCAATGCGATCCCGCTGGAGTTCCGCAACCGCAACGTGCTGCTGGTCGATGACTCGATCGTGCGCGGAACGACGTCGCAGCAGATCGTGCAGATGGCGCGCGACGCCGGCGCGCGGAAGGTGTACCTGGCGTCCGCGGCGCCGCCGGTTCGCCATCCGAACATCTACGGCATCGACATGCCGTCGGCCGACGAACTGGTCGCGCATGGCCGCACCGACGACGACGTGCAGGCGTTGCTGGGCTGTGACTGGCTGATCTACCAGGATCTCGCCGACCTGGAGGAAGCCGTGTCCGGCCCGAAGCACCGTATCGGCGCGTTCGATTCCTCCTGTTTCAACGGTGAATACGTGACGGGCGTGGAGCCCGGCTATTTCGAGCGCATCCGTCAGGCGCGTTCGGATAGCGCGAAGCAGGCGAGGCGGACGATCTGACATGAAGTCACTTCAAATGGCGATGATCCCGGACGACGAGAACGGCGACGTGCTGCGCGCGATGCTCGAGGACGGCGACGACCTCACCGTCGCGCGCGACATCGACTTCCTGCTGGTGTTCGGCGACGAAGCCGCGGCCGGGGCCTTCGCCGACGCCGCCTCGCAACTGGCCGACCTGCAGCTGTCGACGCCAGAAGTCGACGACGAAGGCATCTGGCAGGTGATCGCGAGCCGCCACATGGCGCCGAAGCACGCCGATATCACGCGTCTCGAAACCGAGCTGACCGTGCTCGCCGAATCGTTCGGCGGTTATCCCGACGGCTGGGAATGCTCACGCGCCGCCGGCCCGGTCGACGACGGAGACGACACGGTCGCCTGATGGCCGCTTGCCTGCACGAGGCCGCGCACGCTTGCCTGCGCGCCGCCACGCCCGAGGCGAAGGTCGCGCTGACGTTCGACGCGTTCGCGCGTTTCGTGGACGGTCAACTCGCGCCGTGCACGGATGCGCCGCCGCCGGAGCCGATCGCGATGCCGGGTCGCCCCGCGCGGCCGCGGCTCGTTTCGTCGCGCGAGCTTCCCAAACGGGGATTCGGCAGCGATGAAGGGCTTGCAGCGTTCGTGCACGCGATCGCCCACATCGAATTCAACGCCATCGACCTGGCCTGGGATGCGGTGTACCGATATCGCGACATGCCCGCGCGTTTCTATGTCGACTGGGTTCACGTCGCGAACGACGAGGCGCGGCACTTCGCGCTGTTGCGCGCGCGGCTGGTAGAACTGGGTCGGGACTACGGCGAGTTCGACGCGCACAACGGCCTGTGGGAAATGGCGGAAAAGACCGCGCACGACGGGCTCGCGCGCATGGCGCTGGTGCCACGCGTGCTGGAAGCGCGCGGGCTGGACGTGACGCCCGGCATGATCGTGAAGCTGCGGCAGCGGGGTGACAACGCGACTGCCGACATCCTCGACGTGATCCTGCGCGAGGAAGTGGGGCACGTCGCGGCAGGCAGCCGCTGGTTCCGGTGGCATTGCGCGCAGCGAGGGCTGGACCCTTCGACGACGTTTCGCTCTCTGCTCGCCGAGTACGCGCGCGCTGTGCTGTACGGGCCGTTCAATCGCCAAGCGCGGCTCGAGGCAGGGTTCGATGCGGACGAGCTGGCCTCGCTCGACGCATTGGCGAACTGAGCCGCGCTCGGCGCTAAACGGGCTGCGGGTTGGCAGGCGACGCAGTGTCACGAACCGGCGAGTTCGCTGCGTCGCTGCGGCATGAGCCCCTGCCGCGAATTCAGCCCATTGCGTCCAGGCGCAGATCGCTGCCGGCCATGCGCAGCACCGAACCTTGTTCGTACCAGTCGCCGAGCACGACGCGGCGGCATTCGCGTCCGTTCGCATCGATCCGATGGATCGCCGGGCGATGCGTGTGGCCGTGGATCATCAGGTCGACGTCGTACCGCGCGAAGTACTCCGCCACCGTCGCGGGAGCGACGTCGGTGACGGTTTCCATCGTGCCTGCGTCCTTCAGCGCCGCCTGCGCCGCGCGGCTCTGCTCCCGTGCACGCGCCGCGAACGCGACGCGCGCCGCAAGCGGCTGCGACAGGAATTGCGCCTGCCATGTGGACTTGCGCGTCTGCGCGCGGAACGCCATGTAGTCGGTGTCGGCAGTGCAGAGCAGGTCGCCATGCAGGAGCAGCACCCGGCGGTCGCCGAGGGTGACCACCGTCGGGTCGTCGAGCAGCTGCATGCCGGCGCGCGCGGCGTAGGCGGGCCCCAGCAGGAAGTCGCGGTTTCCGTGCATGAAGAACACGGGCGTGCCGCTGCCGACCAGGTCGCGCACGCCTCGGGCCACAGCCCCGCCGACCTCGGATGGATCGTCGTCCCCGACCCACGCCTCGAACAGGTCGCCGAGGATGTAAAGCGCATCGGCGCCGCGCGCTTCGTCACGCAGGAAGCGCAGGAACAGGGTTGTGGCCTGCGGTCGCTCCGCGTCGAGGTGGAGGTCGGAGATCAGGAGCGTTGTCATGCGCGCATTGTAGGTGCGCGCTCGCCGCTCATCCGTTCGGAGCCGCGACGAATCGAAGGATTGCCGGCAGCACGGCGGGCACGCGATGCGGGCTGTACAGGCCTTGCAATGGCGTTGTGTGGCCGCCGCCGGGCACCATCAACAGGTCCGCACGCACGCCGGCCTTGCGCAGCCGATCCGCCATTTCCTGGCTGTCGGCCGGATCCACGACGCGATCGCCCGTGGCATGCACGAGCAGGAAGGGCGGTTCGTCGCCGTCGACGGCGTTTACCGCCTGCGCGGCCGGCCACTGCGACGGCGCGCCGAAGATGGCCGCGTACTTCGTGCCGACCACGAAGTCGTAGGGCCCCGAAAGCCCGATGACGCCGGCGAGGTCATGCGGCTTCAGTCCGTAAGGTGCGAGGTATCGCGCATCGGCACCGACAAGCGCGGCGATCTGCGCACCGGCCGAGTGACCTGCGACGAACACGCGCGACGGATCGCCGCCGTACTGGCTCGCGTGCTGATTCGCCCACGCAACGGCCTGCGCCGCATCGTCGACGAAGGCGGGAAAGCCCGCCCTTGGCCACGTCCTGTAGTCCGCGACGATCGTCAGCACGCCGCCTTCAGCGAGCCTGCGCCCGACGAAGCGGTACTGCGCGCGCTCGCCGCGCGTCCAGCCGCCGCCGTAGAAGAACACCACGACCGGTGCGCGCCCGTCGGCGTCGTGCGGGCGGTAGACGTCGAGCGAAAGCCCCGTGGCTTGCGAGAATACGACGGTCGCCTCCGGAGGGCGGACGCCACGGTTGGCCGCCGCGAATATCGCGCGCTCGCAACCGCTCGAGCCGAGTGCGAAAAGCGCAACGAGCGCCGGGGCGAACAGGGAACGCAAGCGCATCGGAACTCCACGATCGAGGGTTTCGCAGAGTTCTACGCGGCGGCGCGTGCAGCAGATGCATCAGGTGTGCTGCGCGGCGGGGCAGGGCGACTGTCGTGTCGGGCGATCGATGTTGTGTTCTCGCGCGTTGCCGTTTGCGTTAGCGGTCGTTGCTGCAGTCGATACGTTGGTTGCTCTCTTGGCGGGGCGCTGCGTTGGGGCGGACGATCGCAGTCGTGGTCCAGCGGGGTCGTTGTCGTCGAGGTGGTCGTTCTGGTCGTCGTCGCCGCGGACGTCGTCATGCTTGCGGCCCCGGCGCTTGCGTGAGCCGGTGCCCGCAGTCCGTTGCATGCGCTGACATTCGGGCGCGACCAACGGCGGCCTATCACACGCGCACCGCTCTCCACGAACCTCGAGCCGTGATCCGCCGGCCGCGGCGTGCACCGGGTGCAGACCCCGTCCGCTGGCGCTGAAAGGAGTCGGCAGAGGCCGACGTCGCGCTCGACCGTGACCGCTGCGGCGACGCCAGCAACCCCCTCGCGCCCGAGCCCGGGGTGCTGGCGAGGGCCGCCAGCCGTCCGGCGTGGAGGCTCGTCGCTG
>NZ_VTRV01000146.1 GCF_008274655.1 Cognatilysobacter lacus | reverse complement strand
CGTCGCGCCATGCCGTCGGCGGATATCCCGGAGGGCAGCGCGCCGGAACCTGTCGGTCGCGGCCTGAAGGCGCTCCGAGAGGCCGCCGCTGGATGCAAGCGCTGCGATCTGTGGCGGCCGGCCACGCAAACCGTCTTCGGCCGCGGGCCGGCGCGCGCACATGTATTCGTGATCGGCGAACAGCCGGGTGGCCGCGAGGACGTGGAAGGTGAGCCCTTCGTCGGGCCCGCTGGCCGCGTACTTGTCCGCGCGCTCGACGAACTCGGCATCGATCGCGCCGCGCTGTACATGACCAACGCGGTCAAGCATTTCAAGTTCGAGTTGCGCGGCAAGCGTCGCATCCACAAGCAGCCCACCCCGGCCGAGCAGAAGGCCTGCCACCTGTGGCTCGAGCGCGAGCTTTCGGTGGTGAAGCCGGAAATCGTGGTGTGCCTGGGCGCCATCGCATCCAGGGCGGTCTTCGGAGCGAACTTTTCGCTGATGAAACAGCACGGGAAGTGGTTCGAGCTGGAAGCCGGCCGACGCGCGTTCGCGACCATGCACCCCTCGTGGGTGCTGAGGCAGAGCGGCGACGAAGAGCGTGAGCTGGCCTACCGCGGCTTTCGCGACGACCTCGCGCTGCTGACCCGGCTTTAGCCTGCCGGTTGAAGCCTTCCGTCTTGGCTGCTTGGTGGGCCGCGGGGCGCGTAGCAAGGGCGCCCGGTGACCCGCGCGCGCTGCTGACGGACGGTCGCGTTTTGACTTGTGCGTTGCGCGTATGCGCGGCAGGATCGAGCCATGACGTCCGCCCGCGCCCTCGACAACTCGCACCGCAGCCGCGGCGCGTGCGCGCGCGTCAATAACAATAGCAATAACGCCAGCCTCCCGCGGGCCGGCGATTAGCGCGCGCACCACACGCTGATCGACCTCGAAGCCCGCGCCGAAAAGCGCGGGCTTTTTCGTTTTCATCCCCCAGTGAAAGAGAAACCCGACATGTGCTCGATCCTCGCGGCCTTCGACCTCCGTCCTGCTGCAGACCTCCGTCCGCTGCGCCCGTCCGCGCTCGCCATGTCGGCGCAGCAGCGCCACCGCGGCCCCGACTGGAGCGGCGTTTACGCCGAGCGCCACGCACTTCTGGTGCATGAGCGTCTCGCAATCGTCGACCCCGTCGGCGGTGCGCAGCCGATCGTCTCGCGCGACAGCAGCGTGGTGCTGGCGGTGAACGGGGAGATCTACAACCATCGCGAGCTGCGTGCCGAAATGCACGACTACCCGTTCGCCACCGGTTCGGACTGCGAACCGATCAGCGCGCTTTACGCGTCCGGCGATGACATCGGCGCATGGCTCGATCGGCTCAACGGGATCTTCGCGTTCGCGCTTTGGGATGCGGTCCGCGAGCGCTTCGTCATCGCGCGCGATCCCGTTGGTGTCTGCCCGTTGTACTGGGGCCATGACGCGGATGGGCGGGTCTGGGGCGCATCGGAAATGAAGGCGATTGCGCGCACCTGTCGCGACGTCGCGCCGTTTCCTCCCGGGCACTGGTATGACAGCGCCACCGGCCGGATCGCGCGCTATCACGAGCGCGACTGGCGCGACTACGACGCCACGCACGGCCTCGCAGTCGATGCCCAGACATTGCGCGATGCGCTGGAGCGCGCCGTGCAGCGGCAGATGATGAGCGACGTCCCTTACGGCGTGCTGCTGTCGGGCGGGTTGGATTCGTCGCTGGTGGCGGCCATCGCGGCCCGCCACGCACGCCTTCGCATCGAGGACGACGAACGCAGCGAAGCGTGGTGGCCACGGCTGCATTCGTTCGCGATCGGGCTCGATGGCTCGCCCGACCTGGCCGCCGCGCAGCTGGCGGCCGACGCCATCGGCACCGTCCACCACGGATTTACCTACACGGTGGAGGAGGGCATCGACGCGTTACCCGAGGTGATCCGCCACGTCGAGACCTACGACGTCACCACCATCCGCGCGTCCACGCCGATGTTCCTGCTGGCGCGCCGCATCCGCGCGATGGGCATCAAGATGGTGCTGTCGGGCGAGGGCAGCGACGAGATCTTCGGCGGCTACCTGTACTTCCACAAGGCGCCGGATGCCCGCGAGTTCCACGAGGAAACCGTGCGCAAGCTCGAGGGCCTGCACCAGTACGACTGCCTCCGCGCGAACAAGTCGATGATGGCCTGGGGCGTCGAGGCGCGCGTGCCGTTCCTCGACACGGAGTTCCTCGACGTCGCCATGCGCATGGACGCGTCCGCCAAGATGGCCGGCGGCGGACGCATCGAGAAGGCGATCCTGCGGGAGGCCTTCGAAGGCTGGCTGCCGGAGTCGATCCTCTGGCGCCAGAAGGAGCAGTTCAGCGACGGCGTCGGCTATGGCTGGATCGACTCGCTCAAGGCGCATGCATCCCGCGAGGTGGCGGACAGCGCGCTCGCCACGGCCGGGCAGCGCTTCGTCGTGAACCCGCCGCAGACCAAGGAGGCCTACCTCTACCGCAGCCACTTCGAGCGCTGGTTCCCTGGCGATGCGTGCGCGCGTACGGTGCCCGGCGGGCGCTCGATCGCCTGCTCGACGCCCGCCGCGATCGCATGGGACGCCGCCTTCGCGGCCGCCGCCGATCCGTCCGGGCGCGCGGTAGCGGGGGTCCACGCAGCTTCGAATGTGCCCCAGACGGGCGTGGCGCACGCGGCAGAAGCGACGCGCGTCACGCCTGCGTGACTCAAGCCCCGCCGCGCCCCGCCCGTTAACGATCATTAGCAAGCGGCGTGGCCGGCGGCCGTTCGGTCGCCGGCAGGTCGGGCATGGATGACGGGGCGGCATGAGTTCACTTGAAGCGAGCGACAGGCAGTCGACGGCCGCCGCGGGCACCCCCCGCGACCGGCAGCGCACGCGGCTGCTCGCGATCGGCTGGAGCCTCGTCGCGCTGCTGCCCGTGATCGCCGCGGTGCTGGTGGTAACCGAATATCACGACTACCAGGCCGTGCACGAGCAACGCAGCCGGCTCGTGACCGACGCGGTCCAGCGACAGCTTCTCGACCGGCTGTTCCTGGTCGGCCAGCAACTCGCCGCAGCGGCGCCCCCGGGCGGGGCGGCCGCGCACACGATCGTCGAGATGCGAGGGCTTTCAGTCCGTGCCGCGACGCCGTCGGACACCGGGATCGGCACGCAGACGCGGGTGGGCGCACCTGTCGACGACGGCGGGCACTGGCGTCTGCCGGTCTCGCGCCGGGTAGGCGATCGAATCGTCTCGGCGCGCGTCGATGCCGATCTGCTCACGGCTGTCGTGAAGGGGTACGGCCTGGGCGATGACGACTTCGTCAGCCTGGTCCAGGATCGCCGTCTGCTCGTCGCGGGGTCGTTCGACACGGCGCAGGCGACCGGCCGATCGATGGCCGCCTCGCCGCTGTTCAGCCCGGAGCTGCGAGGCGTGCGCGAGGGCCGTTACACCTCCAGGACCGTCAGCGACGGGCGCCGTCGCGAGCACAGGTTCCGACGCCTGCCCGGAACGGGCCTCACCATCGTCGTCGGCACCGAGCCGCCGCGTCTCATCGACCTGTGGGCGCATCCGGCCGCGTCGATCGTGCTGGTCGCGCTGCTGATGGCGCTGGCCTGGAGCTGGGTCGTGCGCCGCTTCGACCGCGCGCGCGAAGATCAGGACGCGCTCATCGAACGGCTTGCGGGCGCGCTGCAGACGGTGCGTAACCGCGAGGAGCGCCTGCAACAGGCGCAGAGCCTGGCGAAACTGGGCGAGTACGAATGGGATCCACTCGCCAACGTGATCCATGTGTCGGCCGAGGGCGCGCGAATCTACGGGCTGCCCGAAGACACCCGCATCATGCCGCTCGACGAGGTGTTGGAACTGGTGCATCCCGAGGACCGCGACCGGGTCCTCGCGAACGGCGACACGGTGTTGCCGGACGGCACGCCCAACGAGATCCAGTTCCGCATCCGTCGTCCGGATGGCGCGGAACGCGTGGTGCTGGTGCGTTCGGTTTGCACGACCAACGAACACGGCGAGCCTATCGTCCGCGGCTTCCAACAGGACATCACCGAACTTGTCGAGGCCCGTGAGCGCGCGTTGCACGCCGAGGCCGACTATCGCTTCCTGTTCGAGCACAACCCGCTGCCGATGTGGGTCTTCGATCGCGAGTCGCTGACCATCACCGCGGTGAACGACGCGATGGTTGCGCACTACGGTTATCCGCGCGAGGAGCTGGTCGGCGCGAGCATGCATTCGATCCGCCCCGAGTGCGACAGCGACGCGCTCATCGACGCCGCTCGCAATGATTCGCCCCTGCGCCCGCAGGGCCGCGTGTGGACGCACCTGCATCGCGACGGCCGTGTCATGCGGATGGCGATCCACAACCACGACATCGACTTCGAAGGCCGCCGCTCGCGCCTGGTCGCCGCGCACGACGTGACCGAGCGTGAGCGCGCCGAGGAACGCTTCCGGCTGGTTTCACGCGCCACGAGCGACGCCATCTACGACTACGATCCGACCACCGGCGACATCTGGTGGAGCGAGAGCTATTACACGCGCTTCGGCGCCTTGCCCGAGCCGTTGCCCGGGGTCGAGGAGTGGTACGCGCGCATCCATCCTGCCGACCACGGCCGCGTGACATCCGGTCTCGTACACGCGCTGGAGCACGGCGACGCCGAATGGCAGGCGCAGTACCGGTATCGCTGCGGCGACGGCAGCTACGTACTCGTGATCGACCGCGCCTTCATCCAGCGCGACTCCACCGGCCGCGCGATCCGCATGGTCGGCGGCATGCTCGATATGAGCGAGCGCGAGAACTACGAGGAACGCCTCGCCTATCGCGCCACGCACGATGCACTGACCGACCTGCCCAACCGGCAGCTGCTGCAGGACCGCCTGCACCAGGCGCTGCTAAACGCGCAGCGCTACGGCCGCGACGGCGTGCTGATCTTCGTCGACCTCGACGATTTCAAGCTGGTCAACGACACCCTCGGCCATACCGCGGGCGACCAGGTGTTGTGCGAGGTCGCGCGGCGCCTGCTTTCGGTGGCCCGCGAAACCGACACCGTCGCGCGTTTCGGCGGCGACGAATTCGTGATCATCCTCACCGAGCAGATGGGGGATTCGGGCGCGCTCGAAGTGATCCGCCGCATCAGCGAGGCGCTCAGCGTTCCGATCGAGACGGGCAGTTCGCAGCAGACGCTCACGGCCAGCATTGGCTGGTGCCGCTTCCCCGAGGCCGGCACCGACGTCGAGACGGTGCTGAAGCACGGCGACGTGGCCATGCACCAGGCCAAGCGCCAGGGCCGTAATCGCGCCGTGCCGTTCCAGAACGAGTTCGTCGACGGCGTTTCGCGCCGCGTGCAGCTGGTGGCCGAACTCCGGCGCGCGCTGGAGCGCGATGAGTTCGTGCCCGTTTTCCAGCCGCTGTTCGATGGCCTCGACCGTCCGGTCGCACTGGAAACGCTGGTGCGCTGGCGGCACCCGGAGCGCGGCCTGCTGCTGCCCGGCGAATTCATCCCGGTGTGCGAGGAGAGCGGGCTCATCGTCGAGCTCGGCAGGCGGGTACTCGACGAGGCGGCACGCCACTACCGCCTGCTCGCGGACGCCGGCCTTCCCGCGCTGCGCGTCGCCGTGAACGTTTCGCCCGCGCAGTTCAATGACGACCTCGTCAACCACGTGCGCGACACCATCAAGGCGCACCGCCTTCCCGGCGACGTGCTGGAACTGGAGATCACCGAAGGCCTGCTGATGCAGGATCCGGAACGCGCGATCGAGCTGATGCGCCAGATCGTGGACATGGGCGTGAGCTTCTCGATCGACGACTTCGGCACGGGCTATTCGAGCCTTGCCTACCTCAAGCGTTTTCCGATCGACCGCCTGAAGATCGACCGTTCATTCGTACGCGACCTCGGCAGCGACGATGACGATGCAGCGATCTGCAACTCGATCATCGGGCTCGCGCATGCGCTCGACATCCGAACGGTCGCCGAAGGCGTCGAGACGTCGATGCAGCTCGATTGGCTGCGCGCGCGGCACATCGACGAGGTGCAGGGTTACCTGCTGGGGCGCCCGATGCCATTCGAGGAACTCCTGCCCTTGCTGATGCGCCACGTGGAGCGCGCGCGGGTAGCGGCAGCGCTCTAGGGGTGCAAGCGGCACAGGCTTGCGACGGCAACGCACGTAGTCGCGCAGCGTCGCGAGCGACGCGCATCCGGCGCGACGCGAACTACTTCGCCGGCGTCGCCGTCAGCACGTAACGCGCGGGCCCTGGCAGGAACGGCGTCGGGCGTCCGTGGACCCAGGCCTCGTGGCCGGCGCCCCAGAACGGCGACAGCGGATGGCCACTCTGGCCGCCCGGCATGTGCGTGATCCCGTCGGCCTCGCGTCCGGGTGACACCACCATGCGTTCCGACGCGCCGAAGTCGCGCTCCATCGCGCGCGGCGCCAGCGAATCGCCGTCGAGCGGCTCGGCGGGCATGCAAAGCGCGCGGCGCATGAACGGCAGCGCCTTCACCAGCGGATGGCAGATGGACGCCGTGTTGCGCTCGCCCCACGTGCGGTCGCGCAGAGCGCCCCGCTGCATAAGCTGCGCGCGCACGTCGGCGGCCGCGTCTTCGAAGAGCGCATCCCAGGAGGCGAAGCGCGGATCCAGCAGGTTGAGCGGGCGCTGCGTCACCAGCGGCCACGCGATGCCTTCGATCTGCGCGAATTCCGGCATCCCGGCCTTCGGTCCCAGCGCGGCACGCGCGGGCAGCAGGAGGCCCTCGCGGATGCGGTCGAGCACGGCCTGGCGCCAC
>NZ_VTRV01000145.1 GCF_008274655.1 Cognatilysobacter lacus | reverse complement strand
GCCAGTTGCAGCTCGACCTCGACGTGATCGACGCGCGGCTGAGCGGCCGCGACCCTGCACCGCTCGACGCTCCGACCGCCAGCCTCGGCAATGCCAGCGTTCGACTGGACTGGATCGACGTGGCGATCACTCACGCGATCGGTCGGCGCGACCCAACGACGGCGTTGCGCCTGTACCGCGAAGCGGCGCCATGGCTGCGCGACAACTCAAGCCGGGTCTGCGCATCCATCCACGCGCGCGCGGCGCAGGCTCATCGCCTCACCGGTGACGAAGCTGCCGCGCTGGATGCGGACGCTGCGGCCCGCGACGCCCGCGCGCGATTCACGTCGCATCTCCCCGCCGCGAAAGGCGCAACTGCCCCGGACGCAACGCCATGACCGGAACCGCCGACCCCGATCGCTACACCCGCCTGCTCGAGCGCCTGGAGGCGAACGAACGCGAGTTCCGCCGCCTCGGCCGCTCCGTGTTGCGCGTGCAGGAGGACGAGCGACGCCGCCTCGCGCGCGACCTCCACGACGGAATCGGACAGAACCTGACGGCGCTGAAACACCGGCTCGCCCAGCTGCGCGATTCGGTCGGTGCCCATACGCCGCTGCATGATTCGCTCGAAGCCGCGATCCAGCTCTGCGCCGGCACGCTGGAGGACACGCGCGAACTGTCGCGCCTGCTGCGCCCGCCGATCCTCGATGATCTCGGGCTTGAGCCCGCGCTGCGCTGGCTGGGTCGCAGCATCGGCGAGTCGGCGGGCATCTCGATCGCGGTGGAGATCGAACCGCTGCCCCCGCTCGACGGCGAGCGCGAAACCCTGCTGTTCCGCGTCGCGCAGGAAGCTCTCAACAACATCGCCAAGCACGCGAGGGCGCATAGCGTGCTGCTGCGGCTGGTCGAACGCGAGGGACAGGTGCAGCTTCAGGTGGTGGATGACGGCATCGGTTTCGATCCCGCGGCGACCGCGGGCGGAAGCGGCCTGTCGGGCATGCGCGAGCGCCTGCGGCTCTTCCAGGCCCGGCTCGAAGTGCATTCGGCGCCTGGCGATGGAACGCGCATCCGCGCCGTCGTGCCGCTGCAGGGCCTCTGACGTTTCTTGACGTCGATGCCAGCGCGCACGCAGGGTGTGGGCATGCCGATCCGCATCCTCATCGCCGACGACCACACGCTGGTGCGCGAAAGCCTCGTCGGGCTGCTGCAGTCGGAAGGCGACGTCGTCGTGGTGGCGCAGGCCGCCGACGGCATCGAGACGGTCGCCAAGGCGCTGGAAACGCGCCCGGATGTCGTCGTCGCCGATCTCTCGATGCCGCGCCTCGGCGGCATCGAGGTCGTGCGGCGTCTGCGCGAGGCGCTCCCCGATACGCGCGTGCTCGTGCTGACGATGCACCAGGAGGACGAGTACGTGCTGCAGGCGGTGCGCTCGGGGGCATCCGGCTATCTGGTGAAGGACAGCGCGGCTTCGGAACTGCTGGTGGCGGTGCGCAACCTGCACGCCGGGCGCGGTCATTTCGGGCCGCAGGCGGCGCGCGCATTGGCGCAGCAACTGCAGAATCCCGAGCGAAGCGCTGACGATCCCTACGGGCGGCTCACCGCGCGCGAGCGCGAGGTGTTCCACCTGATCGCCGAAGGCCACACGACCAAGGAGGTCGCGCGCGAGCTCGACATCAGCGCGAAAACCGCCGAGAACCACCGCGCCCGCGTGCTCGACAAGGTTGGCGTGCGCAACACCGCCGAGCTGGTGCGCTACGCGCTTCGCAAGGGGCTTCTCGACTAGTCGGGCTAACGGATCCGACGCGGTAACGCGAACGAAGCGACGCCGCAGAGCGTCGCGAACAGCGCGCCTGCGATGAACGTGGCCGGCGCGCCCTGCCAGTCCCACAGCGCGCCCGCCACCGCACTCGCGATCAGCAGCGCGACGCCGGAGGCGAGGCTGAACACGCCGAACGCAGTCCCGCGGAAATCCTTCGGCGCGTAGTCGGCGACGAATGCGCCGAGCACGCCCTGGGTCAGCCCCATGTGCAGGCCCCACAGCGACGCCCCGACGAGCGCGAGCGCCGGCCCGCGGGCGAGCGCCAGCACCAGGTCGGCGACGACCAGCACCGCCAGGCCCGCGATCAGCACGCCGCGCCGTCCCAGCCGATCGCTGAGCGCGCCCGCCGGGTACGAGCTCAACGTGTAGACCAGGCTCATGACCACAAGCACCAGCGGCGCATATGCCTTGGCGAGGCCGAGCTGGTCGGCGCGCAGGATCAGGAACGCTTCGCTGAAACGCGCCAAGGACAGCAGCGCGCCGATGGCGACCACGCGCCAGTAGGCGGGACCGAGTGCGCTCAGGCCATCGCGCGTGATCGGCAGCCTCGCACGCGGCGCGTTGTCGCCGACACGCTCGGGCTCGCGGACGAAGCGCACGAGAATGGCTACCGAAACGAGACTGGGAAGCACGGCGTACCAGAGCACGCGACGAATGTCGTCGTTGAACGCCAGCATCAATGCCATCGCCACGAGCGGGCCGATCACCGCGCCCACCGTGTCCATCGACTGCCGGAGCCCGAAGCTCGCGCCACGCAGTTCGGGCGGCACGATGTCGCTCATCAGGGCGTCGCGCGGTGCGCCGCGGATCCCCTTGCCAAACCGGTCGAGCAACCGCGCGCTCACCACCATCGACAGCGACTGGGCCATGGGGAACACCGGCTTCACCAGCGCCGCCAGCCCGTAGCCGAGCACCACGACCGGCTTGCGCTTGCCGAGCGCATCGCTTGCATAGCCCGAGAGCAGCTTGGTCACGAGCACGAGGGCTTCGGCCACGCCTTCGATCAGCCCGATCGCCAACGCGCTGGCGCCGAGAGGCCCCGCCAACAGCAGCGGCAGCAGCGAATGAACCATCTCGGACCCGAAGTCCATGAACAGGCTGACCCAGCCAAGGGCCCAGACCCCCGGCGGAATGCGTTTCAGATTCGACCGGATCATCGACTGCTCCGTGATTCGACCCCCAGTATCGCCGCCGCGTCCCGCCCGGCGCAGACGCGACGTCGACGCCGCGACCGTGCGGGACGGTATGCTCGGCTGATTCCCCGACAGGAGCCGCCGATGCGCGCGACCTTCCGCACCGTCCTGGCATTGCTGTTCGCCACCGTCCTCGCCGCGTGCACGCACGGCCCGGTGCGCCGCGTGTCCGAGCCCACCGCACAGCTGCAACAACTGACCGTGCGCGCCGACGGCGCGTGGGACGTGCAGCTGCGCCTGCAGAATTACAGCTCGATCCCGATGCGCTTCGATCGCGTCCGCCTGGCGCTCACTGCGGGTACGCAACCTGCCGGCGACATCGTGGCGACGCCCGCGGTCGACATCGGCCCGGAGTCGGCCGACGTCGTGTCAATCACGCTGCAACCGTCGACCGCCGCGAAACTCGCCGTGGCCGACGCACTGGCCGCCGGTCGCGGCATCGACTACGCGCTGAAGGGTGAAATCGCGGCCACGCCGGAAAAGAAATCGCAGAAGACCTTCGACGTCGAGCACCGCAGCGCGCTCAACCCCGCGCCCGGCCTGCCCGGCGTCCTCCGCTGATCTGGAGCCACGATGAGTCGTTACGACGCCCCGCTGACCGACATGCGCTTCGTGCTGTTCGACCTGCTCCAGGCCGAACGGGAATTCGCGCGGCTTGGCTTCGCCGATGCCACTCGCGATGTGCTCGACGCCGTCCTCGACGAAGGTGCGCGCTTCGCGACCGAAGTACTCGCACCGTTGAACGCCGTCGGCGACGAAGTTGGCTGCAGCCTCGATGTGGCCACGGGCGACGTGCGCACGCCTCCGGGGTTCAAGCAGGCGTACGCGCAGTACGTGGACGGCGGCTGGACGGGTCTGGTCACGCCGACCGAACACGGCGGACAGGGCCTGCCGCACCTGGTCGGTTTCCCGATCAAGGAAATGATCGACGCCGCGAACCTCGCCTGGGGCAACTTTCCGCTGCTGTCGAACGGCGCCACCGAAGCACTCATGGCATTCGGCACCGACTGGCAGCGCGAGGTGTTCCTCAAGCCGCTGGTCGAGGGCCGGTGGACCGGCACCATGTGCCTGACCGAACCGCATTGCGGGACCGACCTCGGCCTGCTGCGCACGCGTGCCGAGCCGCGCGGTGACGACACCTACGCGATCTCCGGCACCAAGATCTTCATCACCGCCGGCGAGCACGACATGACGGACAACATCGTCCATCTCGTGCTGGCGAAGCTCCCGGACGCGCCGGCAGGCAGCCGCGGCATCTCGCTCTTCGTCGTGCCGAAGTTCCGTGTCGCGCAGGACGGCTCGATCGGCGAGCGCAACACCGTCCGCTGCGGCAGCCTGGAACACAAGATGGGTATCCACGGCTCGGCGACATGCGTGATGAATTTCGACGGCGCCGAAGGCTACCTCGTCGGGGAGCCCCACAAGGGCCTGATGGCGATGTTCGTGATGATGAATACCGCGCGCCTCGCGGTCGGGCTGCAAGGCCTGGGCGTTTCCGACCGCGCGTACCAGAACGCGGTGGAGTACGCGAAGGATCGCCTGCAGATGCGCTCGGCCACGGGTACCAAATTCCCGGACAAGCCGGCCGATCCGATCATCGTGCATGCGGATGTTCGTCGAATGCTGCTGACGGGCAAGGCGCTGGTCGAAGGCGGGCGTGCGCTCGCGTACGACGCGGCGATGCAGTTCGACATCGCATCCCGTGGCGAGAGCGGAACCGAACGTGCGCAGGCCGATGCGCTGGTCGGCTTCCTGACGCCCATCGTGAAGGCGTGCCTGACCGAGTGGAGCGTCGAGATCACGTACGACGCACTGCAGTGCTTTGGCGGACACGGCTATATCCGTGAGCACGGCATGGAGCAGCTGGCACGCGATGCGCGCATCACCACGCTTTACGAAGGCACCACCGGCATCCAGGCGCTCGACCTGCTCGGCCGCAAGGTCATGCAGCTCAAGGGCGCCGGCCTCGAAGCGATGCTCGGTCGAATCCGCAGCTTCTGCGAAGCCAACGCGAATGACAGGGAAATCGGCGGCTACTGCGCGTCGCTGACGCACCTCGCCGGCCAATGGCAGCAGTTGAGCATCGAGATCGCACAGCGCACCGGCAGCGATGCCGACGAACTCGGCGCCGCGGCCTACGACTACCTGATGTTTTCGGGTTACACGTGCCTCGCGTACTGGTGGGCGCGCAGCCTGGCCGCCCTTCGCGATGCGACGCCCACGACCGCATTCGCCGAGGGAAAGCGCGCGACCGCACGCTTCTACTTCGAACGGATCCTGCCGCGCACGCTGGCGCACGCGGCGGCAATCCGCAGCGGCGCGCCCTCGTTGATGGCGCTCGACGCCGAGGCGTTCGACGCCGGACGCTGAACGGGGCCGCGCGCCGCGTACGCGGACGCGCATCGGGCACGGGGGCGTTATAAGCTCGGGGCATGGCGAACCACCCTGCCCGCCTGCGACTCGTCGACCGCGATGCCGTGTGGTCGGCGGAGCCGCTTTCGCCTCCGCCCGGCGGCTTCCCGCTGGACGGTGTCAGGCTGTTGTCGCTCGATGCGCACGGCCACGTCCTCGACTGGCTGCACTGGCACGAGGCGACCTGCCTGTATGCCCGCGACGCCGTCGCCTGGACCCTCGGCGAGCCCTGCCTGCGCGTGCACGGCGGCCTTGCCCGCGCCACCGGCGAGCGCAGCCTGATCGAGCTGCATCCCATCGTGGCCACGCGCGGCCGGGCCCGCGCACATGCGCTCAACCCGACGCCGGCACTGACCAACCCGGCCCTGTTCGCGCGCGACGCGCACCTGTGCCTCTACTGCGGCGACGTCTACCCGCGCAGCCAGCTCACGCGCGACCACGTGATGCCGCTTTCCAAGGGCGGCCGCGACAGCTGGGAGAACGTGGTCGCCGCCTGCTTCCCGTGCAATTCGCGCAAGCGCAACCGCACACCGCAGCAGGCCGGCATGCCGCTGCTCGCCGTGCCGTTCCGTCCCAGCTGGATCGAGCACCTGATCCTGTCCAACCGCCACATCCTGGCGGACCAGATGGAATTCCTGAAGGCGCACCTGCCCAAGCGCGCCCGGCGCCTCGCGGTCTGAGTTCGCGTACTGCGTGCCCGTTCACGAATCGGCGATGTCGGGCCCGCTGCATGGCGCAGCAGCGCGACGCGCGCGTTGACGGCGCCGTACCCATTCGCAACACTCGGGGGATTCACCTGGCAGAGATGCAATGGCCGCACTGACACTCGGATTCACCGGCATGGACGCGTCGACCGAGAGCGAGCTTCGACACGCCTTCGAGCAGGCATCGGCAGCGTCGGGCGGCGGTTGGCAGCTGGTGCCCGACACGCATGCGGACTACGTTGTCGTCGACATGGACAGCATGTACGGCCCGATGAGCTGGCTGCGGCTTCATGCCGCGGGCAAGCACGTCGTGGGGCTGACGGCCGCGCCCCGAACACAGACGCCGTATCGCCTCGGACGACCGGTCGCTTCGACGGAGCTGGCGACGTTGCTGGGCGAAATCCGCAGCGCGGCCGGTATTCCGGCTGAAACCGGTGCGACCGCGCTGTCGCGTCCCGCCGCTGCATCGCCCGCCGCACAGCCCGGCGTATCGGTGCCCGTCGCGGCGGCCGAACCACTGGTTCCGCCTGCGCGCCCGTCGGGCATGACGCCGTCGCCCGAGCCGATGGATCAGTTGCCCGAGGAGCGGCCGTCGGCGCCGTCCATGGACGAACTGCCGGCAAACCCGGAAGCGATTACCGAACCCGCGGCGAT